>NZ_DASZCQ010000018.1:0-35464 GCF_035942955.1 Actinophytocola sp. | reverse complement strand
GCACCTGGCGCAGCTCGCCGACCGCGCGGCGTTCGCCCCCGGCCCCGTCCCGGCCGGGCTCGGCCGCGCCGCCTGGCCGCTTGCGCTGCAGGTGCGCTCCGGCCTGCGCCGGGCGATCCCGTGGTACCGCAGGCTGTTCTGGTCGGTGGACCCGCGTCCGCTGTGGCGCCGCTAGCCGGCAAACCGGCTCAGTGCCGCCACCTCGCCGAGTCGCGCGAGCTTGGCCGGGTTGCGGACGGCGTAGATCCGGGTGATCCGACCGTTCTCGATCACCAGGCTGGCCACCGTGTCCAGCTTGCCGTCGAGGTCGAGCCGCACCGCGGGCGCGCCGTTGAGCCACATCGGCAGCACCTCGACGTCGGCCACCTTGACCAGGTTGCTCAGCACCGGCGCCAGCCGGTCGGCGCCCTTGACCGGCCGGCGAGCCGCGGCGACCACGCCGCCGCCGTCGGCCACGGCCACGACGTCGGGCGCGAGCACGTCCAGCAGCCCCTGCAGGTCGCCACCGCGAACCGCGGCCAGGAACCGCGCCACGACGGCCTCCCGCTCGGCCCGGCTCACCCGCGCCCGCGGCCGCCGCGCGGCCACGTGCTCCCGGGCGCGGCGGGCGATCTGCCGCACCGCCGCCGGCGTCTTGCCGACCGCCTCGGCGATCTCGTCGTACGGCGTCTCGAACACCTCGCGCAGCACGAACACGGCGCGCTCGGTGGGGCCGAGGGTCTCGAGCACGGTGAGCATCGCGAACGAGACGCTCTCCGCGAGCTCGACGTCCTCGGCCACGTCCGGGCTGGTCAGCAGCGGCTCGGGGAGCCACTCGCCGACGTACTCCTCGCGCCGCCGGGCCAGCGTGCGCAGCCGGTTGAGCGACTGCCGGGTGACGATCCGCACCAGGTAGGCCCGCGGGTCGCGGACATCGGCCCGGGCCGCCGACCACCGCAGCCAGGTCTCCTGCACGACGTCCTCGGCGTCGGCGGCCGAGCCGAGCAGCTCGTAGGCGACGGTGAACAGCAGGCTGCGGTGGGCGACGAACGGGTCGTCGGTCATGCCGGCGACGCTACGGCGCTCGGCCGCGCAAGGGGCGCGAGGCCGCACGACGCCGAGATCCCCTGGCCCTCGATGCCGAGCGCGACATTCGACCGGGCGTACTGGTTCGCCAGCCCGATCCACGCGGTGAGCTCGACCATCGCCGGCGCCCCGAGCCGCTCGAGCAGCCGGGCGGACAGCTCGTCGGTGACCGTCGGCGGCGTGTGCGACATCGCCTCGGCGTATTCCAGGACGTCGCGCTCAAGCGGCGTGAACACGTCCGACTCCCGCCACCGCGGCACCTCCCTGGCCTTGGCCACGTCGAGCCCCTCGTTGTGCGCCTGGAAGTACCCGAGGTCGAGGCAGAACGAGCAGCCGATCAGGGACGCCACCGCCATGTGGGCGTAGGACTTCAGGTCCTTGTCGCACGCGTTCCACTTGGCGGCCTTGCGGCCGAGGCCGAGGCCGAGCTTGAGCACCGGCCGGTTGTGCCACATCACCGCGAGGCCGTCGGGCACGACGCCGAACATCTTCCTGCTGAACTTCTTCAGCACGGCGCCGTAGACGCCGGTGATCTCGGCCTTGGGAATCCGGGTGTTGCTGGTCACGTCTCCTCCTCAGGTGCCGGTCTCGGCATGGAGACACCGGCCGCGGCCGATGTGTGACAGCCCGGGAGAAACTCAGCGGACCGCGCAGGTGCGGTCGGAGGCGCCGCGCTCGTTGGCCTGGTCGTTGAGCCCGATCGCCAGCACCTGGAAGCAGTACTCCTCGGCGGCCGGGTCCAGACCGTCCACTGTGTACGTCGTAACGCCGGGGACGACGGTGGCAAGCGCCACCCGGCGCGGACCGGTCACGTCGACGACGACGAACTGGGCCTTGCCGCCGGACGGGTCGGACCAGATCAGCGTGATGGCGTTGCCCTGGTCCTCAAGGCGGTTCAGGGTGGGCGTGAACGCCGGGTTGCCGCCGGCCGGCACGGTCGTGGTGGCTTGCTCCGAAGTGGACGGAGGCGCCGCGGTGCTCGACGGCGGCGGTGGCTGCCGCGCCTGCCTGCTCAGCCCACTCACGACGGTGGCGAGCACGCCGATCGCGCCGCCGACGAGGATCGCGGTCACGGCGAACAGCAGGACGCGGCGCACCCGGCGGCGCGGCGGGGCGGGCGGGGTCGGAGCCAGGCTCACCGTGGTGTCCGGCCGCCACGGCGCCGGCGCCTGGTAGTCCGCGGGCATCGGCCCGAAGTCCGGTTGCGCGCCCAAGTCCGGTTGCGGGCCGAAGTCCGGCAACGCGGTCGGGTCGTCGGGCAGCCGGACCGTCAGGCCGGCGAGGTCGCTCCCCGGGCCGAGCGTGGTCCGCTCCGGGTCCACTTCGGACCCGACCGGTCGGGCCTCGGGCTCGGGCGGCGGGGTCGGCCGCGGTCCGAAGTCGGCGATCGGCATGGACGGCGTCCACCCCACGGCCTCGGTCGGCACGGCGGCAAGGGCCGAGCGCAGCGCGGCGGCGTCGGGAAAGCGGTCCTCGCGCCGCTTGCTCAGGCACCGGCTGATCACCGCGGCCAGCTCGGGCGGTACGTCGGCCCGGCGGATCGGTCGCGGCTCCGCCGAGCGCACCCGGTCCAAATAGGATAGCACGGTGTCCTCGTCCGGGTTCTCCGAGGCGAACGGCGGGGCGCCGTCGAGCAGCGTGAACAGGGTCGAGCCGAGCGACCACAGGTCGTCGGCGGGCGACGGCGACCGGCCGTCGATCATCTGCGGGGCGGCGTGCCGGTAGCTGACCATCTGCAGCGACGAGGTGTGCCCGGCGTCGGCCATCCGCGCGATGCCGAAGTCGGCGAGCACGTAGGACGTGGGCAGCACCAGGATGTTCTGCGGCTTGACGTCGCGGTGCAGGAAGCCCTGCGCGTGGGCGAAGGCGAGCGCGTCGGCGACGGCGGTGCCGGCGGCGACGACCTCGACCACCGGCAGCGGGCCGCGGTCGCGCAGCCGGTCGTGCAGGGAGCCGAGGTCGTAGTACTCCATCACGATGCACGGCCGCCCGCCCGGCGCGGTGCCGGTATCGATGACGGTGACGATGTGCGGGTGCTGGCGGCCGAGCCGGACGGTGATCTCCAGCTCGCGGCGGAACCGGGCCAGCCGGTCCAGATCCCCGACGTTGATCACCTTGATGGCCACGTACCGGTCGAGGCCGTCCTGCCGGGCCCGGTAGACGAGGCCCTCGCCACCCTCGGCGATCAGCCGGAAGTCGCTGTACCCGGCCAGCCGCATGTCTTCCGGCTGCGCCTGGACACCCTGCTCGGCGGATCGCGGCGCCCAGGCGAGCAGTTCGGCGTCCTGATCAGTCACGCGGTCAGTCTAAGGATGTCCACCCCGCGCAGGTTGTCGGCGACGAAAACCAGCCCGCGGTGCCAGTACGGCGCCCAGGCCCGGCCGTCGCCAGGACGGAAGTACGCGATCTGGGTCGGGTTGGTCGGGTCGCTGATGTCCAGGAACCGGGTGCCCTGCGCGTAGAAGGCCTGCGCCAGGATGTTGCCCCGCACCTGGAAGTAGTGCGCCGAGCAGTCGGCGCTTGCCGGGTCGCTGCCCTCCTGGCCGGCAACGCCCCAGGTGCCCACCGGCTCGAGGCGGAACGGGTTCTCCGGCGTGGACCGCCAGCCCTCGCCGTTGAACGAGCCGCGCAGGGAGGCGATCACCAGCACGCCGTCGCCTGCGCACCCGTCGACGAAGTTCTCCTCGGTGACGTAGATGAGGTTGCCGAACCGCCCGTGGCCGTCCGCCTCCGGGCCGTCCTCGGCGGACCGGCCGCCGACCGGCCGGAAGCTGTTGTGCATGAACCGCGACGGCGCCGCCAGCTCGTCGATCCCGCCGCCCGCGTAAGGGATCGGGTTGAGCGCGGTGGCCCGGCGCACCTTGCCGGTCAGCGGGTCGCGGTGCGCGCCGTCGGTCCAGTAACCGCGGGTGCCGCCGCGGCCGGACACCCAGGCGATGCCCATCTCGTCGACCTGCACGTCGTGCGAGTAGTCGGTCTTGCCGTCGTTGCGGCCGAGGTCGATCGGGTCCGGGAACACGACCGGGTTGCGTGGATCCCGCATGTCGGTCACCCAGATCGGCCGGCCGCCCCATTCCGCCGGCATGGTGCTGGCCTTGGCCGGCCCGCCGGTCCACAGGAACTGGCAGCGGTTGATGCAGCTGGTGGTGTGCCCGGCCGGCACCATGACGTAGCTGATCACCGCGAGGGCCTCGGGGTTCGACGCGTCCACGGTGTAGATGCCGGACTCGCCGGTCTGCACGTTGCCGCCGAACGCGCGCGGGTCACGGGCCAGGAACACCAGCTTGCGCACCGGGTCGACCTCGGTGTCCTCCATCTGCCACATGCCGGGCATGGAGACCTCGGACAGGAACCGCGGCCGGGTCGGGTCCCGTGTGATGTCGTACGACTTCACCCCGAACTGGCCCATGACGAACATGACGTCGCGGTGCCCGTACCGGATGAAGTTGATCGCGATGGCGCCGGCCGCGTCCGGCAGGTTGGCCAGGTGCTGCACGCCCCGAACGGCCGACGTCGCGGCGGCCGGGGCCGCCTGAGGGGCGGCGTGTTGCGCGTGCTCGGCGCCCGCGCTCGGGCTGGCTTCGTTGCAGGCGTCGGCGGGAATCGCGGTCAGGGCGGTGGCCACCACCACCGCGGCGACGAAACCCGAGCGCAGGAACCAGGAACGCACCTCAACCTCCCCGACGGAGTCGATGCGCCTACCGTAACCAGCGTGATCGGCGCGCGGAAGGTTCGTTCGGCGGTAAGGGTGCTCGTCGTCGCGCTCCTGCTCGCGGGGTGCGGCGACCAGGAGGCGCCCGGACCCGAGCCGGGCACCTACCGGATCGGGGTGCGCGAGCCGGCCAGCCTGCTGCCCGCGCAGGTCACCGATGCGCCCGGCCGGATGATCACCGGCGCGCTGTGGACGCCGCTGACGACGCACGATCCCCGGACGCACGAGGTCACCCCGCGGGCGGCGGCCGCGGTGACCAGCCCCGACCAGGTGGTATGGACCATCACGCTGCGGCCGGGCCAGCGGTTCCACGACGGCTCGCCGGTCACCGCCCGGTCCTACACCGGCGCCTGGCAGGCGGCCATGGCGCAGCGCTGGCCGGGCGCCACCGTGCTCACCCAGGTGCTGCGGGCCAAGGACCTGCGCGCGGTGAACGACACGACCGTCGAGCTGGTCCTCGAGCGGCCGTTCGCCCAGGTGCCGCTGGTGCTCGGCGCGCCGGCGCTGTACCCGCTGCCGGACGCCGTGCTGTCGTCGAGGGACTGGGCCGGGTTCGCCAGGGCGCCCGTGGGCAACGGGCCGTACCGGATGGCCGAGCCGTGGCAGCCGGGGTCCGGCGCCCGGCTGGTCCGCTTCGACGGGTACTCCGGCGACGCGGGCACGGCCAGGGAGATCGCGGTGCGGGTGGTCGACGATCCCGCCGTGCTGTACAACCAGGTGCGCACCGGCGCGCTGGACGTGGCCACCACGGTGCCCGGCGCCAGCCACGAGTCGATGCGTGCCGAGTTCGGCGGCCGGCACCTGCAGTGGCCGCTGCCCGACCTGACCTACCTGGCGCTTCCCTTGTGGGACAAGCGGTTCGCCGAGCCCACGGTGCGCCACGCGTTCTCCCTCGCGGTGGACAGGGCCGCGCTGGAGGCCGGGCCGCTCGACCGCCAGGTGGACCCGGCGCGCTCGCTGCTGCCGCCGTCGGTCGCGCTGGCGGCGCGCCAGGGCCCGTGCCGGCCGTGCAACCATGACCCGGGTGCGGCCACGTCGCTGCTCGGCCAGGGCACTCCGATCCAGGGCCCGGTCCACCTCTACCACGACCCGGGGCAGCAGCCCTGGGTCGGCGCCCTCGTCGAGCAGCTGCGCGGCACGCTGAAGCTCGACGTGATCGCCCAGCCGCTGCCCGGCGGCCCGGCCCGGGACCGCCCGGACGGCCCGTTCCTGGTGTCCCGCCCGCTGTTCACCGCCAGCCCGCGCGAGCCCATGACCGGCATCGTGGGCTACACCCACGCCGGGTTCGCCGACGCGCTCGCCGCCGCCGACGCGGCCACCGACCCGGCCGGCAGCGACCAGCTCTACCGGGTCGCGGAGAACCAGCTGCTGCGCGACCTGCCGGTGATCCCCCTCTGGTCCGGCCACGGCCACGCGGTGTGGAGCGAGCGGGTCAGCATCGCCGCCAGCGATCCCATCCGCGACATCGACCTCGCCGCCGTCCACGTCGCCGCGTAGTCGCCCGCTCACTTCGGCATTGACGCATCCGCCGCGTGTCTGTAACTCTTGTATTTCAGCGCGCAAGAACTGTACTGATCTCTGCAACTTTCCGCTCCCCCTGCGAGAGGAACGCGATGAAGCGCCTGATCTCGCGGCTGATCCCCGCGATCCTCGCCGGCACCCTGCTCCCGACCCTGCTCCCGCTGGCCGGTCCGGCCGCGCCCGCCGAGGCGGCCCCGCTGGCGGCGACCCTCACGGCCAGCAGCGCCACCGGCCCCTACGTCGCGAGCAACGCCGGCGACGGGAACCGGGCGACCTACTGGGAGAGTGCCAACAACGCCTTCCCGCAGTGGATCCAGGCCGACCTCGGCGCCGCCGTCGCCGTCGACCGGGTGGTGCTCACGCTGCCGACCGCGAACTGGCCGGCCCGGACCCAGACCCTGGCCGTGCGGGGCAGCACGAACGGCACGGGCTTCACCGACCTGGTCGCCTCCGCCGGCTACGCCTTCGACCCGGCGACCGGCAGCACGGTGACGATCACCTTCGCCGCCGCCACCGTCCGGTACGTCCGGCTGCACATCACCGCCAACACCGGATGGCCGGCCGGCCAGCTGTCCGAGCTCGAGGTGCACGGACCGTCCACAGGGGAGCCGGCGCCGCGGAACCTGGCCCTTGGCAAGCCGATCACCGCATCCTCGCACGTGCATACGTTCGTGGCGACCAACGCCAACGACGACAACGCGTCGACCTACTGGGAGGGCGCGGCAAACAGCTACCCGAACACGCTGACCGTGAGCCTCGGCGCGAACGCGACGATCAGCTCGGTGGTCGTGCGGCTCAATCCCGATCCGATCTGGGGCCGGCGCACGCAGACCATCGAGGTGCTCGGCCGGGAGCAGAGCGCCACGGCGTTCACCACGATCGCGGCCGCGGCGCCGTACGTGTTCGACCCGGCTTCGGGCAACACCGTGACGATCCCGGTGTCCGCCACCGCGGCCGACGTCCGGCTGCGGTACACCGCCAACACCGGGGCGCCCGCCGGGCAGGCCGCCGAGCTCCAGGTGTTCGGTGTGCCCGAGCCCGATCCGGACCCGGTGGTCAGCTCGGACCTGGTCGCCTCGCCGGTGAGCTGGTCGCCGAGCAACCCCGCCGCGGGCGACGTGGTGACGTTCTCGGTCGGGATCCGCAACCAGGGCACCGTCGCCTCGGCGTCCGGCGCGCACGGCATCACGCTGACCGTGCTCGACGCCGGCGGCGCCACCGTCCGCACGCTGACCGGCGGGCACACCGGGGTGATCGGCGCGGGCGCCACCACCGCCCCGGTCAACCTGGGCACCTGGACGGCGGCCAACGGCCGGTACACCGTGCGGGTGGTGCTGGCCGACGACGCCAACGAGCTGCCGGCCATGCGGGGCAACAACACCAGCAGCCACAACCTGTTCGTCGGCCGCGGCGCGAGCATGCCCTACGACATGTACGAGGCCGAGGACGCCGTGATCGGCGGCGGCGCGACGATCGTCGGTCCGAACAGGACGGTCGGCGACCTCGCCGGCGAGGCGTCCGGCCGGCGGGCCGTCACGTTGAACTCCACCGGCAGCTTCGTCGAGTTCACCACCAGGGCCAGCACCAACACGCTGGTCACCCGATTCTCCATCCCGGACGCGCCGGGCGGCGGCGGGATCGGCTCGACGCTCAACATCTACGTCAACGGCGCGTTCCACAAGGCCATCAACCTGACCTCGCGGTTCGCCTGGCTCTACGGCGCCGAAGCCAGCCCCGGCAACTCACCGGGCGCCGGTCCCCCGCGGCACATCTACGACGAGGCCAACGTGCTGCTCAACGCCACGGTGCCGGCCGGCAGCCGGATCCGGCTGCAGAAGGACCCGGCGAACGGCACCACGTACGCCATCGACTTCGTCAACCTCGAGCAGGTGGCGCCGATCCCGAACCCGGACCCCGCCCGGTACGCGGTGCCGGCCGGGTTCACCCACCAGGACGTGCAGAACGCGCTGGACCGGGTCCGGATGGACAGCACTGGAAACCTCGTCGGCGTGTACCTGCCGCCCGGCGACTACCAGACGTCCGGCAAGTTCCAGGTGTACCTCAAGCCGGTGCGGGTGATCGGCGCCGGGCCGTGGTACACCAGGTTCCTCGCACCCTCTACTCAGGACAACACGGACGTCGGCTTCCGCGCCGAGTCCACCGCGAACGGCTCGGTGTTCGCCAACTTCGCCTACTTCGGCAACTACACGTCCCGCATCGACGGCCCCGGCAAGGTGTTCGACTTCAGCAACGTCGCCGACATGGTGATAGACAACATCTGGGCCGAGCACATGGTCTGCCTCTACTGGGGCACCAACACCGACCGGGTCACCATCCGCAACTCCCGGATCCGCAACCTGTTCGCCGACGCCATCAACATGACCAACGGCAGCACCGGCAATTTGGTGACCAACAACGAGTCCCGGGCCTCCGGCGACGACAGCTTCGCGCTGTTCAACGCCCAGGACGCCGGCGGCGGCGAGGTGACCGGCAACGTCTACGAGAACCTCACGTCGCTGCTGACCTGGCGGGCCGCCGGCGTCGCGGTCTACGGCGGGTTCAACAACGTGTTCCGCAACATCCACATCGCCGACACACTGGTGTATTCCGGCATCACGATAAGCTCGCTCGACTTCGGCATCCCCATGAACGGCTTCGGCGCCGACCCGCCCACCCGGTTCGAGAATATCTCCATCGTCCGTGCCGGCGGCCACTTCTGGGGCGCCCAGACCTTCCCCGCGATCTGGATCTTCTCCGCCTCCAAGGTCTTCCAAGGCATCCGCGTGTCCAACGTGGACATCGTCGACCCCACCTACCACGGCATCATGTTCCAGACCAACTACGTCGGCGGATCCCCCCAGTTCCCCATCCGCGACACGGTTTTCACCAACATCACCATCACCGGCGCCCGCGGCAGCGGCGACCAGTTCGACGCCAAGTCCGGCTTCGCCATCTGGGCCAACGAGATGCCGGAACCCAGCCAAGGCCCCGCCGTCGGCTCGGCCGTCTTCAACGGCCTGACCATGCGCGACAACCGCCAGAACATCAGGAACACCACATCCACCTTCACGATCACCGTCAACCCATGATGGACCGGGCGGCGCGTCACTAGCCCAGGTACGCCCTAGTGAACAGATCGTCGTAGAACCTCCAGTCGCACCCGGCGTCGGGCATGCCCATAGCAGTACGGGCCAGACCGACATCTCGAATGTGTTGCAGTACGGCAGGTGTGTAAAGTCTCGTGGCGGCCAGCGAAATGAACTCCTCCTCGACTGAGGAGACAAAGATTCCAGGGTCATCCGTGTTGATCGTGCACCTGAGATTCTCGTTGAGGAACCGCGCAAGCGGGTGGGTATGGAATCCCTCGTAGTCGCCGATGGCGATGTTCGATGACGGACAGCACTCGACCACGACGGGGTCGTCGCCGCGGCGCAGCACCTCGACGACGTGGGGTCGCAACAACCGATACAGCTCGGCTGCAAGCTCACGCAGCTCGCCGCTGCCGGTAAGTAGCCGATAGTTTCCGTCATACTCGACTGGTGGGATCGACGCACCGCGGTACCTGAACTTTCCCCGGAACACGAACGCGGCCAGCAGGACGTTCGCCAGATCCTCGAACTCCCGCGGGACATCCGACTCGATCGATGCGCCGGCCACGGTGTCATCGGTCAGATCTCCGTGTGGCCTCAACGCGCTGACCCCGATCTCGGCCAGGGCGGCGGTGGAGAACCGCCGGGCGTACCAGCGACCGAGCACGGAGGGCTCCACCTCGATGCCGAACACGGCTCCGGCAAGCTTCCTGAGCCATTCGGCGAGACTGAGAACGGTAGCTCCCGGCAACTGAGCTCCCGAACTCTCGGTAAAGTTGTATGCCCAGCAGAGGTCGTCCAGGAACTCGGCGGCGCGATAGGGATAAGACAGTCCGCCAACCTGCTCACGGTCCGGATCGAGCGCAAGACAATGCCCGATCCGCGAGACCGGAGTCTCAAACATCAGCACCTCGCCGATTCTGCGTAGCCCCTGCAACGGAGACGCGAAGTACTCACCCGCGTGAATAGAGTAGACGAACGGCCGGCGTCGCGGCTCGGTGGACAGCAGGCCGTCCAGATAGCGGTAGGCGATGCCGAACACCCAGTTCGGGCAGTTGTCCTCTCTCCCGGCAACGTCCACGCCACCGATGAACGACCAAAGTTCCGGTCGGTCGTTGACAACCTGAGCGATGGCGTGCGAGATCGCCAGAGCGGAGGGCAGGGGGAACCGGTGTGACCGCCGGCTGAGGACCGTATCGACACCGTCCTCATGCAGCAGTGAATCCTGCTCTTGGATCGTGTTACGCACGAAGCTCACCGGCATCTGCACAACCAGCGAGCCGCGTGCCTCTTGCAGATAGTCGCGCACACCGATCAAGTGGTCGCGAACGTCGTTGAGGATTTCCTTCTTGGCGAGGCTCACGCGGCCGGGAGAAGAAGGCTTCACCGTCTTCCGTAGTTCCAGGCGGGTGAGCGAGGTGTCAGCACACATGTACCGAACCGCCGATGACACGCGCGATGCGGCACTGTTCAGTCCGGCACCGGTGTCGAAGGAGTCATCCCCCAACAGGTCGTGCACCTTCCTGAATCGGGAAAGCAGGGCGAATCGATCAGCAAACTCGTCCAGATAGCTACGCAAAGGGCTGGTTATCACCATGTGTAACACGCCAATCGTGGTGACTATGCCCCGCAGCAGCACCGTTGTCTCTCGATCCGGCCGGAAATTATGGCCATTTCCAAAAACTTGCTGCATTTCCCGACGCAGACGTGTGAAATTGGGCACCAGCTCAGCGTCCGCAAGCATGCGAATGCCCTCCCAGAGCGGGACCAAGTCACGGTATCGCAGGTCCTGCTGTTTTCTCGCGAGCATCGCAATCCTGAACCAGAACTGCCCATCGTGTGCCCATTGACCGGGTACACCTCCGCGCAGGCCCGCGTTCTCCCGCCATGATCCAACACCCTCCGCGAGCACCGCAGCCACCCAGCAGAGCCCCGCCAGCATCGGATAAACATGGACCAGCGTCCTACCAGTCACATCCTTGCCGACAAGGTCCGGCTCAAACGGGCTGTCGGGCACCGAATCTATCAGAGAAAGGTTCTTCGACAGGGACGTCACCGAACCCTTGATAACCAGTTCCAGGGCAGCACTCATTGGCGCGGCTCCGCCCGAGTGGACGTGCGCGTCGGCCACTCCAGCGTCGAACAGCGCCCGCACGCGATGAGTACAGAGGGTGGCCAACAACTCCTTCCTGCTGTGGTCCGACGCAAGTTCGATGATGTCGTACGGCAGAACGGTTCTTAGCATACGCAGCGCATCGAGCCGAGCGGTCCCATTTCGATCAGATTTGTTCAATACGCTGCTCACCGCATGCCTGAGCAATCCGACCCAAGGCGTATCCCGAGCTACGACCGCGAACAACTCCCGCAATCTAATCGGTAGGTCAGCAGCCTTATAGTGTCCATTCTGCCGGAGGGCGGGACCCAAGTTGACAAACCAGCTCTCAGTCAGCTCGTCGGTCCATTCCAAGGAATGGATCGAACCGAACGTCTGCGCGAGAGCATCCAGCACGAAAGCGGTTCCATTGCGCTTCACTCATGGACCGCCTTCCGGCCGTGCCTCTCGCTCGAGATCATTGAGAGCAGTCATTGCGGCGTGGAAGAGTGCTTGACGTGGTGGTGGTGCGCTGGCATCGCGTTCGCCTCGCACGCTGCCGACCGCGTAGGCGCCGAAGCGGGTAGTAAGGTTACGAGCCCGCTCCTCGGTAACGGCGATATGCAGTCGCTCAATCTCCGCGCCCGCTTCCCAATCGAACCTCTTGATCAGGGCGATCAACGGTTCGATCCATGGCTCTTCTGTGATCCGACGTAAACGGCTGGACATCGCGCTGACGAAACGTGCGTTTCCGACGGACAATCGTCCGCGACGTTTCAGCAGCAGCTCACGTCGGTCGATTATGAACTCGGTGAACCAGTCGTCGTGGATTGCCGGGTGGCAGACGAATAGCAGCAAGGACTCCACCCACTGGACGAAATCCCGCGCTCGCCCCTCATTCCGGGACAGTTCCCGTGTGTACACGTCCTCCAATTGACGCCAAACTTCGTCCAAGTGTCTCGCGGCGACACGGGTTGATCCGGCACCCTCGTGCCCGATCGAGCGGACAATGTCGCCTAGGCTCGGTGGCAGTCGGCGGTCCGCCTGTACATGCGCAAGCAGGCGCCACCATTCGAGCGTGATCGCGGCCATCGGCGCCTTGTGCTCGATCCAGTTCTGCGCTTGCTGCTTGATCACGTCGACGATGAACCGCCAGCCCTCCTCCACCAGGAAGTAGTCGTAGTACGCCTCCCAGGCCGGGTACAGCAGATGCATTTGGTCGGTGGTGTCCCGACCAACGGTCATCCGCAGAGCGTGCGACCCGCGCGGGCCGCCCCTGATCGGGGCGCGGCCCCCCAGTTCCTCGTGGACAACCGAATAGGCATAGGAGAACTCTCGGGCCAGCAACAACGAGTTGGTGGCCGCCTGGTGAAGCTTCGGGGCGTTGTTGAGGTCCTCGTTGCCCTTGGCGTAGGCGGCGGAGGTACGCTCCAACTCGCCGACGGCCACCTCGGAACCCTCCGGCATCCCTTGCGTCGGCAGAATCACGTGTTCGCCACCACCGGCGCCGTAGAACTTGATGTTGTTCAGTCCCAGGCGGACCACAGCCACGCCGCTGCTCAGGTCGAAGTACGCGAGATCAGACGGAACGGCTGGAACGTCGCCAGAGTTGCGCAAGCCGAACTCCAGACCGTGCTCTATGAGGGCTCGCATGGCCATGCCGCTCACTTGCTGCGGATCCCCGTTGACTGCGTTCCGCAGCTGGAAATAGAGGGTCTCCAAGTCTCGAGGGTTGGATGACAGGCAGTGTGCGTACGGCGAGGCCCGGTCGGTGCCCGGCAGGACGAAAAGCTCGCTGAGTTGCGTTTCCCGTGCGCCGCCCGCGGACAGCTGGAAGGTGTTCAGCACGGACAGCAGGGGTGCGGCATCCGTGGCCTCCAGCGGAGCGAATTTAAGTCGCTCATCTACGGTGAGTTCCTGGATCGTGGTCCGCCACTGTGGCGGTACGGCTTTCGACAACTGGCTTTCCACGACGCTGTAGATTGGCGTTCCTTTGCCTCCCAGGCTGCCGGCGACGCCCATCAGGTGGGAGTAGTTGCGCAGATAGTGTTCGCTGAGGGCCCGCCTCGCCTCGGCCAGGTCGATGCACACCAGACAGATCACCTGAGGGACGGCGGTCATCAGCCGCAAGTCGACTAGAACGCGCGGCAGTACTTCGGGTGCGAGGTCTGCGTCGTCCACGGACACGATGAGCGCCGGCACCCGGCCATGGGCTTGTTCGACCCCGCCATTTTTCAGCTCGCGCAGAATGAACGACGCCAGTTCGCACCACTGGCCGGCGAAACTCGAGCCCACTGATGCGGAGCGAACGAAATCCTCGGCGATCTCTTCAAGCGAGTGCCCCCGGTGACGTTCGTCGTACAGGTCGCGGTCTCCGATAATGCTTGCCCGGCGCAGCAGGCGGTTGAGGTACACGCCGACCGTCGCCTCGTCGCTCAAGTTCTTCTGCAGGATGTCGGGGCGTCGCGTCTCCAGGATTCGGCGCAGGTGCGCCAGCGCCAGCCCGAGGACGGAGTCGTTGGCGGAGAAGAACTCCGGCCGTATCGTGGGAAGCACCAGGTCAGCACTTTCGCCGAGTCGGTGGCAGACCTGCTCGAGTATCGTGGTCTTGCCGGCTCCCCGCTCGCCGCAAATCGCCACGACCGAGTTGTTGCCGGTCCCCGGCATGGCAAGGTGTTCCGACCTACCGGCGGGCGCACCCCGAACGTGCAAGGTCAAGACCGTGGACACAACTTGGTCGACATGCCTGCCGTGCGGGTTCGGTAGTACCAGGTTGCTTTCAGTGGTCACCGGGCTGACCACCCTGCTCTGTGAGGTGTTCCGCTGTCGGGTTCCACTCTCCGGTGGATCCGTCGGTGCTGACCGCAGCTACCCGTTGCTGAACAGAATTGACCATATATCCGAACTCTCGTTGAACGATTATCCTATATTCGGGGACATTCTCCGCAACCCAGTCGAGCGCCTGAGAATGATCGGCGGAATCCTGTCTACTGTCGGGAATCAATGAACTGAACTGGTCGAGCTGCCGGCCGCTCAAGAGCCTTGATATGCGCACCCCTATCCTGATTTCCAGAACCTCATAGAAGCGGGAGAGTACCCGCTGCTTCTGTGCCGGCTCCAAGGAACCCAGCCCTAGATCGATGAGCAGAGCGTTGTCCAGCTGGATCTTCACCAAACCTCCCAGGGCCCAACATCATGCCCGACATGCGAGGTGTGTCGACCACCGCCCACGTTCCGTTACTACGGACGGGTGAGTGGAGGGCCGGTCGTGGCGGGTGAGGAGGCCTGGTCCACCTGAGTTGCCGGTATCGGCGGCCCGGAACGCAACCGGAGGCAACTCGGGCGGACAGCAGGATCGTCGCGGGCGGATGCTAGGAACGACCAGCTGCCAGGGATGTGGCTGGTCGATCTTCGTGAGCTCGACTAATTGATCTCTACTTCGCTGCTGGCGGCCTCAGGCCAGGAAACATGTTCAGTTCGACAGCTGGCCCGCGGTCGCGATGAGCTGCACGGCGAGCACGAACACCGAGCCCAGCGCGAGGAGCCGCCAGTAGGGCCATGGCCGTCGCTTGCGGCGCACGATCAGCCACAGGACCAGCGCCGCGATCAGCGCCGGGAACACCGCCATTCCCGCGGCATAGCCCAGATCCCGGCCGTCGACCTTGGTGTCGACCCCCGCGGCCAGCGTGGCCGCGGCGAGAATGATGCTGGCCGGCAGGCAGGCCAGCAGCGCGCGCTTGTAGGTGTTGGATTCCGCCGCCCTCGGTCTCGTCCTCATCGCTTCCTCCGTCCGCACATAAGATCGTACGGTGCGTGCGCGACGCCTGCCGGTGACGATCACGGTCGCGGTGCTGGCCATCGCCGGCTGCTCGGACGAAGCGCCGCCCGCGCCGTCGCCGGAACCGAACGCCGACGGTTGGGTCACGCGGGCGGGGGCGCCGAGCGCGCGCACCGAGGTCGCCGCCGGCACGCTGGGCGGGCGGATCTGGGTGGTCGGCGGCATGGCGGAGTCCGGGCGGCCGCAAGCCGAGGTGGCGATCTACGACCCCGGCACCGACGCGTGGTCGGCGGGTCCCGCGCTGCCCGAGCCGGTGCACCACGCGGCCGCCGCGGGGGACGGCCGCCGGCTGTGGGTCGCCGGCGGCTACACCGGGAGCCAGAACCGGCCGACCGCGGCCGTCCGCGTGATCGACAGCGCCACCGGGACCTGGGCCGACGGTCCGGCGCTGCCGTCCCCGCGCGGCGCGGGCGCGCTGGCCTGGGACGGAAAACGATTGCTGTTCGCCGGCGGCGTCGGCCAGGACGGGCTGGCCGGGGACGTCTTCGCGCTGGAGGGCGGAAACTGGCGCCGGATCGGCGAGCTGAGCCCGGCCCGCGAGCACCTCGCCGCGGCGTCCGACGGCGCCGGCACCACCTGGTTCCTCGCCGGGCGCCTCGGCGGGCTGGACACCAACCGGGCCGAGGTGGACGTGGTCGTCGGCGACCGGGTCCAGCGGGCCGGCACGGTGCCCACCGCCCGGGGCGGGGTGTCCGGTTTCGCCGCGCCGGGTCTTGGCGGCTGCGTCGCCGGCGGCGAGCAACCCGGCGGCACGTTCGACACCGTCGAGTGCCTCACCGCCGACGGGCGCGCGACGACGCTGCCGCCGTTGCGCGCCGGCCGGCACGGGCTCGGCGCCGCCGCCCTCGACGGCGTCGCCTACGTGCTGCTCGGCGGGCCGGATCCCGGGTTGACGGTCAGCAACACCACCCAGGCCCTACGCCTGAGCGGCCGCTGACCTGTACGGTGCCCGCATGTCGCAGCCGCGTGACCCGTACCGCAGGGGGCCTGCGCCGCCGTACCGGCAGTACGGGCAACCGGCGCCGTACCAACAGCAATACGGCCAGCCGGCGCCGTATCAGCAGCCACCGCGCCGGCCGGCCGCGCTGCGCGAACCGCCGGCCCCGTCGCGGGCGCCCCGGCGGATTCCCGGGCTGGGCCTGATCCTGACCCTGCTCGGCGTGATCATCCAGGTGCTCAGCTTCACCGTGCTGCCCTGGATCATGGTCGACGCCAACCAGCCGGTCTCGATCTCGCTGCCGACACTGTGGGACGGCGCGACCGAGCTCGGCACGCACGGCTTCGGCGCGTGGTACGTCGTGCTGTTCAGCTACCCGCTGGCGGCCCTTGGGATCGTGCTCGCGCTGGCCACCGTGCTGGACTCGGTGGTGCTCAAGGTGATCTGGGGCGGCCTGATGATCGTCGGGCTCGGGGTGCTCGTGCTGCGCTACGGGTTCGGGCCGGTCGCCGACCTGGTCGTCACCGACGACGAGGAGCTGCGGTTCACCACCCAGGAGATCACCACCGCGGTGATCGCGGTCGCCGCCCTGGTCGTGGTGATCTTCGTGCTGCGCACGGCGATGTCGATGTTCCGCCGGGTGGCCGCGCTGATCCTGCTCGGCCTGGCCGGCGTGCACGTCGCGGCGGTGGTGGATCTGGTCCGGGACTCCTCGGGTGAGCTGGGCATCGGCGCGTTCGGCCCGGCGGCCGGCTACGTGCTGATCGCGGTCGCGGCGATCGTCGGTCCGCGGCGGATTCCCGGCGTCTAGGCGGCTAGGCCAGGGCCTCCTCCACGCTGGCGCACACCACCAGCACGCTGTCCAGCCCGGTCACCCGGATCGGGCGGGCGACGGTGGGGTGGTTGGCCACCACCCGCAGCGCCAGGTTCCGTTGGGCCGCATGGGAAGCCGCCTCGGCCAGGACGGCGAGCCCGGTCGAGCCGAAGAACGTCACGGCGGTCAGGTCGATCACGACCCGCTCGGCGGCCCGCTCGACGCTTCCGGCGATGACCTCCTGCAGGTGCACGGCGCTGCTGGTGTCGACATCACCGGCCACGCTCACGATGACGACGCCGTCGACGTCGCTGCCGCGGACGTCGAAGAGCTCCTGGGCCGCCGCTTGCCGTCTTTCCGCCGGATCGAGCATGCACGGCACGGTACCGGTCGGATACCTGCGGCGACCATCTCCGTTTCGTTACAGCGCCTCGAGGCACACGGTGGTCGGCGGCTCCGGCTCGTTCGGGCAGTCGTCGGTGCTCTTGAGCAGCGTCTTGGCCACCCGGGCACCATGGCCCAATCGATTGCACCGGTGTTGCGGCGCCGGTCGTGAGAGGGTGATCGGGTGGCTGCGGATGAGGAGCGCGACGGGGTGCCGCTGACCAACCTCGACCAACCGCTGTTCGAGGGGTCGGAGGCGACCAAGCGGGACCTGGTGGACTACCTGGACGCCGTCCGGGACCGGATCCTCCCGGGACTGGCCGGCCGGCCGCTGTCGGTGATCCGGGTGCTGCGCGGTCAGGGGCCGTTCATGCAGAAGAACGTGCCGAAGTACACCCCGTCGTGGGTGCGGACGGTGCAACTGTGGGCGGAGGCGTCCAAGCGCGAGGTGTCCTACGCGCTGTGCGACGACCGCCGCACCCTGCTGTGGTTCGCCAACCAGCGGGCCGTGGAGTACCACCCGACGCTGATGCGCGCCGAGCAGTGGGACCGCCCGACCCACCTCGTGCTCGACCTCGACCCGCCGGAGGGCGACGCGTTCGCCATGGCCGTGCGCGCCGCGCTGCTGGTGCGGCAGGCGCTGGCCGACTCCGGCCTTGCGGGCGCGGTCAAGACCAGCGGGGCCAAGGGTGTGCACGTCTTCGTGCCGATCGAGTCGGCGACGCTCGAGGAGGCGGCCGCCGCGACCAGGGCGATCGCCGCACGGGCCGAGCGCGTCGACCCCACGGTCGCCACCACCGCGTACATCAAGGAGGATCGCGGCGGCAAGGTCTTCCTCGACTCGACCCGGTCCTTCGGCGCGACCGTGGTGGCCGCCTACAGCCCGCGGGTCCGCCCGGGCACGCCCGTGTCGTTTCCGGTCCCCTGGGACGACCTCGACCGCGTCTCGCCCGCCGACTTCACCGTGCACACCGCCGCCCGCCTGCTCGGCGACGGCGACCCCTGGGCGTCCGCAATGCCCGCGCCGCAACGCCTGCCCGACGACCTCATCGAGGAGGGCCGCGCCATCCCCGTCGCCCGCGTCGCCGCCATGCACGAGGGCAAGCGCCGCGCCCGCGCCCGCCGCGACGCCTAGCCGGCCAGCTTCTCGACGGCGCCGATCAGCTCCGGCCCGTCGAGCAGCGCCGCGTCGTTGTGGTTCGCCCCGGCCACCTCGACGAGGGTGGCCCGCCCCGGCGCCGCCGCCGCGACCGCCCGGCTCTGCTCCGGCGGCACGATGTCGTCGGCCGTCCCCAGCACCACCACCGTCGGCGCCCGCACCCGCCCGATCCGGTCCGCCACCGGAAACCGATCCCGCAGCAGCGCCCGCACCGGCAGCAGCGGATAGTGCACCCCGGCCACCGCCGGCAGATCGAAGAACGGCGACCGCAACAGCAACCCGTCCGGCGGATGCTCCACGGCCAACTCCGTCACCACCGCCGCGCCAAGGCTCTCGCCGAAATAGATCACCCGGTCCGCGGGCCGCTCGGCAACCAGAAACGCCCGCGCCGCCCGGACGTCCAAGGCGAGCCCCTCCTCGCTCGGATCCCCCGGATTCCCGCCATACCCCCGATAATCCACCAGCAACACCGACATCCCCCGCCCCCGCAACGCCTTCGCCAACGGCGCCCGCAAGCTCCGGTCACCCCCATTCCCCGGCGCCACCAGCACGCTCACGCCCCGCTCGCGCCCCGTCGCCGGCACGAACCACCCCGCCAGCCGCAACCCGTCCGCCGTCTCATAGCTCACGTCCCGCGCCCCCGGCAGCACGGTGCCCGCGGACGGCACCGGCCCCTCCGACGGCAGGTAGATCAACCGCCGCTGAAACACGAAGGCCAGCGTAAGGACCAGCAGGACCACGGCAACCAACCCCGCAACCCCATACACCACCCCACGCCACATGGCGATCAGTGTGTCGAACCGAGCACGGCGAACGACTCCGCGGGTAGGGTCACCGCGGCGCCGGACACGGTGGGCCGGGCCGAGGCGAGCAGGACCTCGGCGGCCGGCGGGTCCAGGGTGATCTCGGCGGCGGTGTGGCCGAGGTTGACGGCCACCCGCAGGGTTCCGCGGTGCAGCACCAGGGTCTCGCCCTCGGTGTCCACAGCGAACTGGTCGAGGCGGGGGTCGGCCAGCTCGGGGTGCGCGCGGCGTAGGGCGATGAGCGCGCGGTACATGTCGAGCACCGCGCGGTGCGCCGGGTCGGCCGGTTCGGTCCAGTCCAGTGTGGACCGGATGACGGTGGCCGGGTCGATCGGATCGGGCACCTCCGCCTCGCCCCAGCCGTGCTCGGCGAACTCCTTGCGCCGCCCGCCGCGGACCGACTCGGCCAGCTCGGGATCCGGGAAGGACGCGAAGAACTGCCACGGGGTGCCGGCCGCCCACTCCTCCCCCATGAAGATCATCGGGGTGTACGGCGAGCAGAGCAGGATCGCCGCGCCGCACAGCAGGCGGGCCGGCGAGATGCCGGCCGACATGCGGTCGCCCGCGGCCCGGTTGCCGATCTGGTCGTGGTTCTGCAGGAAGCACACGAACCGGTGGCCGGGCACCCGGCGGGTGTCGACCGGCCGGCCGTGGGTGCGCCCGCGGAACGACGACCAGGTGCCGGCGTGGAAGAACGCCGACCGCAGCGTGGTCGCGAGCGCGCCGGGGGCGCCGAAGTCGGCGTAGTAGCCGTGCGTCTCGCCGGTCAGCGCGACGTGCAGCGCGTGGTGCACATCGTCGGACCACTGCGCGGAAAGGCCGTACCCGCCGCCGTCCCGCGAGGTGATCAGCTTGGGGTCGTTGAGATCCGACTCGGCGATCAGCGTCAACGGCCGGCGCAGCCCCGCCGCCAGCGCGTCCACCTCGACGGCCAGCTGCTCGAGCAGGTGCGTGGCGCCGCGGTCGACGAGCGCATGCACCGCGTCCAGCCGCAGCCCGTCGACGTGGAAGTCGCGCAGCCAGCCGAGCGCGTTGTCCAGCACGTACCGGCGCACCTCGTCGGAGTCGGGCCCGTCCAGGTTGAGCGAGGGTCCCCAGATGTTGCGGCCGGCGAAGTACGGCCCGAACCGGTCGAGATACGCCCCGGACGGGCCCAGATGGTTGTACACCACGTCAAGCAGCACCCCGAGCCCGCGCGCATGGCATGCATCCACAAAGGACTTGAACCCGTCCGGCCCGCCGTACGGCTCGTGCACCGCGCCCCACGCCACCCCGTCGTATCCCCAGCCGGCCACCCCGTCGAACGCGTTGACCGGCATCACCTCGACCAGATCAACCCCCAACTCGACCAAATGGTCGAGCCGCCCGATCGCCGCGGCGAACGTCCCCTCGGGCGTGAAGGTGCCGATGTGCAGCTCGTAGAGCACGCTGCCCGGCAGGGCTCGCCCCGTCCAGCCCTGGTCGGTCCAGTCGAACGCGTCATGGGAATACCGGCGGGACGGTCCGTGCACGCCGTGCGGCTGCCACACCGACCGCGGATCGGGCAGCGGGGTCTCGTCATCGTCGAGCAGGAACGCATAGTCGGCACCGTCGGCGTCGGCATGCCACCAGCCGCGCTCATCGCGGCTCATGGGATACACGTCCCCGCCGATCGCCAGGCGCACCCGCTCACGGTGCGGTGCCCAGACCGAGAAGGTGCTCACCGTGCGCCTCGTACCAGGAGGGCCACCGGGTACCTGGCCAGGAGGTCGCCGAGACCGGCCCACGGCCCGAACACGTTGCCGGTCAACAGATCGGTCCACACGCCCGCACCCGAGGTGAGCGGCAGCAAGGTGTCGCGCCAGCCGCCGGCCCGCTCGAGCCCGACCGGCAGCCGGGTGGCCACCGCGACCAGCTCCCGCTCCGGGCCGCGGGCGAAGGCGAGCACGTGTGCGGCGGCCGGCCCCTCGGCATGCAGGGGCCGGTACCCGGTGAACAGCTCCGGGCGGTCCCGCCGCAGCCGCAGCACCGTGCGCACCACGTGCAGCTTGGCCGCCTCGTCGTCGACCGCCGGCAGCCAGCCGCCCTCCAACCGGTCGAGCAGCCGGGCCCGCGCGGTGAAGTCCACCGGACGGCGGTTGTCCGGGTCCACAAGGGACAGATCGAGCAGCTCGGTGCCCTGGTACACGTCGGGCACGCCGGGACCGGCGAGCTGGACCAGCTTCTGGCCGAGCGAGTTGGACCAGCCGGCCGGCCGGATCCGCTCGACGAGCCCGGCGACCCCCAGCGACTCGTCGGCCAGGACCGCCGCCGGCCAGGCGCGGACCGCCGCCTCGAACTCGTCGTCCTGCTCGGTCCACGAGGTGCGGAGCTTGGCTTCCCGGGCGGCCTTCTCCAGGTAGGCGACGAGGCGCCCGGCGTCGATGGGCCAGGCGCCGACGAGGGTCTGCCAGGCCAGCAGGTTCAGCGACGGCTCCGGAAGCGGATACCGGGCCGTCCACCGGCGCACCGCGTCGGCCCACTCGTCCGGCAGCTCGGACAGCGCGGCCAGCCGGGCGCGGACGTCCTCGGACCGCTTGGTGTCGTGTGTGGACAGGGCGGTCATGCCCGCCGGCCAGCCCGACTCGCGGGCGGTCGCGGCGGCGTGGAACTCCTCGACGGGCACGCCGAACCGATCTGGCGCGCCGCCGACCTCGTTGAGCGCGACGAACCGGGTGTAGCGGTAGAACGCCGTGTCCTCGGTGCCCTTGGCCACCACCATCCCGGAGGTCTGCTGGATCCGCCTGGCCAGCTCGCCGTCCGGTCGGGCACGGACCATCTGGTCCACAGTGGACATGATCGGCCACTTCGCCCGCACCCGGTCCACCGCGGCCGCCCAGTGCGCCAGCCCCTCCGGCAGGTAGGACCGGTACACCGGGAACGCCACCATCAGCTCGGCCACCGCCTCCTCGGGCAGATCCGGCACCAGCGCGGCGATCCGGCGCATCTCGGCCACCAGCGAGGTGGTTGCCACCAGCCGCCGGCACCGCTCGTCGACCGCGGCGAAGTCCGTGGCCACGCCCAGTTCGGTGGCCAGCCGGGTGATCGTCCGCTCCCCCGCCGGGTCGACGAACACCCCGCAGATCTGGCGCAGCGCGTCGTAGCCGGTGGTGCCGTGCACCGGCCAGGACGGCGGCAGGTTCTCGCCCGGGTGCAGGATCTTCTCCACCACCAGCCAGCAACCCGTGGCCAGCCGCAGGTTTCGCAGGTACGCGCCGGGGTCGGCCAGCCCGTCCGGGTGGTCGACGCGCAGCCCGTCCACCTCACCGGTCTTCGCCCAGCGCAGCACCTCGGCATGCGTGTCGTGGAAGACCTCGGGACGCTCGACCCGAACCCCGGCCAGCGTGGTGATGTCGAAGAACCGCCGGTAGCCCAGCTCGGCGTTGCCCCGCCGCCAGGACACCAGCTGGTAGTGCGGGCTGTCCGGCAGCTCGAGGTCCGGCTCGGCGCCGTCGTCGCCGAGCACGGGCAGCAGCAGCGGGCCGCGCTCCCAGTCGATGTCGAAGTACCCGGCGTACCGCGATCGTGGCCCGTGCTCGAGCACGTCCCACCACCACGGGTTGGCCTTGGGCACGGCGACCGACATGTGGTTGGGCACGATGTCCACCACCAGCCCCAGACCGGCCTCGCGCAGCGCGGACACCAGGCGCCCGCGGGCCTGTTCGCCGCCAAGCTCGGGGTTCACCCTGGTCGGGTCGACGACGTCGTAGCCGTGCGTCGAGCCGGGCGCGGCGGCCAGCAGCGGCGAGGTGTACACCGCGCCGACCCCGAGCCGGCGCAGGTAGTCCACCAGCCCGGCCGCCGCGTCGAGATCGAACCCGCCGTGCAGCTGCAGCCGGTAGGTGGAACTCGGCACCGTCACGCCAGCACCTCGCAAGCTCGGTGCCGGCAACCCCGCCGCCTCGTCCCTCGGCGGCGGAGCAGTACTTGATGGTTCGCTCCGCAAGCTCCGCTCACGCCGAATCCTTGACCCGGCGCAGCACCAGCAGCGAGCGCGCCACCACGGTGATCAGCCCACCCGCGGCCACCGTGCGCACGCCGATCGGCAGGTCGCCGTCGAGCACCTCGCCGTCCGCGGTGTCCAGCACCACCGCCCATTCCGCGCCGTAGCTGGCGTCCGGGACGGTCGCCTTGATGTCCTCGTGGTGGGCGTTGAAGCACAGCAGGAACGAGTCGTCCACGATCCGCCCGCCGCGCCGGTCGAGGCTGGGGATGCCCTCGCCGTTGAGGAACACCACGATGCTGCGGCCGAAGTCGGACTCCCAGTCCTGTTCGGACATCTCCCCACCGCCCGGGGTGAACCAGGCGATGTCGCGCAGCTCGTCGCCGGAGCGGATGGGCCGGCCGGCGAAGAACCGGCGTCGCCGGAACACCGGGTGGTTGCGGCGCAGCGCGGCGACGGCGGCGGTGAACTCGAACAGGTCGCGGTTGGGCTCGAGCAGCGACCAGTCCACCCAGGACAGCTCGTTGTCCTGGCAGTAGGCGTTGTTGTTGCCCCGCTGGGTACGGCCGAGCTCGTCGCCGTGCAGCAGCATCGGCACGCCCTGGGACAGGAACATGGTCGCGATGAGGTTGCGCCGCTGCCTGGCCCGCAGCTCGTTGACCTTCTCGTCCGACGTGGGCCCCTCCACGCCGCAGTTCCACGACCGGTTGTCGTTGGCTCCGTCCCGGTTGTCCTCGCCGTTGGCCTCGTTGTGCTTCTGGTTGTACGACACCAGGTCGGTCAGCGTGAACCCGTCGTGCGCGGTGACGAAGTTGATCGAGGCGTACGGGCGCCGGCCGTCGTCCTGGTACAGGTCGGAGGATCCGGTGATCCGGTAGCCGAACTCGCCGAGCGTCTCCGGCTCGCCGCGCCAGAAGTCCCGCACGGTGTCCCGGAACATGCCATTCCATTCGGTCCACAGTGGAGGGAAGTTGCCCACCTGGTAGCCGCCCGGCCCGACGTCCCACGGCTCGGCGATCAGCTTCACCTGGCTGATCACCGGATCCTGCTGGACGATGTCGAAGAACGCCGACAGCCGGTCAACGTCGTAGAACTCCCTTGCCAGCGTCGAGGCCAGGTCGAAGCGGAACCCGTCGACGTGCATCTCGGTGACCCAGTAGCGCAGCGAGTCCATGATCAGCTGCAGGGTGTGCGGGTTGCGCGCGTTGAGCGAGTTCCCGGTGCCGGTGTAGTCCATGTAGAACCGCCGGTCGTCGTCGACCAGCCGGTAGTACGCCTCGTTGTCGATGCCGCGCATGGACAGCGTCGGACCGAGGTGGCTGCCCTCGGCGGTGTGGTTGTAGACCACGTCGAGGATCACCTCGATGTCCGCCTCGTGCAGGGTGCGCACCATCGCCTTGAACTCCTGCACCTGGTTGCCCGCGCCGGGCACCGCGGCGTACTCGCTGTGCGGGGCGAAGTAGCCGATCGTGTTGTAGCCCCAGTAGTTGCGCATGCCCCGCGCCACCAGCCCGTGGTCGTGCAGGAACTGGTGCACCGGCATCAGCTCGATCGCCGTGATCCCGAGCCGGGTCAGGTAGTCGATCATCACCGGATGCGCCAGCCCGGCGTACGTGCCGCGCAGCGGTTCCGGAATCTCCGGGTGCAGCCTGGTCAGCCCGCGGACGTGCGCCTCGTAGATGACGCTCTCGTTGTACGGCACGTTCGGCCGCCGGTCGCTCGCCCAGTCGAAGAACGGATTGATCACCACCGCGCGGACCGTGTGGGCCGCGGAGTCGGCGTCGTTGCGCCGCTCCGGATCGGCGAACGTGTAGCCGAAAACCGACTCGTCCCAGTCGACCTGACCGGTGATCGCCTTGGCGTACGGGTCGAGCAGCAGCTTGTTCGGGTTGCACCGCTTGCCGTTGGCCGGGTCGTACGGCCCGTACACCCGGTACCCGTACTGCTGGCCGGGACCGATCCCGGGCAGGTAGCCGTGGTGCACGAACCCGTCGGACTCCGGCAGCCACACGCCGGACTCGGCGCCGTCCGCGCCGAACAGGCAGAGCTCGACGCGCTCGGCCACCTCGGAGAACAGGGCGAAGTTGGTGCCGGCGCCGTCATAGGTCGCGCCGAGCGGGTACGGAGAACCTGGCCATGGCTGCACGCCTATGACCGTAAGGGTCCCGGCCGCGCAATGCGAAGTGACTCCACCGCTCGCAGCACACCCGGATGGGTGAGGAGCTCGTCGACGGGCACCGGCAGCGGTATTCGCCAGTTCGGGTACTCGTCGATGGTGCCGGGGAGGTTCGGCTGCCGCGGGTCGCCAAGCGCGTCCTGCGGCGAGGTCAGCAGCAGCGCGCTCGACGCGGTGGCCAGCACCGCGTGCAGGCCCACCACCAGGTCCTCCTCGGTGGGGTCGTCGCCGAGCAGCCCGTGCGCGGCCAGCAGGTCGAACAGCTCCTTGCGCTCCGCGGCGGCGCGGGTGAACTCGGCCTCGGGGTCGGTCAGCAATCCCAGCCCGGCCCGCACCTTGACGTGCTCGGCCCGCAGAAACCCCGCGGCCGTCGGCAGGTCATGGGTGGAGATGCTGGCCATCGCCGCCGCCGGCCAGTCCCTCGGCGGCAGCAGCGGTTTCCCCGGCGCGTCCTCGTCGCGCTGGAACCACAGCACCGCCGAGCTGAGCACCCCCCGCTCGTGCATCGCCGGAGCGACCTCGTCCGGCACCGTCCCCAGGTCCTCCCCGACCACGATCGCGCCGGCCCGGTGCGCCTCCAGCGCCAGGATGCCCAGCAGCGCGTCGGCGTCGTAGCGCACGTAGGTGCCCTCGCTGGCCGGCCGCCCAGGCGGAATCCACCACAGCCGCCACAGCCCGGCGACGTGGTCCACCCTGATCCCGTCGGCGTGCGCCAGCACGTTGTGGATCACCTCGCGGAACGGCCGGTACCCGCACGCCGCCAACCGGTCCGGCCGCCACGGCGGCAGGTTCCAGTCCTGCCCCTGCTGGCTGAACGCGTCCGGCGGCGCGCCCACCCGGACGTCGCCGGCCAGCACGTCCTGCAACGCCCACGCGTCCGCGCCGCCCGGGATCGCCCCGATCGGCAGGTCGTGCACAACGCTGACCCCCGAGTCCCGGGCCGTGGCATGGACGTCGTCGAGCTGCTCGGCGCACAACCGTTGCAGCCACCCGTGAAACGCCACCCGGTCGGCCAGCTCCGCCCGCGCCTTCGCCACGTCCGGGCCGCCCGGGTGGCGCAGCCCGGCGGGCCAGGTCCGCCAGTCCTGGCCGTGCCGCTCGGCCAGCGCGCAGAACGTGGCGAAGTCCCGCAGCTCCGGCTCGAGGTCCTGGGTGGTTCCCGGCCACAGCAGCTCCAGCGCCGCCAGCTTCGCCGTCCACACCGCGTCGTAGTTGATCAACCTCGGCGACGGCGGCGTCAGCTCCAGCACGGCCCGCCGGGTCCGCTCGTCGGCCCGGCGGAACTCCGCGGTGTCGGTCACCCGCAGGTACACCGGGTTGACGAACCGCCGGCTCGACGGCGAGTACGGCGACCGCTGCACCGGCAGCCCCGGCGTGATCGCCTGCACCGGGTTGACCAGCACCACCCCCGCCCCCAGGCCGGCCGACCCGGCCACCAGCCCGCGCAGGTCGGCCAGGTCCCCGATCCCCCACGACTCCTTGGAGCGCAAGGCATACAGCTGCACCTGCCAGCCCCACGCCGGCCGCACCGCCGGCAGCCTTGCCGGGGTCACCACCACGGTAGCCTCGCCGTCGTCGTGCCCGAACGTGTGCCACCCCAGCGGAAGGTCCCCCGGCAGCCGCCCCGTGATCGCCACGGTGGCGCCGTCCTCGGTGACCAGCTCGCCGTGCCCGACCTCGGCCCGCTCCCCCTCCTTGATCACAATCGTGCCCGGCGTCCGCGCCCCGGCCAGCCCGGACCGGACCGCCGACGGCGTGCTCGCGTCCACCCCCAGCTCGGCGAGCACCGCGACCACCACGTCCTGCGCCACGTCGACCCGCCGCCGCTCGGTGTCCTCGTACCAGGTCGCCACCCCGTGCGCGGCGGCCAGCTCACTCAGCTCGTCGTCCATCGCGGGCATTGTCGCGCATGACCGCCGGCCGGGCTCAGCCGAGCACTGGACGACCCCCAACACTCGGCAACTTGCTCGCCCCCCGCCCTGCCCACCATCCGCGACCCGCCCGATCCACCACCACTCGCCGCCCGCCACACACTCGTGGCCTCCACCGAGGACGGTGGGAACGAAAAAACCACACCGCTGCCGGGCGTGGCTCTTTTCGTAAAAGCTGCTGAACCAGACTAGTTCTCGCTGCTGTAGTTGTCTTCATCATCACCACCACCAACACCGAACATGGCAGCACCTCCTTTCTGGCTGGGTTCAATGCACGTCATGGAGTGGGCCACAAGAACGACATGCCGTAACTCTCACGCGGATGACACTTTTCCGCGAAGGTGTGTTCTACGGCGCCCCCGATGATGGTCAACAAGTGTGGGTCGCCGTCCGGTGGCCTTTGGAGCCGCTCACGTTCGGTCTGTTCGCCGTAATACCAACACGCCTGCGGCACACAGTCGGGGTCGAAACGGACGCGGATGGTCAATCCGCTGACGGGAACAAGCCCGTGCAGCCGCCGACCCGGGGCTATACCGTGATGGTCGATCTCGACATTAACCCGGAGTCGTTCTTCAGTTAGGTTCTCATTGATCGTTTCTGACGAGAAGTAGTGCTTCTCACCCCGCCTCAGGGGCGTGGGGAACCACAGCTTGGTGAGAGCCGGGGCACCGCTGCGCGATGCTACTAGAGGCTCCGCCCGGCAACCCCACAGACCCCGAACCGGGACATCGGCCGGGTCACGAGTCGGTCCCGCCAGCGCCCTGGCAAGATAGGCCTCCACGTTGTCCTCGCGCGCCGTGATGAGGCGCTCGGTGATGCGGCGATAGACCGTCCGCCCCCGCATGAACACGGTGGTCACGAACAGATCCATAAACAAGGGCTGTGCGCCAGGGGATGGCTGACGGTAGCCAGTTGTCGAGTCAGCCGTCTCGTCGGTGGGTTGCGGGTCATTGGCGATCTCGGCTTCCGTCGCTCGACCGATCTCGACGTATGGCATCCATGCGGGACCGTTCACAGCGAGGTCCGTGAGGCGTTCTCGCAGCATCGGCGTCAGCCGTTCGTGGACGGCGCGTGTCCAGGCCTTGTGCATCGGTGTGATGGTGACGGGCGGTGGATCGCCGAAGATGCCGGGCAGGTCCATCAATTGATGAAACCGGCTGTCGAGGGTCGACCTCCATGGCTCTTTGATCTCCGGACGGCGCGGCAGCCGGAACGCGGCGACCAGGGCGTTGCGGCGCCTGGAGTCTTTCGTCGGTCCAATCTTGTCGATCGTGTCGATGATCAGGCCCCAGACGGCGAGTGCCCGCGTCTGCGGTGTGCCACCCGGCATTGAAGCGGTGGGATCCAACAGCGGCATGAGGTGGGCCGCCGACTCACCATTCGGATCTTCCAAAGCGTGAACCAGCAGGCCGAACGGCTTCTGCAGCGGTCGGGTCGCCAGCCACCGCAATGCGCGCTCGAGTGGCGACGTAGACTCGGTCACCATTCCCTCCGGCTCGGCCGACTACGGCTGACGACAATAGACCAGCCGCGGCGACGGTCAACGAGCTGCCGCCGGCCCCGACGACGAGAAACCAACCATGGCTGCGAAAGATCAGCCGCTGCCGGGGCTGTCCCGGCACGTCCGCGTTCTACCGTGGGCTTGGACACTTCTCGGTGGCCGCACCCTCGTCGGTCCTTGGGGTGTCGAGTGGTGACCCAACTTCGTTACCGAGGGGCGAAGCCCGATGAGCCACGATGTGTATGTCCCGAAATCAACGCTATGCCCCCGTATGGGCTTCGTCCTCGACGTGGTCGGATACGGTCGACGCACCTGGCAAGCTCAGGCCTGGGTTGAGACCAGGTTGAACTCGCTCGTCGTCTCGATTCTCGCCGACATCGGCATCGAGCGGGACGAGGCCTGGATCGACGGCAGATCCGGAGACAGCGTGCTGGTGTTCTTTCCCGCCGGTGTGGATCCCACCACAATGCTTCCAGGGCTGCTCATGGCGGCCGCCAACCGACTCGTGCGCGAGAATGCCCCGTCCGGCGACCCCATGCGGATACGGATGGCCGTCGGCTTCGGGTTGGTTGGTTATGGCGAGCGGGGTACGACCGGCCCGCTCGTCGTGGACCTGAGCCGGCTCAACGACTGCGAGCCGATCCGTCAGGCGGTGGAGGATCATCCGAACTCCGATCTCGTCGCCGTCGTCGCGGACACCCTTTACCAGTACCTGGTTCGATCCGGTCCGCTACCGTCCTACCTCGGGACGTTCCGGCGGGTCGACGTCGTCAGAAAGGAGTTCTCCGAACCCGCCTGGCTGTGGCTCCCGTCGGACCTGACAGATTTGCGCCCGGCCGGCAAGTCGTGGGGATTTTGACTATGCTGTGCCCTGGCGTCGCGCGGCGTGGATCCGATGAGCGGGTGAGACGATGGCACAACCGGTGCATCGCACCATTGTGGTGGCCGACGTCGAAGGTTTTGGTGATCACAGCCGGACCAACATCCACCAGGTCACGGTCCGCGAAGGGCTGTACCGCGTGCTGCGCCGGGCATTCGATCACGCGGGCGTCCCATGGGACGAATGCGATCATCATGACCGCGGCGATGCCGTGTTCATACTGGCGCCCGCCACTACCCCCAAGACATTGTTCGTCGACCTCGTTCCGGATGCGCTGGCGGCGGCATTGCGCGAATACAACGCCAGGCATCCCGCCGAGGAGCAGATCCGGCTACGCATGGCCGTACACGCCGGAGAAGTCACCTATGACCCATATGGGGTCACCGCCGCATCGGTCAACCTGACGTTCCGGCTCGTGGACTGCCAACCAGTGAAGACCGCACTCGGTCAATCACCCGGCATGCTCGCGGTGATCACGTCCGAATGGTTCTTCGACGAGGTCGTACGGCACAGTGGCGTGATCGATCCTGCCACGTATCGCCCGGTCCAGGTCGACGAGAAAGAAACCAGCACGGTCGGCTGGATCAGCCTGCCCGACCATCCATACCCGCCCAACCCCGCCAATCTCGTCCGGCCAATCCCGGCACGCCGCGTAGGAACCGCTCCGCACAGCGCGGGCCCAATCGACGTGTCCCAGCACATAACCGTGGGACCGATGCGACGCAGCCAATTCTCGGTCGGGCCCATGACAATCAACAACACCAGTGGCGGGCGAGCATTGATTGCCGCAATTATTGCGATTGCCGTCCTGCTGGTGTCCTTCGGCACCTGGGGCGTGGTGCAAATCGCCACCGACGGCGGCGGACGGACCGGTACCGGTGCTTCAGAACCCGCGGCCGACGCACCGGAAGTCGCGACCAGCGATCCCCGAGGGAGAACGGTCGAGCAAGACTTCGATGTTGATTACGAATATAAGATCGGCGGGGAAGGGTGCGGCCTTCCGACTTGTGGCCCGCCTACCATAATTGGGCATCGCGAGGGCCATGTCCGTGTTGCAGTCACCCTCGAGCCGCCCACCACGGACCCCGGCGTGTGCCAGGTTCCAGCCCTCGACAACACCGTGAACATCAATATTCAGGTCACCACGATCAATCGGCACCCGGCGGGCGCCTCCTATGAGACTCCCCTGACGAGGATCACCGTCGTTGGACAAGGGGTTCTCTACCTCCCCGAACATGGCGAGTGCCGGCAGATCAATTCCGATAACTGCGATTTCAGTTCCGACCCGGGACAGCAGGAAATCTGCTTCTATGTTCTCGTCCGTGTTCCCCAGGATTCAGTGGCGGGGAACGGAATAAACGTTGAAATGACCTGGGCTGGTGATCGGTCGTATACCACAGTGGGTGCCGTCAGGAATCTTCGTGCCGTCTTCTAGCATCACCTCGGCCGGCTGTGCCGGCGTGGTGCGGGGATGCGGTGGGTCAGTGGGCGGCCGCTTTTTTGATGGCTTGGCGGATGCGGAAGTAGGTGCCGCAGCGGCAGACGTTCTCTACTTTGTCGATGTCTTCGTCGGTGGGGTTGGGGGTGCGGCGGAGGAGCGCGACGGCGGCCATGATCTGGCCGGGTTGGCAGAAGCCGCATTGGGCGACGTCCTCGTCGAGCCAGGCCTGTTGGACCGGGTGCAGGGTGTCGCCGTCGGCGAGGCCTTCGATGGTGGTGACCTCGCGGCCGGCGCAGTCGGCGACGGGCGTGACGCAGGGCTGGATCTCGGCGCCGTCGAGGTGGCTGGTGCAGGCGCGGCAGACGCCGACGCCGCAGCCGTACTTGGGGCCGGTGATGCCGAGCTTGTCCCGCAGCACCCAGAGTAGCGCCAGGTCGGCGGGGGCTTCGACGGTGACGGGTTTCCCGTTGACGGTGAAGGAATAGCGGGGCATGAAGGCGTAACTCCTCAGCGGGGCAACGGGGTGAAGTCGACGTCGAAGTTGATCGGGAACGACCGCGGGCTGGTGCCCGTCGCCCTGGCGTAGGCGTTGGCCACGGCGCCGGCGGCGGCGGGCACGCCGAGCTCGCCGGCGCCGCCCGGCTCGCCGGTGGCCGGCATGATGTGGATGTCTACATCGGACGGCGTGTGCCGCTGCCTGGCGTAGCGGAAGTCGGAGAAGCTGCTCTCCAGCGGCAATCCGTGGTCGATGTGCGCGCCGGCCTGCAGGATGGTGGAGATCCCGTCCGTCAGGCCGCCGAGCAGCTGCGCCTCGAGGCCCTTCGGGTTGATCGGCCGGCCGACATCGGCCACGATGGTCGCCCTTGTGACCCGCGGCCGGCGTGGGTCCGTGGCGTCGATCTCGACCAGGCAGGCCGTGCAGGACTTGTACTCCTCGTGGTACGCGACGCCCTGGGCGTGCCCGGCGGGCATGGGCCGGCCCCACTTGCCGCGGGACGCCACCGCGTCCAGCACCGCCCGCCCGCGGGCCGTCTGGAGCGTCGCGCGGCGGAACGCCACCGGGTCCCGGCCGAGCTTGCGCGCGACCTCGTCGACCATGATCTCCTCGGCGGCCCGCACGGTCGCCGAGTACACCGACCGCCAGCTCGCCGTGTTCAGCTTCAGCGGGATCTCGTTGAGCAGCTCGGTGACCAGCCCGAAGTTGTACGGCACCTTCTCGGTGAGCCGGAAAACCAGCTGCGGGTACGCGGGCGGCACCAGGTCGGCGAACATGGCCGAAAGGGCCTCGCCGATGCCGGTCCGGAAGTCGGTCTGCACGCTTGCCACCCGGTGCTCGTAGGACAGCACCTGCCCGGCGGCGTGGGTGACCCGCAGCCTGTGATGGGTGGCCGGGCGCATCCGCCCGTGCCGCACGTCGTCCGCTCTGGTCCACATGAGACGGATCGGACGGCCGACCTTCCTTGAGACCTGCGCGGCTTCGAGCGCGGCGTCGAAGAACAGCTTGCGGCCGAACGAGCCGCCGCCCCTTGTGACGTGCATGGTCACCCGGTCCTGCGGCAGGCCGAGCTCGGCGGCGATGGTCTGCTGGGCGTAGATCGGGGTCTTCGACGACGCCCAGATCTCGGCCCGGTCCGCGCGCACGTCGGCGACCGCGCAGTTGGTCTCCATCGGCGCGTGCGGGACGAACGCGAAGTCGAACTCGGCGTCGATGCGCGGGGTGAGCAGGGACAGCGGCCCGAACGGCGGTACGGCCGCGCGCAACTGCCGCCGAATGTCCACATCGGACAACTCGGATACCGGGCCGGGACCCCAGGAGATCTTCAGCGCGTCCCTGGCGGCGATCGCCTGGCCGAAGGTCTCGGCCACGACGGCGACCCCGGTCGGGATCCGCGCCACGGCCACCACGCCGGGCATCCCCTTGGCCGCCGAGTCGTCCACCGACGCCACCGTGCCGCCGATGGTCGGCGGGCGCGCGACCACGGCCGCCATCGCGCCGGGCACCGCCACGTCGAGCGCGAACTCGGCCGATCCGGTGACCAGGGCGCGCGCGTCGACCCGCCGGGTCGGCCGGCCGATCACCCTGTGCTGGCTCTCCGGCTTCGGCCGCGCCGACACGGCCGGCGCGGTCACCTTGGCCGCGGCCGCCGACAGCGAACCGTACGTCGCGGTCCGGCCGTCCGGCGCGACGACCCTGGTGTCCCGGGTGACCAGCCGATCAGCGGGCAGGTCCCACCGCTGCGCGGCGGCGGTCACCAGCCGGGCGCGGGCCTCGGCGGCCAGCGCCCGCACCGGCCCGTACAGCGAGCGCACCGAGTTGGACCCGCCGGTCAGCTGGTTCCACACCAGCGCCCTTCTGGCATCCGACAGCGGAGTATCCACATCGGACAGACGGGCGTCCAGCTCGTCGGCGACGATCATCGCGACGGCGGTGCTGATGCCCTGGCCCACCTCGGCTCGGGGCAGCTCGAGCACGACCCGGTTCGCGGTCGTGATCTGCAGCGTCAGCAGGCGCGAGGTGGGCAGGGCGGCGGCGGTCAGCAGATCGCCGAGGTCGGCGAAGTCCGACACGTCGGGAAGGCTCGGGATGGACGCGGGGGTTGGGGCGGCCTCCGCGCCCATCCCGAGCCGGACGGCGACGGTCAGCGTCGGGGCGGCGACGAGGAACGCGAGCACTCCCCGGCGCCCCACCTTCATCCGCGAGTCACCGTCGGGTGGAATGGGCATCCTGAATCCTTGTCGAACTGGGACGAGTTCCGTGAAACGGCGCCGGTGGCGCGGAACCACGGTTCAGGCCGGCGGCGCGACCGGCCCGACAGGACGCTCCCAACCAAGCGCCCGAAGCGGAATGACCGTTCAGTTCGGCGGAACTGTAGTAACCGGCCCGGACCGGCGCAATGCCCCCGGACGACCCCTCGGGAAAATGGGGGAGTCACCCCCTAATCCCCTAATCCCCGGCTAGTTGACGTTGGTGGGCGTCCGTTCCTAACCTCTCGAGATCGGCGCAGCGGAGTCCGCTCAGTCAGGTCCGAACCCCCAGGGTGATCCACAGGAAGGCGTGGGACGTCTGGATGCGCGCACACAAGCCGCGGCGCAAGGGCACCACGATCTGGACTCAGGTGCTGTTCATCGCGCTCGTTCCCAGCATCGCGATCCTGGTCGTCGGTGCCGCACTGGCCACGTACCTGGTCAAGCAGGGCCTGCAGGTGAGCGGGTTCGCCGACGACGTGCGCGGCGCGCTCGAGCCGATCTCCCGCTTCGTGGTCGACACGCAGGAGGAGCGCCGGCTGACGCTGCTGCGCCAGGCCGACGGCAGCGGCCAGCCCGAGCTTGACGCGCAGCGCCGCCGCGTCGACGAGGCGATGTCGGACCTGCAGGAGACGACCGACCGGCTCGCCGACGGCGCGCCCGAGGACCTGCGCGTCGCCCTGGCGCGGCTCAACGAGGCGGCGCACGGGATCCCGGCGATGCGGGTGCAGGTCGACACCGGCGCGGTGCCGACCTGGCACGGTTACGACGTCTTCAACGACCTGCTCGACCTGTGCGGCGCGGTCATCCAGGGCATCGCCCGGTCGGCCGCCGACGCCGAGGTCGGGTTCGAGCAGATGATCAGCTACGACCTGTTCAAGTCCGCGGAGGCCATGGCGCGCGCGCACGCCATGGCGGTGCGGGCCATCGCGACCGGCCTCGACGGGCCGCAGTTCCACGAGATGGCACACCAGCTCGGCATGTACCACGAGCAGGCCGAGTCGGTGCTGCCCAGGATGACCCCGCAGGAGCAGGCCAGCTACGCCGAGCTGAAGAAGACCCCGAGCTGGAAGACGCTGGTCGACGGGGACAACTCGCTGATGGCCCGCGGTCCGGGCGTGAGCTCGGCCTCGTTCGACGTGTCCGCCTGGGAGACCGCCGCCCGGCAGGTGAGCAACGGCCTGATCGGGCTGTACGTCTCGCATTCCCGGCACGCGGCCAACCTCGCGACCAACCGGGGCAACGCCACGTTCGTCGCCTCGATGCTCGCCGGGGTCGGGATCCTGGTCATCGCCGCGGTCGCGATCGGCGTCGCGCTGCGGCTGTCCCGGCGGCTGGTCGGGCGGCTGCGCGCGCTACGCCGGCAGACCCTGGACCTGGCCCACAACGGGCTGCCACGGATCGTGGCCACGATC
>NZ_DASZCQ010000017.1:0-14720 GCF_035942955.1 Actinophytocola sp. | reverse complement strand
CGACGAGGATCTCGAACGGGCCGCCGCCGGGCGCGGCGAGGTTCGTCAGTTCACTACGTCATCTACGGACGGCGACTCGTTGCGGGACAGGTTGATGCCCAGGTTGGCGGCCGCGCGCTCGAGATCCTCGTCGTCCGAGTCACGCATCTCGATGGCCGCGCCGTCGCTGGAGAGCACCTCGACGTTGAGGCACAGCGACTGCAGCTCTTTGAGCAGCACCTTGAACGACTCCGGGATGCCCGGCTCGGGGATGTTCTCGCCCTTGACGATCGCCTCGTACACCTTGACCCGGCCGAGCACGTCGTCGGACTTGATCGTCAGCAGCTCCTGCAGCGTGTACGCCGCGCCGTAGGCCTGCATCGCCCAGCACTCCATCTCACCGAAGCGCTGGCCACCGAACTGCGCCTTACCACCGAGCGGCTGCTGGGTGATCATCGAGTACGGGCCGGTGGACCGGGCGTGGATCTTGTCGTCGACCAGGTGCAGCAGCTTGAGGATGTACATGTAGCCGACCGCGACCGGGAACGGGAACGGCTCGCCGGAGCGGCCGTCGAACAGCACCGCCTTCCCGTCCTCGCCGACCAGCCGCTCGCCGTCCCGGTTGGGCAGCGTCGAGCCGAGCAGGCCGGTGATCTCGTCCTCCTTGGCGCCGTCGAACACCGGCGTGGCCGTCAGGGTGTTCGGCTCGGCCTCGTAGAGCTCCTCCGGCAGCCGGCTGGCCCACGTGGCGTCGGCCTCGATCTTCCAACCCTGCTTGGCGATCCAGCCGAGGTGCGTCTCCAGCACCTGGCCGATGTTCATCCGGCGCGGCACGCCGTGCGTGTTCAGGATGACGTCGACCGGGGTGCCGTCCGGCAGGAACGGCATGTCCTCCACCGGCAGGATCTTGCCGATGACGCCCTTGTTGCCGTGCCGGCCGGCCAGCTTGTCGCCGTCCTGGATCTTGCGCTTCTGCGCCACGTACACCCGGACCAGCTCGTTGACGCCCGGCGGCAGCTCGTCCTCGTCCTCCCGGCTGAACACCCGGATGCCGATGACCTTGCCGGTCTCGCCGTGCGGCACCTTGAGGCTGGTGTCCCGAACCTCGCGCGCCTTCTCGCCGAAGATCGCGCGGAGCAGGCGCTCCTCCGGGGTCAGCTCGGTCTCGCCCTTCGGGGTGACCTTGCCGACCAGGATGTCGCCGGCGCCGACCTCGGCGCCGATCCGGATGATGCCGCGCTCGTCGAGGTCGGCGAGCACCTCCTCGGACACGTTCGGGATGTCCCGGGTGATCTCCTCGGCGCCCAGCTTGGTGTCGCGCGCGTCGATCTCGTGCTCCTCGATGTGGATCGAGGTGAGGACGTCCTGCTCGACGAGGCGCTGGGACAGGATGATCGCGTCCTCGTAGTTGTGCCCCTCCCACGGCATGATCGCGACCAGCAGGTTCTTGCCGAGCGCCATCTCACCGTTCTCGGTGCACGGGCCGTCGGCGATGACCTGGCCGGCCTCGATCCGGTCGCCCTCGGCGACGATCGGCTTCTGGTTGATGCAGGTGCCCTGGTTGGACCGGCGGAACTTGTGCAGCCCGTAGGTCTGCCGGGTGCCGTCGTCGGCCATCACCGTGACGTAGTCCGCGGACAGCTCCTCGACCACGCCGGACTTGCTGGCCACCACCAGGTCGCCGGCGTCCACCGCGGCACGCAGCTCCATGCCGGTGCCGACCAGCGGCGCCTCGCTTCGCAGCAGCGGCACGGCCTGACGCTGCATGTTCGCGCCCATCAGCGCGCGGTTGGCGTCGTCGTGCTCGAGGAACGGGATCATGGCCGTGGCCACGGAGACCATCTGCCGCGGCGAGACGTCCATGTAGTCCACGTCGAACGGCTCGATGAACTCGACCTCGCCGCCCTTCTTGCGGACCAGGACGCGCTCCTCGGCGAAGTGGCCCAGCTCGTCGAGCGGCGCGTTGGCCTGCGCGATGACGTGCCGGTCCTCCTCGTCCGCGGTCAGGTAGTCGATCTGGTCGGTGACCTGGCCCTCGACCACCTTGCGGTACGGCGTCTCGATGAAGCCGAACGGGTTGACCCGCGCGTAGCTCGACAGCGAGCCGATCAGGCCGATGTTCGGGCCCTCCGGCGTCTCGATCGGGCACATCCGGCCGTAGTGCGAGTGGTGGACGTCGCGGACCTCCATGCCGGCCCGCTCCCGGGACAGGCCGCCGGGCCCGAGCGCGGACAGCCGGCGCTTGTGCGTCAGCCCGGCGATCGGGTTGGTCTGGTCCATGAACTGGGACAGCTGCGAGGTGCCGAAGAACTCCTTGATCGCCGCAACCACCGGGCGGATGTTGATCAGTGTCTGCGGCGTGATCGCCTCGACGTCCTGGGTGGTCATCCGCTCGCGGACGACGCGCTCCATGCGGGAGAGGCCGACCCGGATCTGGTTCTGGATCAGCTCGCCGACCGTGCGCAGCCGCCGGTTGCCGAAGTGGTCGATGTCGTCCACCTCGACCGGGATGGTCTCGCCGTTGGCCGCGTTCATCGAGGTCTCGCCCGCGTGCAGCCGGACGAGGTACTCGATGGCGGTGACGATGTCCTCCTCGGTCAGCACGCCGACGTCCTGCGCCACCGTGAGCCCGAGCTTCTTGTTGACCTTGTAGCGGCCCACCTTGGCCAGGTCGTAGCGCTTCTCCTTGAAGAACAGGTTCTCCAGCAGGGTCTGCGCGCTCTCCTTGGTCGGCGGCTCACCGGGACGCAGCTTGCGGTAGATGTCCAGCAGCGCCTCGTCGGTGCCGGCCGTGTGGTCCTTCTCCAGCGTGGCCAGCAGCGTCTCGGAGAACGAGAACCGCTCGCGGATCTGCTCGGTGCTCCAGCCGAGCGCCTTGAGCAGGACCGTGACCGGCTGGCGGCGCTTGCGGTCGATGCGGACCCCGACGGTGTCGCGCTTGTCGACGTCGAACTCGAGCCAGGCGCCGCGGCTGGGGATGACCTTGACGGTGAAGACGTCCTTGTCGGTGGTCTTGTCGACGGCCGTGTCGAAGTAGACGCCCGGGGACCGGACGAGCTGGGACACCACGACCCGCTCGGTTCCGTTGATTATGAAGGTGCCCTTGTCGGTCATGACCGGGAAGTCACCCATGAACACCGTCTGGCTCTTGATCTCGCCGGTGGTGTGGTTGGTGAACTCGGCGGTGACGAACAGCGGCGCCGCATAGGTCATGTCCTTGTCCTTGCACTCCTCGACCGAGGCCTTGACCTCGTCGAAGCGCGGGTCGGAGAAGGAAAGGGACATCGAGCCGGAGAAGTCCTCGATGGGGGAGATCTCGTTCAGGACCTCCTCGAGGCCCCCGATGGGATTGTCGTCGCCGGCGTCGATGCGTCGCTGAAACCAGGACTCGGCTCCGGTGAACCACTCGAACGACTGAATCTGCAGGTCTAGCAGGTTGGGGGTGCCCAGGGGTTCACGGATCTTCGCGAAGGAGACCCGGCTGGGAGCTCCGGGGATTCCTGAGTTCGATGCAGTGGAATTGGTCGCAGTGGCCTTGGTCGCGCGGGAGACTGCCAAGATGCGTCCTTCCAGGACTATGAGCGGTCTGAGCAGCCGCGCTAGCAAGTGGTAGCGCGCCTGTCAAGGGTGCGGTGGTACCCACCAGTCTAGGGCATGCGAAAGTGGGCAGCGCAAAGGGGCAGTCTAGCCATCAAACCGGCGACTGTCCAGGCCCGCCGCTCAACCGGTCCTCCCGCTGGAGTGCGTGCTGACAAACAGCGTGACCCTGCCACGCCGTCGAGTCAAGATGCCGCGCCATGATCCCTACCTCTGGTCGAGTAATTAGCTACCCAGAGTTGCTGGTAGAGGCGGGCAAACCCGTTCCGCGCACGCAACCAGGATCGCAACCCGGCGGAAGCGCCCGGCGCCGGACCGTCAGCACTGCGGGGCCGCTTGGCCGTTGGGCAGGGGTTGGCCGAGCATGTCGATGTTGGTGATCTTCCAGGTGCCGTTCTGCCGCTCGGCGTTGATCCCGAACTGGGCGCCGCTGGCGGTGGTCTGGTTCTGATCGGCGCGGGTGGTGCGCTGGTCGACGAAGACCAGCAGCGCGGCGCGGTCGCCCTCGAGGCGGGTCACGCCGATCTCCCGCACCTGGGTGGTGAGGACCAGCTTCTGCTCCGGAGCGAGCTTTTTGACCTGGCCGTAGAGCTGCTCGTACTCGCACAGCGCCTTGCCGGTCAGGTTCTCCTGGACCGCCTTGGCCGTGCTGTCCAGGTCGGTGTAGTTGTAGGTGAACGCCTTCTCGACGGCGGCCCGCAGCTGGCGGACCACCTCGCTCTGGGTGGCCGGGTCGATCAGGGCCCTGTTGTTGACGTCGGCGCCCTCGCTGCGGCTGGTGGCCTTGCCGTGGAAGATCACGGCGAGCACGGCGAGGGCGACGGCGAGCACGCCGAGCGTGACCGCCCAGCCGAGGGTGGTGTCCCGCCGGGTGCGGACGGGCTCCGCGCCGGCCACCTCCGCCTCGGCCTCGGCGAGGTCGACCGGTCGGGCCCGGCCGGTCCAGCGGTGCTTGCCAGACGGCCGCGACCTGGCCGGCTGCTCGTCCGGGCTCTCCTCGGCGGCACTCTCCTCGGGGGTCGGCGCGCCGATCACCGGCTCGGAGATCACCTCGGTGTCGACCGACTCCGGCCCGGTCGCGTCGGCCTCGACCGGCGGCTCCTCGATGTCGACCGGCGTCGGGGTCGGGGTCGGGTCGGTCGCCTCGACGGGCGCCGGCTCGACCGGGGCGATCTGCTGGTCGGTGTGGTCGGCAGCGGGCTCGGTGCGCTTGCCGGGCGCGGCACCCGGCCGGCGCAGACCGGCCACCCGCGGCCGCCGGGTCGGCGGCGTCGTGGTTCGGGGGTGGCGGCGGGTCGGGGGCAACTCGGGATCCTCTCGACGAAGTCAGTTGCGGGCGAAATCCACCGGGCCGATGCCGGACAGCTTCCAGCCACCGTCGGTGCGCTGCAGGGAGCCCTGGATCCGCAGGTACTTCTTGTCCTGCTGCTTGCCCTCCGGGATGACGGTGACCTCCACCGCGGCAATCACGGTGGCGGTGCCGTCGAACTCGTTGAGATCGGTCACCGCGAGGGAGAGCACGTTGCCGGACGTCACGGTCTTCGCGGCCTCGATGGCCTGCTTGCTGCTGGCCCGCCGGCCGATCACCTCGTCGTGCAGCGGGCCGACCGAGGCCGCCTCCCAGTTGTTCAACCCTTCGTCCACTTTGTGGTAATCGAGCGTGTGGAATGTCTTGATCGCCTCGCGGGACACCCGGTCGACCTCGTCGCGGACCTTGGCCCGGTCGAGTGACGGGTCGTTGCTGGCCTTGATCCAGGCGACGGCGAACCAGGTCGCGACCGCGGCGGCAGCGACCACCAGCGCGATCGCGCCGAGCAGCAGGGGACTCTGCCACCGCTTGCGGGCGGCGGGCTCCGCGCCGTCGTCGACGTTCGTCATGATTCTCCAGACTAGATCTCAGCTGACCAGGCCGAGTAGCGAGGCCAGGCTCAGCGGGCTCAGGCCCGGCTCGGACAGGGTGCCGGGGACGCTGCGCCGGGCCAGCTCGGCGAGCTGCTCCCGCGGGCGGTCGGCATTGGCCGCGATCTCGGCCTGGCTTGGCTCCCGGGGCACGCCGTTGAACGGCGCGTTCTGCGAGCCGCGCACGGAGATCGGGCTGCCCGGCGGCTCCGCGCAGTAAGTCCGCTCCGGCGTCGACGGCGCCGGGCCGGTCTGGTTGCCGTCGCGGCGCACGGTGCTCTCGTAGCCCCGGGTGCACGGCGGCGGGTCGAACAGGTTGAGCGCGAGGCCCAGGTGCGCGGTGCCGTCGCCGGAGGCCAGCAGGCCCTGCGCGGCGGCGGCCAGCAGCGGGTAGGCGACCAGCGAGTACTCCACCCCGTCGTTGCGCACCAGCACGATGTTCGCCGTGGTCAGCAGGTTGGCCAGGACGACGGACAGGCTGTTGCCGGACTCGAACAGGAAGGTGGACACCGAGTTGGCCGCGGGCGGGGTGGCGGCGATGAGCCGCCGGATGTCCGGATCTGAGGTCTTCAGCTGCTCGGCAAGCAGCCGCAGGTCATGGCCGAACGCGGTGATGTTGGACGCCTCCGCGTTCTGCGTGTCCAGCACCGTGCCGCCGGTGTTGATCAGCTGGATGGTCTGCGGCAGGTTGGCGGTGGCGGCCTTGGTGAGGTCGCGCGTGCTGTCCAGCAGGACCTGCAGGTCCTGGCCGGTTCCCTTGAACGCCAGGTAAAGCTCGTCGACCACGGTGCGCAGTGCGTCGGTCGGCACCGACGTGGCCAGGCTGTCCAGGTCGCGCAGCACGGTGTCGGTGGGGACCGGGGTCTTCGTGCGGTTCGCCGGGATCACCGAGTCGCCGGACAGGTAGGGCGCGGCGTCGGTGCGCGGGCGCAGGTCGACGTACTGCTCGCCGACCGCCGACCGGTTGGCCACCACCGCGTCGAGGTCGGCCGGGATGGCCGGGGCGTCGGGCTCGATGTTCAGGTCGACCTGGATGCCGTCCCGGGTGAGCCGGATGTCCCCGACCCGGCCGACGTTGAACCCGCGGTAGGTCACCTCGGCGTTGCTGAAGATCCCGCCCGACTCGGCCAGGTTCATCCGGACCGTGTACCCCTCGGCGCCGAACACCTTGCCGAGGTCGGTGAACCGGAACGCGGCGTACACCACGGCCAGCACCGCGATCACCGCGAACGCGACGAGCTGCAGGCGAACCCTCCGAGTGAGCATTACTTGCATCCCCCCAACAAGGCCTCGAGGATGCCGCAGGCGCCCGTGCTCCCGGACGGCTGCTGCTGCGGGCCGGCCTGACCGGCGCCGGTCGACGGGAGCGGCGAGCCGGTTGCCGCGCCCTGCTGCCCGCCGGTGAGCTCGCCAAGGATCGGCAGGTCGCCGAGCGGGTTGTTACGCGACCGGCTCAGGTTGTCGATCACCGACTGGAGGTTCAGGTCGATCTTGGCGAACAGGTTGAAGTAGTCGCCCCGGACGTCGTTGACCGCCTCGTCCGGGAACGGGATCGTCAGCAGCAGCTCGAGCGCCTTGGGCAGGTCGTTGCCGGCCTCGCCGAGCTTCTGCAGCGCCGGCATGAGCGCCTTGAGGTCGGCGACGATGTCCGCCTGGCTCCGGTTCACCGTGTCCACCGCGACCGCGGACAGCGCGTCCAGCGCCTGCAGCATGGTGACCAGCTGGGAGCGCTGGTCGGCAAGCACCTGCAGCCCGGGGCCGAGGTCGTCGATGGCGGTGGCGATCTGGTCGCGCTGCGTGTTGAGCGTGCCGGCCAGCCGGTTGAGCCCGTCGATGGCCCGGGTGATGTCGGTCCTGCTGGCGTCCACAGTGGACACGAACGTCGTCACGTTGTCCAATGTGGACCGAATGTTGGCCTCGTTGCCCTCGAGGGCGGCGTTGAGCTCCTGGGAGATCTTCTGCAGCTGGTCGACGCCGCCGCCGTTGAGGAGCATGGACAGCGCGCCGAGGACCTCCTCGACCTCGGTGTTGCGGTTGGTCCGGTTGACCGGGATCAGCGCGCCGTCGGTCAGCGTGCCCTGTGGTTGCGGTGGCGTGGACAGATCGATGAACTTCTCCCCCAGCAGGCTGGACTGGCGCAGCTTGGCCGAGGCGTTGGCCGGCAGCTTGACGTCGCCGTTGACCAGCAGGGTCACCTCGGCGGTCCAGCCGTCCGGGGCCAGGTTGATCTCCTCTACCCGGCCGACGGCCACCTCGTTGACCTTCACCCCGGACTGCGGCACCAGGTCGAGCACGTCGGTGAACTGCACCTTCACCCGGTACGGGTGGTCGCCGACGTCCGCGCCGCCGGGCAGCGGCAGGTCGTAGATGCCGGTGAACCCGCACCCGCCGAGGGCGAGCACGCCGGCGCAGAGGAGGGCGGCCATGGCACGAGGTCTCATCGGGTCGCCCCCTCGGTGCCGTACACCGCGCTGGCCAGGGGCAGCGGCAGCGGCGGGAGCTTGCCCTGCTGCAAGGACACGATCACCTCGGCCGGCGACGGCAGCGGCACGAGGCCCTGCACCACCGGGGCGAGCGAGTCGCAGGTCTCGGCGAGCACGGGTGGCAGCTGGGCCGGCGTTCCCTGCCGCAGCAGGCTGCACACCAGCACGATCGGCGGCTGGGTCAGCTCGTTGATGTTGCTGCGGGCATCCAGCGTTCCGGCCGACCCGTTGTACGAGTTGATGATGTTCGACAGCGCCAGCGGGGCCACGTCGAGCACCTCGGCCAGCGCGGCCCGCTGGTCCACCAGCACCTGGGTGACCGAGGCCAGCTTGTCCACATTGGACTTGAGCTTGGCCCGGTTGTCGTCGATGAACTGCCGCACCATGCCGAGCGCGACGCCAAGCTGGTCGACCGCGGCGGCCAGATCGGCCCGCTCGCCGGCCAGGAAGTTGGTCACGTCGGTGACCTGCTGGGAGAACTGGCGCACCGCGGAGTCGTTGGCGGCCAGCATGGTGGTGAACCGCTGCAGGTTGTCCACGGTGGCGAACAGGTCGTCTGAGTTGCCGGACAGCGTGCTAGACAGCCGGCTGAGCTGGGTCACGGTGTCGTTGAGCGCCTGCCCGTTGCCCTCCGCGTTGCGCGCCAGCGTGGTGAGCAGGTCGGACAGCGCGCCATCCTTGTTGACCCCGTTGGGGCCCAGCGTGGTGGACAGCCGGTTCAGGCTGGCGTAGAGGTCGTCGACCTCCAGCGGGGTGGACGTGCGCTCGCGCGGGATCACCGAGTTCACGGGCAGCTCGGGCCCGCCGGTGTAGGCCGGGGCGAACTGCACGTACCGGTCGCTGACCAGCGACGGGGCGACGATCACCGCCTTGGCGTCCGCGGGGATCTTCACCCCCCGGTCGACCGCCACCTCCACCAGCACCCGGTCGCCCTGCGGCGTGACCTTCTCCACGGCGCCGACCTTCACGCCGAGCACCCGGACGTCGTTGCCCTCGTACAGGCCGACGACGCCGTTGAACACCGCGCTGTACCGCTTGTCGTTGGCCTCCCGCAGCACCCACCACAGCGCCGCGGCGATCACAAGGGCCAGCACGACGGCGATCGCCACGACGCGGGCGAAGTCCTTGCCACCTCGGGTGTCGATGGTCATCGGTTGACCCTCCCCAGGCAGCCCTGCTCGTTGATCCCGGGGATCGGCGCGGCGGGCGGCAGCAGACCGCAGATGTAGTTGTCGAACCAGTGCCCGTTGCTCACCGCGTTGTTGAACAGCCGCACGAACGGCGCCATGTTCTTGATGCCGTTGGCCAGCGCGTCGCGGTTGCGCTGCAGCATCGCGGTCAGCTGGTCCAGGCTGGTCAGCACCGGGCCCAGCTGGCCGTTGTTGTCGTCCACCAGCCCGCGCAGCTCCTTGGACAGCGCCACCGTGCCGTCCAGCAGCGCGCTGATCGCGTCGCGCCGCTTGCCGATCTCGGCCAGCAGCAGGTTGCCGTCCTCGAGCAGCTTGGCCACCTCGGCGTCCCGGTCGGCCAGCGTCTGGCTGATCTGCCGGGTGTTCGACAGCAGCCGGGCCAGCTCGGCGTCGCGGGAGGCGACCGTCGTCGACAGCGACTGGAGGCCGGCCAGCGCGCCCTTCACCTCGTCCGGGGTGTCGGCGAACGTCTCGGCGATCACCTCGAAGCTGCGGGCCAGCTGCTCGGTGTCCACCGCGTTGACCGTCTCGGCCAGCCCGCGGAACGCCTCGAGCACGTCGTAGGGCGCGGTGGTGCGGGACAGCGGGATCCGCTGGTCCGGGTCGAGCACGCCGGACCCGTCCGGCTCAAGCGACAGGTACTTCTGGCCGAGCAGCGTCTTGATCTTGATAGCCGCCGAGGTCCGGTCGCCGATCCAGGCGTCCTTCACCCGGAACGTCACCACCACCCGGTCGCCGTCCAGCTCGACGTCGGACACCTTGCCCACCTTGACTCCGGCGATCCGGACCTCGTCGTCCGGGGCCAGGCCGGCCGCCTCGCTGAACTCCGCGCTGTACGCCGTGCCGGCGCCGATGATCGGCAGGTCGTCGGAGAACATCGCGGCGATGAACGCCAGCGCGATGACGATGATCCCGATGACACCGATCGTGATCGGGTTGCGTGACCTGAACGGCTTCATCAGGTGCACCTCGCCAGGTTCGCCTTGGCGATCGGAACGTTGACCGGCTGGGTGATCAGGCCCGGGATGACCACCGCGCCCTCCGCCGAGCAGAGGAAGAAGTTGAACCACGACCCGTAGCTGACGGTCCTGGTCAGCGTCGCGGTCTTGGTCGGCAGGAACTGGATGAAGTGCTCGACCTCCTGCTCGTGCGCGTTGAGCCGGTCGGTCAGCACGCCCAGGTTGGCGATGTCCTGCTTGAGCGGGGCGCGGGCCTCCTCGAGCAGGCCCGCGGTGGTGTTGGCCAGCCCGCCGAGCGCCTCGACCGCGTCGCCGATCGGCTCGCGGTCGGCGGCGAGGCCGGACACCAGCCGCTGCAGGGTGGCGATCAGGTCGGACAGCTCTGGTCCGCGGGCGTTGACGGTGTCCAGCACGCCGTTGAGGTTGCCGATCAGCTCCCCGATCACCTTGTCCTTGTCGGCAAGCGCGGTGGTCAGCGAGGCGGTGTGGGCCAGCAGGCTCTCCACCGTGCCGCCCTCCCCCTGCAGCACCTGGATCAGCTCGTAGGACAGCTTGTTGACGTCGTCCGGGTTCAGCGCCCGGAACAGCGGCTTGAACCCGTTGAACAGCTCGGTGAGGTCCAGCGCCGGGCGGGTGCGCTCGATCGGGATGTTGCCGCCCGGCTCGAGCACCGCGTTCGGGTCGCGGGCGACGCCTTGGCCGAGCGAGATGTACCGCTGGCCGACCAGGTTGCGGAACTTGATCTGCGCGGTGACGCTGGCCGGCAGCTTGCGGTCGGCGCCGACCGAGAAGCGCACCTCGGCCTGCTTGCGGTCGACGATGCTGACCTGTTCGACCTGCCCGACCCGCACTCCGGCGATGCGCACGTCGTCGCCGGGCAGCAGCAGCGTGGCGTCGGAGAACCGGGCCGTGTAGCTGTTGGTCGAGCTCAGGTTCAGGTTGGCGATGCTGATCGCGAGCACCGACGTGGCCGCGATCGTGACCACCATGAAGATCGCCAACTTGGTCAGCGGGGCGGCGAGGTTCCTCATCGGAACGACACCTCCGCCCCGCGGAACAGCGGCCCGATGAGCAGGCTGCTCCACCCGGGCACCCCGCCCGGATCCGTGCCCAACTCCGGGGCCAGCAGGTTGGCCAGCAGCTCGCGTTCCTGCGGGGAGTTCGGCAGGCCGAGGCCCGCACCCGTCGCGGCGGACGGGATCGTGGCCGGCGGCGGCGTCTTGTCGCACGACTGCCGCGGCGGCGGGGTCGGCGAGGTGCCGTCGCGCAGCGGCCCCTCCGGCGGCTGCTCGGGGAACGGGACGCAGTAGTCGGCCGGGTCGTAGCAGCGCGGGCCGCGGTGCTCGTCGAACCGCGGGGTGTCCTCGCCCGGCTCGTACGGGCCGCGGTTGACCACGATCTCGATCGTCGCGCTCAGCCCCGGCGGCCCGGCGCCTCGGCCGAGCAGCTCGTTGGCCGGGTCGACAAGGCCGGCCATCTGCTCCATGAAGCACGGCACCTCGGGCGCGTACTTGGCCAGCAGCTCAAGCGTGGGCCGGGACCGGTCGGCGAGCTGGATCAGGTTGTCCTTGTTGGCCCTCAGGAACGCGTCGAGGTTCTGGGTGGACGTGGTCAGGCTGGCGTACAGCTCGTCGAGGTTGGCCCGCTGCTCGACGACCGTCCGCGAGGTGACGGTCAGGTCGTTGAGCGCGGTGATGATGTCCGGGAGCGCCTCGGTGTAGGTGTCGGACAGCTCGGCCAGCGCGGCGACGTCGTGCTGCAGCTGCGGCAGGTGCGGGTTCAGCTCGCCGACCAGCCGCCCCAGCTCGGCCATGGTCTCGCCGAGCGGCTTGCCCCTGCCGTCGAGCGCGGTGGCGATCGCGGTCAGCGTGCTGGACAGCTTCTCCGGCTGGACGGCCTGCAGCACCGGCAGCAGGTGCTCGAGCGCCGCCTCCAGCTCCACCGCCTTCTTCGACTTGTCCTGCTGGATGACGTCCCCGCCGCGCAGCGGCACCGGGGCCGGGTTGTCCGGGATCTGCAGGGCCACGTAGCGGTCCCCGAAGAGGGTCTTGGGAATGAACTGGGCGGTGACGTTGCGCGGGATCAGGTCGACCTTCTCCGGGTCCAGCGCCAGCTCCAGCTCGGCGCCGTCGGCCTTCGGGGTGATCTTGCGGATCTCCCCGACGATCAGGCCGCGGACCTTGACGTCACCGAGCACGTTGAGCTGGTTGCCGACCTTGTCGGTCTGCAGCGTCACCGTCACGAACGGCGTGAACGCCTTGTTGTACATGGAGATGGACAGCGCGATGAGCGCCGCGATCAGCACGATGAACCCGACGCCGAGGAGCCGGCGCCGCACGGTCACACCCGCCTGCGAGCTCATCCCGCGATCCTCACCGTCACCGTCGTGCCCCAGATCGCGAAGCCGATGAAGAAGTTCAGCAGTGCCGCGGTCACGATCGTGGTGCGCACCGACCGTCCCACCGCGACACCCACGCCGGCCGGGCCGCCGCTGGCCCGGTAGCCGTAGTAGCAGTGCACCAGGATGATCGCGACACTGAAGATCAGCACCTTGCCGAACGACCAGAACACGTCCTGCGGCGGTAGGAACAGGTTGAAGTAGTGGTCGTAGGTGCCCGCCGACTGGCCGTAGAAGTACACCGTCACGGTGCGCGAGGCGAGATACGAGCTGAGCAGCCCGATCACGTACAGCGGGATGATCGCGATGAACCCGGCGATGATCCGCGTGGTGACCAGGAACGGCAGGCTCGGCACGGCCATGACCTCGAGCGCGTCGATCTCCTCGGAGATGCGCATGGCGCCCAGCTGCGCGGTGAACCCGGCGCCCACCGTCGCCGACAGGGCGAGGCCGGCGATCAGCGGGGCGACCTCACGGGTGTTGATGTAGGCGCTGGCGAAGCCGGTGAACGCCGCGGTGCCGATCTGGTCCAGCGCCGCGTAGCCCTGCAGGCCGACGACGGTGCCGGTGAACACGGTCATGCCGATCATCACGCCGATGGTTCCGCCGATCACCGCCAGCGCCCCGCTGCCGAAGCTCACCTCGGCCAGGATCCGCATGGTCTCGCTCGTGTAGCGGCGCAGCGTGCGCGGGATCCAGGCCAGCGCGCGGAGGTAGAACGAGAGCTGGTCGCCCAGCTGGTCCAGCATGCCGAGCGGGGCCCGTGCGGCGCGCCGTGCGGCGTCGGGAATCTGGGCCATCCGTCAGCTCCCCTTCTGCGGCACGACGGTCAGGTACACCGCCGTGAGCACGAAGTTGACGAAGAACAGCAGCAGGAACGTGATCACCACGGACTGGTTCACCGCGTCCCCGACGCCCTTCGGGCCGCCCTTGGGGTTCAGGCCGCGGTAGGCCGCGACCACCCCGGCGATGAACCCGAACACGACCGCCTTGATCTCGCTGATCCACAGGTCGGGCAGCTGGGCAAGGGCGGAGAAGCTGGCCAGGTAGGCGCCCGGCGTGCCGCCCTGCAGCACCACGTTGAAGAAGTAGCCACCCATCACCCCGACCACGCTGACCAGCCCGTTGAGCAGCACCGCGACCACGACCATGGCGAGCACCCGCGGCACCACCAGCCGTTGGACCGGGTTGACGCCGAGCACCTCCATGGCGTCGATCTCCTCGCGGATGGTGCGCGCGCCGAGGTCGGCGCAGATGGCCGAGCCGCCGGCGCCGGCCACCATCAGCGCGGTCACCACCGGCGCGGCCTGCTGGATGATCGCCAGCACGCTCGCGGCGCCGGTGAACGACTGCGCGCCGAGCTGCACGATCAGCGTCCCCAGCTGCATCGCGACCACCGCGCCGAACGGGATGGCGATCAGCGCCGTCGGGATGATCGTGACGCTGGCGATGAACCAGCACTGCTGGATGAACTCCCGGAACTGGAACGGCCGCCTCGGGATGTTGACCAGAACGTCGAGGCCAAGGGCGAACAGCCGGCCGGTCTCACGCAGTGCTCCGGCACCGGGGAACTTCCTCGCCGGCGCGGTCGGCGCGGTCATCGGCATTGTTCGCTCGCAAGCTCGCTCACGCGTCATCACCCGCCCCGGGCCGGGGCGACCGCCAGTCCGACTCCGGGAGCCGGGCGATCTGCCGATCACCGAGATCACCCTGGAAGCGCTGCGGGTTCGGCTCCGGCTGGGGCGCGGTGCGCGGTCGCGGCGACGGGCGGACCGGCGGGGTCGGCGCCGGGGGCTCGACCGGTTGCCGCACGGTGCCCGCGGTGACCAGCATGTGCGGGTGCACGCCGTAGCGCCGCTGCTCCTCCGGCGTGAGCGACTCGATGATCCCCTCCTGCGCGGCCCGCGGCAGCGTGTGCAGGATGCTCATGACCCGGTCCTTGCGGCGGCGCACGGCCATCCGTTCCGGCAGCCCGGGGGTCGGCTGCAGCTGCGGGACGATCCCGCGCACGTCCTCGTCCGGCGAGCCGTCGGAGTGGCCGGCCGCGGCGTGCGCGGCCTCCGCGGCGGCGGTCGCCTCGTCCTTCTCCTCGGACATGCCGATCGGACCGAGCCGCCGGCCGTTGAGGAACTGCTCGACCACCGGCTCGTCCGACGTCAGCAACACCTCCCGCGGCCCGAACATGACCAACTCCCGGCGAAACAGCATGCCCAGG
>NZ_DASZCQ010000016.1:0-3471 GCF_035942955.1 Actinophytocola sp. | reverse complement strand
GGCGGGCCGGCGCAGGCGCCGCCGGGAGCCGCGGGCGCGCTCGCCGCGGTGATCTCGTCGAGCGGGGGGACCGCCAGCCGGTGAGCGAAGCGAACGATCAGACACTGCCCCGCCACCGAGGAACGAGGTGGCAGGGTCGCCGTCACCGAGCTTGCGGGGTGACGGATTGAAGCTCGCCGCCGTCAAGGGAATCACCCCGGTCTCGACCGAGTCGGTCGTCGACACCGAGCGCGAGCTGGTCAAGCTGATCATCGAGGCGCGCGGGCCCGAGTCGGCCCACGACCCGGGCATCGCGCTGGCCGCAAGGGACGCCGCCGAGCTCGCCCACGACAACGGCGCCGGCCTGGTCGCCGTCGTCGAGCACCCGAGCGCCGACCCCGGCGTGCTGATCGGCATGGTCGTCACGGCCGACGCGCCGTTCGGGCCGGACGCCGCCGACGAGCTGCGCCGGTACCTTGAGGACGCCGGCGGCCCCGACATCCGCGAGGTGACCGAGGCCCGCACCGAGCGCGGCTATCCCGTCGTGATCGCCGAGCGCGTGCTCGTCGACGGCCCGCTGCGCACCGGCCCACCCACCGGCTGCCAGCTCCAGGCCGTTGTCCTCGATCCGCACAGCCACACTATGGCCGTCTTCACCCTGCACTCCAGCACCGGCCGCGGCTGGCTCGAGCTCGCCACGCTGCTCGGCCAACTGGTGTCCACAGTGGACTTCTAGTCCGCGGTGCCGAGCACCCGGTCCCGGAACTCCCGCGGCGTCTCGTCCACCAGCTTGCGGAACGTCCGCGAGAAGTGCGCCGCGTTGGTGAACCCGCACTGCCGCGAGATCTCCCCGATCCCCTTGCCGGCATGCGCCGGATCGCCCAGCAGCTCCTTGGCCCGCTCGATGCGCTGCGCCCTGATCCGCCCCGACACCCCGTCCCCGTCGTCGAACAGCTGGTACAGCCGGCGCCGCGAGATGAACAACGCGTCGGCGATCCGCTCGGCCGACAACCCAGGATCCGCCAGGTGCTCCCGGATGTACTCCACCGCGGCCCGCCGCCGCGCGGCCATCGCGTCGACCCGGTCCAGCTCGTCGCGCAACGCGGTGCGCAGCACCAGCTCAGCCAACCCGGTCAGGTACGGCCGGATCCCGTGCGGATCCAACCGATCGGCCACCACGAGCAGGTGCGCCACCGCCGCGGCGAACAACGTCTGCAGCGCCCGGTCCAGCGGCACCGGCCGGAACATCAACGCCCGCAGCTCGCCGTAGCTGATCGACAGCTTCCCGGTCGCCACCGTCAGCAGCACCGTGCCGCCGCGACCCGGTCCCGGGCCCGGCTGGGCCCGCAGCCCGCACTCGGCAAGGCGCAGGCTCACCCCGCCCGCCGGCAGGTACCCCGGCAGCGCCGCCCGCATCACCAGCTGGATCTGCTCCGGCTCCGCCTTCGGCCGTCCCGCCCCGGCGATCGCCATCCGCGCCGCGCTCGCCCCAGAGGCCCGCACCACCAGGTACCCGGCCGCGACGTCGCCGTCCCCGTTCCCCGGCTCCTCGGGCTCGATCGCCCCGCCGTCAAGCATCCGCGCCAGCCCCGCGAACCGCCGCTCCAGCGATCCGGGCACCCGTCGTCGGCTCACCCCGCCACTATGCCCCCTGCGTCACAGGGCAGACTTGGCGAGCCACTTGTCCCAGGAGATGGCCCAGTCGTAGTAGTCGCCGTCCTTGGCCGACAGCGGGTTGGTGCTGCCCTCGATCTCAACGGGGTCGCCGATGATGGCGCTGTCGTAGAACTCCTTGGCGTTCTTGGGAGACAGGTTGGCGCAGCCGTGCGAGACGTTGCGCTTGCCCTGGTCGCCGACGGACCACGGGGCGGCGTGCGAGAACACGCCGTTGTTCGACAGCCGGACCGCCCAGTTCACCGGGAAGTCCTCGTACCCGTACGCCCGGTTGGTCATCTTGTACGTCGGGCTCTTGCCCATCACCACGTGGATGCCGCTCGTGGTGACCCGGCCGGGATCGGAGTCAAGGCCGAAGCTTGCCGGGTAGTCGGCGACCTGCTGCCCGTCGCGGATCACCACCCAGCGGTGTGTCCGGGTGTTGGCCTTGACGACCTGGGCGCGCCCGATGCTGAACTGCGAGCTCAGGTCCTCCCGGCCGTACGCGCCGTTGCCGTAGGCGACGCCGTAGAGCTTGGCGGTCACCGCGACGGTCGTGCCCGGCTTCCAGTAGGCCTTGGGGCGCCAGTGCACGGTGCGGTCGTCCAGCCAGGCCCATGCGCCCTCGGTGGGAACCGAGGGCAGGACGGTGAGCGCCTTCTGCGCGGCCGCCTTGTCGGTGATCGGGGCGTCGAAGGTGATCGCGATCGGCATCGCGATCCCGAACGTCTGGCCGTCCCCGGTGTTGATCTTGGCGCGGGGCTGGCGCTTCGGCTTGACCGTGGTGAACGCGCCGGTGATCGGGACCGGGTTGCCGTCGGCCCCGACCGCGCTGCCCGACCAGGTGTAGGTCTTGTCGTAACCGAGCGGCTCGCTCGGCGCCCACGAGGTCCGGTCCTTCGACAGCGTCCCGCCGACCGCCTTGCCGTCCGGGTTGGTCAGCGCGATCGAGTCGATCGTGCCGTCCTTGACCGCGACGGCGATGGGCGCCGTCGGGCTCACGTCGACGGCGCCGGCGGCGGGGGACAGCGTGATCGCGGCGGCCGGTTTCGCCGCCGCGGGCGCGACCCTCTGGTTGCCGCCCGGGGATCCGTTCTGCGCGTCGTCCCCGCCCTGCCCGCCGCCGTCATCGCTCGAGCAGGCCGCGAGGCCCAGCGTGATCGCCAGCAGCGCCCCCAGGAGGCCACGAAGCCGGGTCGAACGTCTCCATCTGCAGCCGCTGTCCGCGTTCAAGCCGACCCTCCCCTGGCCTTGTGCTGTCATCCATATCGACGCCGTGGGCTGGGCGAACGTTGGCTTACGGGAATGTGACTCAGATCACATTCAGGCGGCGTGCCGCCCTACCGGCGCGATCACCGAAGATCGGCTTCTGCGTGGCACCTCGAACGCGATGAGTAGTAGTGCGGCCGCGACCTCAGGCGATAGGCTCCTGCGCGCAGGCCGTAGTTTCTGTGTTCGTGCTTTACCACGCTCGCGGAACAACACGCGGGCGTGCTGCTTTCTCGCTGAGGTTGGCGGAGGCAACGCCCGGGGGCTGCCGGGGACGCATGGTGCGGTCCCACGCTGATCCTGCGATGGAGGCAGGTATATGGCACAAGGCACTGTCAAGTGGTTCAACTCTGAGAAGGGTTATGGCTTCATCGCCGTGGAGGGCGGCGGAGCCGACGTCTTCGTGCACTACTCGGAGATCCAGGGCAAGGGCTTCCGCACCCTGGAGGAGAACCAGCGTGTCGAGTTCGAGGTTGGTCAGGGGACCAAGGGTCCACAGGCTCAGAACGTGCGCCCGCTGAAGTGACCATGTGAAACGCCAGGGGCCCCCGCCGGGGTGGGCGGGGGCCC
>NZ_DASZCQ010000015.1:0-27083 GCF_035942955.1 Actinophytocola sp. | reverse complement strand
GCCCAGCGGCTCGGCCAGGTCGCGCCGGCCGCGCTCCTTGTAGCCGATGACGGCCCGGCGCGCCGCCCCCTCGTACCGCCCGAGGGCGAAGGCGGGCGGACCGTGCGCGGTGGCCTCCCGCTCCACGGCGAAGGGCCGGCGCACGCCGGCCGCGCAGACGTCGCACCAGCCCACGTCCGGGGCGTCGCAGCCGGCACAGCGCACCGGCACCACCAGATCGAGCAGCAGCCGCATGGGGTTCCGCATGCCGGTGAGCCTGCCCGACCCCACCGACAGTTCTGGCACGGTCGGCACGTCCGGCGCTCAGCCGGGGTAGAACGGGCGGGCGCCGGGAATCTGGTGCTGGGGTTGGAGTTGCCAGACCTGGTTGGTGTCGGAGGAGGTCCACATGCCGACCCGGTCGGTGACGACGACGTCGCGGTCGGGGGCGGCGGCGATGGCCGAGACCGGGGTGCCCAGGTTCTGGCTGGTGTACGGCTTGACGTCGAAGCCGTCGACGGAGAGGTTGAGGACCAGCTGGCCGGTCTGGGCGGTGGCCACGACGACGGTGTCCTGGCTGCGCCAGTCGACGCCGACGACGTCCTTGACCCTGGTGCCCTGCAGGGTCCTCGGCGACTGGATGGTGACCGAGTCGCGGGCCCGCACCACGGTGGCGACCACGACCTGGCCGTTGGCCACGGCGGCCATCCGCACGCCGTCGCGGGACAGGCGAAGGTCGGTGATGGTGCCGAACTCGCGCAGCACGCCGGCGTTGACCTTGCTGGGCGACCAGGTGCCGGTGCCGGTGCGGACCACGCGGAAGACGTCGACGCCGTTCTGGACCGTCCACACCTCGTTGCTGGCCGCGGTCGGCGTGCCGAACAGCCAGGTCGGCCTGGTCAGCGTGGACGCCTCGAGGTCGACCTCGGCCAGCGGCTGGCCGATCGGGCCGATCCGCAGCCGGGCGCCGGTCGGCACCTCGTGGACCACCGCGATCGAGCTGCCGTCGAACGACTGGGCCGCGCTGGTGACCCTGAGGTCGCCGTTGCCGGCCGGGCCGGCGACGGGATCGCCGTTGCGCAGTGAGTGGACCCGCCCGGTCGCCGTGTTGGTGAACATCCCCGGGAGGTCGGCGTTGGGCTTGGCCACGGCGTCGTAGGAGGGCACGTCGCTCGGCCGCCAGTCGCCGTGCCCGGGAACCAGGGCCTGGCCGTCGACCATCAGCCGGATCCGGCTCTGCGTGACGTCCCGCAGCGTGAGCACGATCTGCGCGGCGATCAGGTCCCGCTCGTCGGGCGTGAGGTCGCCGAGCTTGGTCAGGTTCACCACCAGGGCGCCGTCGGTGTCGGCCACCGCGTTCGTGCGCAGCTCGGCGCCGTCCTCGATCGCCGTCTTGACGGCGTTGACCAACGTGTCCGACGGGCCGTCGAGCAGCAGCCGGACCACCCGGTCGGGAACCCCGCCGGGCTGGGCCAGCACGTAGCGCAGGTCCGGCACGATCACCCGGAACTCCGGGTCGAAGAAGTACACCCGCACCTGCTGGTAGCTGGCGGTGAAGTCGGGCAGCGAGATCAGCACCGGCTCGGGCGGCGTCTGGATGCGCCACGGTGCGCTCGCGTTGTCCCGGCGCACCTGGACGCGGTACTCCTCGCTGCCGAACGCCGGGACGAACGCCCGGTCCGAGCCCAGCCGGCCGACCTTGGTCACGGTCAGCACGACCGTGAACTCGTTGGGCTGCTCCTGGCCCTGCGCCCGCCGGTCCTGGATCGGCAGCGGCGCCGTCACGAACGTCTCGTCGATGATCGTCGGCGGAGCGTCGGCCTGCCAGGCCTCCCGGGCCTCCGGGGTCAGGTAGCCCTTCGCTACCTCCGGATTGCCCGCCGCACCAACGAAACCCCGCACGAGCGTCAACGGGTCGGCGTCGTCGTCCGGGGACGTGTTGGGGCCGGGCGGGTTGCCGCCGCCGTTGGGCACCGCCTGCGGAGACGACTGCTCGGGGATGTTCGCGCAGCCGGCCAGCAGCGCCGCCACCACAAGGGCCAGCCCGGCAAGACGCGTGCGGCTCATCCCCGCACCTCCTCCCGGTCCCCGCGCAGGCTCAGCTCATCAGCCCTGCCATTGCCCGCCGGTGAGCCCGGCGACTCGGCGTCGGCGGGCGGCTCGGGGTGCACCTCACCGGGCAGGTCCAGCGGGCTCCTGGTGTAGCCGACGCCCTGCCGCCGCGGCAGCGTCAGCCGGAAGCACGCGCCCTCGCCCGGCTCGCCCCAGGCGTCCAGCCCGCCGCCGTGCAGGCGGGCGTCCTCGAGGCTGATCGCCAGTCCCAGCCCGGTGCCGCCGGTGCGCCGGTTACGCGACGGGTCGGCCCGCCAGAACCGGTTGAACACCAGGTCGGCCTCGCCGGTACGCAGGCCGACCCCGCTGTCCCGGACGGTCACGGCCACCGCGTCGTCGTTGAACGCCAGCCGCAGCGTCACCGGCCCGCCCTCGCCGTGGTCGATGGCGTTCGCCAGCAGGTTGCGCAGGATCCGTTCCACGCGGCGGGACTCGACCTCGGCGATCGCCTCGGTGTCCGGCAGCTCCACCACGATCTCGGATCCGGCGTTCTCGGCGATCCGGCGCACCGACTCGACCGCCCGCTCGACGATCGACCGGAGGTCGACGAACTCGGCGATCAGCTCCTCGACCCCGGCGTCGAGCCGGCTGATCTCCAGCAGGTCGGCCAGCAGCGACTCGAACCGGTCGAGCTCGTCGACGAGCAGCTCGGTGGACCGGGCCAGCCCGGCGGGGAACTGGACGCGCGAGGCGTGCAGCACGTCGGCCGCCATCCGCACGGTGGTCAGCGGGGTGCGCAGCTCGTGCGAGACGTCCGAGGTGAACCGGCGTTGCAGCGTCCCGAACTCCTCGAGCTGGCGGATCTGCAGCTGGATGCTCTCGGCCATCTCGTTGTAGGACTGGGCAAGCCGGGCCAGATCGTCCTCGCCGATCACCGGCAGCCGCTCGTCGAGCTCGCCGCTGGCGAACCGCTCGGCGGCCTGCGCCGCGCCGCGCACCGGGCGGACCACCTGCCGGGTGACCAGGTTGGCGATCCCGGCCAGCAGCAGGAGCAGCACGACGCCGCCGACGATGAGCGTGTTCTGCACCAGGTTGATCGTGTTCTGCTCGGCGGTCAGCGGGAACAGCAGGTACAGCTGCATGGCGCGGGTGGAGTTGGAGATCGGCGCGCCGACCATGAGGTAGGTGACCCGCCCGCCGGTGTCCCGATCGGACACCGTCTGGATCTGGTGGGTGAACTTGCCGGACTGCACGAACTGCCGCAGCCCGTCCGGCACGTACTCGTAGGGCCCGACGAACCGCGCCTCGCCGGTCGCCAGGTCCCGGGTGTCGCTGGCCAGCACCGCCTCGAACGCGCCGGCGACGGAGCTCGTCGTGCCCTGCAGCTTGTTCAGCGCGCTGGTGAGCCGGCCCTCCACGGGGTCGGAGCCGGGGGCGACGCCGACCAGCTCGCGGTTGACCACTCCGACGGCTTCCCTGGTCGCGCCGATCGCGGCCTGCTGCTTGGTGTCCAGCAGGCGCTCGGTGATCTGGTACTGCAGCACCATGCCGAGCACGAAGACCACGGCCGAGGACAGGGCGAGGGTGGAGATCGTGACGCGCAGCTGCAACGAGCGCCGCCACATGACGCCGAAGCGGCCGGCCTGCCGCCGGCCCCATCCGACCGCGCGCCCGGTGTGCCGAAGCACGGCACGGACGAACCGGGCAAGGAGAGCTTTCACCGCGCCTCGATCAGGGAGGGCCGGCCTTGTAGCCGACGCCGCGGACGGTCAGCACGACCACCGGGTGCTCGGGATCCTTCTCCACCTTGGAACGCAGCCGCTGCACGTGCACGTTGACCAGCCGGGTGTCCGCGGCGTGCCGGTATCCCCACACCTGCTCGAGCAGTACCTCGCGGGTGAACACCTGGCGGGGCTTGCGGGCCAATGCGACCAGCAGGTCGAACTCCAGCGGGGTGAGCTGGATGGCGACGCCGTCGCGGGTGACCTCGTGGCCGGGCACGTCGATGGTGAGGTCGCCGATGGACAGCGTCTCGGCCGGCTCGGACTCGGTGCGCCGCAACCGGGCGCGCACCCTGGCCACGAGCTCCTTGGGCTTGAACGGCTTGACCACGTAGTCGTCGGCGCCGGACTCCAGCCCGAGCACGATGTCCACGGTGTCGCTCTTGGCGGTGAGCATCACGATGGGGACACCCGACTCGCCCCTGATGGCCTTGCAGACGTCGATCCCGTTCATGCCGGGCAGCATCAGGTCGAGCAGCACCAGATCGGGCTTGAGCTCGCGGAGCGCGGGCAGCGCCCGCGTGCCGTCGGCCACCACGGCAGTGTCGAAGCCCTCGCCGCGCAGCACGATGGTCAGCATCTCGGCCAGGGCGGGGTCGTCGTCCACGACCAACACACGTGCCTTCATGGCTACATCGTCGCACTTGGGACGTGGTACTCGCGGGAGCCCCCACCGATCACTACAGTTGAACGTTGAACTACCTATACAGGGAGGTGAGCATGGGCATCCGCCGGCTCAACCACGCCGTGCTCTACGTCAGCGACGCCCAGCAAAGCGTGGCGTTCTACCGTGATGTCCTGGGGTTCCGGGTGATCCACCAGCGGCCCGGCATGGCGTTCCTGCGCGCGGCCGACTCGGACAACGATCACGACCTCGGCCTGTTCCAGGTGGGAACACCGGCGCCGGCCGGCGGGCCGCCGCGGGTCGGGCTGTACCACCTGGCCTGGTCGGTGCAGACGCTGACCGAGCTCGCCGAGTTCGAGCGGAAGCTGGTCGCGGCCGGGGCGCTGGTCGGCTCCTCCGACCACACCGTGTCGAAGTCCTTGTACGGCAAGGATCCCGACGGCCTGGAGTTCGAGGTCTCCTGGTTCGTGCCGCGCGAGCGGGTCACCCCGGAGATGGAGGAGGACCTGGCGATCCGCCAGCTCGACATCGAGGCCGAGATCCGACGCTGGGGCGGCGAGCTAGTCGGGGCGCTGTAGGGCCAGCCGGGCCAGCGCCGGAAGGTCCACAGTGGAGCCACCGTCGACGACCCGCCACGGGCTGAGCCAGCCGTCGGCGGCGAGCTGGTCGTAGACGGCGGCACAGCGCGCCTGCAGGCCGCCGTCGGACTCCCACGTGTCGCGCCCCCGATCGGACTCCGTGCGCTCCCGGTGCACAGAGCGCTCCGCGGCCAGCTCCGGGGAGACGCGAAGCAGCAGGTGCAGGTCCGGCACCGGCAGGCCGAGCCGGTCGATCTCGAGCGCACGCACCCACTCGACGAACTCGCCGCGCGCATCCTGGTGCAGCCTGGCCGCGCCGTAGGCCGCGTTGGACGCGACGTAGCGGTCGAGCAGGACGACGTCGTGACCCGCCAGGTCGGCCCGGACGGTGTCGGCGGCCGCGTGCCGGTCGAGCGCGAAGAGCACCGCCATGCCGTGCACCGAGTCGCCGAGGTCGCCAAGCCGCCCGTGCAGCGCGTCGCTGACCAGGTCGGCGTGCACGTCGGCGCCGTAGCGGGGAAACGCCAGCCGCCCGACCGAGGCACCGCACTCGGCCAGCGCGGCGGTCAGCTTGTCGGCCAGAGTGCGCTTGCCGGCGCCGTCCAGCCCCTCGATCACGATCAGCCGTCCCACGGCAGGCACCTTAGTGTCTTGTGGAGGTGGGTTCTGCACGACGGATGCCTGTGGTGCGTCGCCACGGTGGTTGGCTGGCCGGTTGCTCGCGGTGGGCCGGCGTGGCGGGCGACCACTCCCAACCGGCGTTGTGCACAACCCACCCGACGGCTCAGAACGGGATGTGCCGCCACGGGCTCGCGGGGGCGGTCATCAGCATGCGGTGCGGGCCGAGCACCGACTCGTACATGTGGCCGTACTCCTCGTTGTCGAAGCGCAGCACCCGGCCGAGGGCGTAGCCGGCGCCGAAGTCGGCCCAGGAGACGTAGTACTGCCGGGTGAGTGCGCCGGTCCGGAGGATGACCGACTCGGCGGTCGGATAGTCGCAGAAGCCGGCGCCGAAACCCCAGCGGGCCATGCTCACCGCGCGGCCGAAGTCGTAGCCGAGCACGGAGTTGACGGTCCCGTTGAGCGGCAGCAGCCCGTCCGCGCGGAACCTGGCCTCGTAGCGGGTGATCATGCCGACATTGTGGACGAACTCGTCGACCAGCTCGGGCGCGGTGCCGCGGGACCGTCCCCATTGGACGATCGCGTCGCGCCACATCGGCAGGTCGCACCGGCCGTAGCGGCCGAATATGTCGCGGCGCAGGTGCAGCAGCAGGTCGGTCTCCGGGCCGACGTTCTGCCCGGCGAGCAGGTAGTCGACCTGCTCGCGCCACTCCTGCGGATTGGTGATCCCCCAGCTTTCCGCCAGCGACTCCCGGGTCTCCTCGCCGCCGGTGGCCGGATCGACCAGCGCGTTCCACGCGTGCGCATTGTGGATCGGGATGTGCGCACCGCAGGCGAACCCATGCGCGAGCGGACCGTAGAACGGACCACGCGGCTCGCTGACCAGCGTGTCGACATGATCGCAACTCGACACCCGAGGAAGTTTAGCCCCGCGCCACCGCCGCCGAGGCGAGACCGCTCAACCAGGCCGGACGCCTTCGGTATTTAGTGTTGACTTATATAAGTCGACGCTGATAACTTGCCGCCGTGCACGCGTTCGACGTGCTGGGCGATCCGGTCCGGCGCCGGATTCTGGAGCTGCTCACCGAGGGCGAGCACACCTCCGGGGCGATCTGCACGGTCGTCCAGGAGGAGTTCGGGATCTCCCAGCCGGCGGTGTCGCAGCACCTGAAGGTGTTGCGGGACAACGGATTTGCCACGGTCCGGGCCGAGGGGGCGCGGCGGCTGTACGCGGTCGACACCGCACCGCTGCGGGAGGTCGACATGTGGTTGGAGCAGTTCCGCCGGTTCTGGAGCCAGCACCTCGACGCGCTGGCCACCGAGCTCGCCCGAGGCAAACGCGAACGTCGCCGTATGGCATCGAAACCCAAGGAGGACAAATGATCGACATTGTCACGCAGATCAACGACATCCGGCGCGAGGTCGGCAGCGGCCGGCTCGGCGGGAGCGAGGCCCGCAGCGTGATCCTGCGCAGGCGCTACGACGCGGAGATCGAGGACGTCTGGGATGCGTGCACCAACGCCGAGCGGATCCCCCGCTGGTTCCTCCCGGTCAGCGGGGATCTTCGCCTCGGCGGCAAGTACCAGCTCGAGGGCAATGCCGGCGGCGAGATCGTGAAGTGCGAGCCGCCCCGGCTGCTGCGGGTGACCTGGGTGTTCGGCGAGCTGCCGCCGTCCGAGGTGGAGGTTCGACTGTCCGCAGGCGCCGGCGGCGACACCACCGACTTCGAGCTGGAGCACATCGCCATCGTCGATCCCGAGCACTGGGTGCAGTTCGGGCCCGGCGCGGTCGGTGTCGGCTGGGATCTCACGCTGCTCGGCCTCGGCCTGCACCTGCGCGGCGGAGGCATCGACAACCCCGGGGAATGGCTGCAATCGCCGGAGGCCAAGGCCTTCATGACCCGAAGCAGCGATGCCTGGCGGGTGGCGCACGAGGCGTCCGGCGCGGATCCGACGGAGGCGGCGGCGATGGCTCAGCGGACCCTCGCCGTCTACACCGGGGACCCGTCGGCGAACTAGCGGGCGGGGTGGTCGTGCGGGACGCTCGGCTTGCTTGATCGCTACGCTGAAGGGGTGATCCTGTTCGCGTCGCAGGCCGAGTTCGAGGCGTGGTTGGACGAGAACCACGAGACCTCGGACGGGGTGTGGGTGAAGCTTGCCAAGAAGGGCTCCGGCGTGGCCAGCGTGACCTATGCCGAGGCCGTCGAGTCGGCGCTGTGCTACGGCTGGATCGACGGCCAGGCGCGCAGCGTCGACGAGCAGTTCTACCAGCAGCGGTTCACTCCGCGGACCAAGCGCAGCAAGTGGTCGAAGATCAACCGGGACCGGGTGACCGCGCTGATCGAGGCCGGGCGGGTGAAGCCGGCGGGCCTGCGCCAGGTCGAGGCCGCGAAGGCCGACGGTCGCTGGGACGCCGCCTATGCCAGCCCGGCGAACGCCACCGTCCCGGACGACCTCCGCGCGGCCCTCGACGCCAACCCGGCGGCCGCGGCGTTCTTCGCCACCCTGGACAGTCGCAACCGGTACGCCATCCTCCACCGCACCCAGGACGCCAAGAAGCCCGAAACCCGCGCCCGCCGCATCACCCAGTTCGTCGACATGCTTGCCCGCGGCGAAAAGCTCTACCCGTAAGTGTCGTCGGTGGTCACCGCGAGGATGCGGTGACCATGACCGTGCCCGCCTTCGCCGACGAGTCCCGCCGTGGCTGCGTCTACACCGTCGCAGTCGCCATAGCCGAACCGGTGAACCTGCGGTTACTTCGGCGTGAGCTGCGCGGCCTGCTCCTGCCCGGTCAGCGCGAGCTGCACTTCAAACGAGAGAAGGAACCCCGCCAGCGGCAGCTCGCGCGGCGATCGCCCGGCTCCCGATCGAGGTGCACGTCTACAACCGCACCCGCGAGCGCCGTGTGGAGCAGGCTCGACAGGCGTGTATCGACGGCCTGGCACAAGACCTCCTCAACCGCGGCGCGCATCGTCTCGTGCTCGACAGCCGAGCCGAGATGGACACCAACGACGAGGCGACGATCCGGGCCGCCGTGATCCGGCACCCCCACGACACCCGGTTCGTGTACGAGCATGTCGACTCGGCCAGCGAGTGCTTGCTCTGGGTCCCCGACACGGTGGCGTGGTGCGTAGGAGCGGGCGGGCACTGGCGCAAGAGGATCGATCACATCGTCGCCGCCGTCATCGACCTCGATTGACCCCAGACAGCGCGAAGCCCGGCGTGATGGCCGTCCGACCATCCACCGGGCTCACTTCTTCGGCCCTCTATGGCCTCCGCGACGACCATGCTACCCGACGGCCCGGCGTCGCGCCGATACGACGCGGGCCCGGCGTGGCGGCCGTCCGGTCACCGCCGGGCCCGCTTGCCGGACTCAGTAGCGGTAGTGCTCCGGCTTGTAGGGGCCTTCGACGTCCACGCCGATGTACTCGGCCTGGTCCTTGGTGAGCTTGGTGAGCTCGCCGCCGAGGGCCTGGAGGTGGATGCGGGCCACCTTCTCGTCGAGCTTCTTGGGGAGGCGGTAGACCTCCTTGTCGTACTCCTCGTGCTTGGTGAACAGCTCGATCTGCGCGATCACCTGGTTGGAGAAGCTGTTCGACATCACGAACGACGGGTGGCCGGTGGCGTTGCCGAGGTTGAGCAGGCGGCCCTCGGACAGCACGATGATCGACTTGCCGTCCGGGAAGACCCACTCGTCGACCTGGGGCTTGATGTTGATCCGGCGGATGCCGGGGTAGCGGGCCAGGCCGGCCATGTCCAGCTCGTTGTCGAAGTGGCCGATGTTGCCGAGGATCGCCTGGTGCTTCATCCGGGCCATGTGCTCGACCCGCACCACGTCCTTGTTGCCGGTCGTGGTGATCACGATGTCCGCCTTGTCCAGCACGCTCTCCAGCGTCTGCACGTCGTAGCCGTCCATGGCGGCCTGCAGCCCGCAGATCGGGTCGATCTCGGTGACGATCACCCGGGCGCCCTGGCCGCGCAGTGACTCCGCGGCGCCCTTGCCGACGTCGCCGTAGCCGCACACCACCGCCACCTTGCCGCCGATCAGCACGTCGGTGCCGCGGTTGATGCCGTCGATGAGCGAGTGCCGGATGCCGTACCGGTTGTCGAACTTGGACTTGGTGACCGAGTCGTTCACGTTGATCGCCGGGAACAGCAGCTCGCCGGCCGCGGCCAGCTGGTAGAGCCGCAGCACGCCGGTGGTGGTCTCCTCGGTGACGCCGAGGATCGCCTCACCCGTCCGCGTCCACTTGGTGCTGTCCGAGGCGAGCGAGCGGCGCAGCACGTCGAGGATGACCTTCCACTCCTCGGGGTCGTCGCTGTCGGCCTGCGGGACGACGCCGGCCTGCTCGTACTGGGTTCCCTTGTGTACCAGCAGGGTGGCGTCCCCACCGTCGTCGAGCAGCATGTTCGGCAGCGCGTCGCCCGGCCACGTGAGCATCTTCTCGGTGCACCACCAGTACTCCTCCAGCGTCTCGCCCTTCCAGGCGTACACCGGCGTGCCCTTGGGCTCCTCCGGTGTCCCATGTGGACCGACGACGACGGCGGCGGCCGCATGGTCCTGGGTGGAGAAGATGTTGCAGGACGCCCAGCGCACCTCGGCGCCGAGCGCAACCAGGGTCTCGATCAGCACGGCGGTCTGCACGGTCATGTGCAGCGAGCCGGAGATCCGGGCCCCGCGCAGCGGGTAGACCTCGGAGTATTCGCGACGCAGCGCCATCAGCCCGGGCATCTCGTGCTCGGCGAGCCGGATCTCCTTGCGTCCGAACTCGGCGAGCGACAGGTCTGCCACGGCGAAGTCGATGTCACCGATCGTCTTGGCGAACCGGGCTCCGGTCTCTTCTGCTGCGGTCATCGCGCGCATCCTCCAAGCTATCCCGTACCGCGTGGCCGGTACCGCGGGCACACTTGCCCCGTTGAACACTACCGTTGGCAGCCACATGTCAGGAGCGCCACTCATGGCGAGGACATCGCCGCTCGAGTGACGCCCAAGGTTGCGACGAAGGAGGGTCGTGCTGCTACCGGGTCCGGACACCCGCGTGGTGGAGCTGCGCGTGCACGGGATCATGGGCACGATGCCCGAGACCCTGGTGTCCGCCGTGGCCGCGGTGGACGTCGCGGGGGACGGCGTCGGCCGCATCGTCCGGCCGGCCGACCGGCTGAAACGGCCGGCGCCGGGTCCGGTGCTCGAGGCCGAGGGGCGGTCCATCCCGCGGATCGTCGAGGGCTACGTCTGGCGCGACATGACCTCCGGCGGGTGGTCGAAGGCGGCCTGGGCACTGCTGTTTCCGTTCGCGCTGGCCAACGTGGCGCACTGGATGCTGCCGCCGATGCCCCGCGGCCACCGGCTCGCCGCCCGGCTCGGCCTTGCCAACCGGTCGCTGCTGCGGCTGGCCGCGGTGCTGCTGACCATGCTGCTGGTCACCCAGGCCGCGGTGGTCAGCCTCGACCTGCTGGCCGTGCAGTGCCTTGCGCCCGGCTCGGAATGCCTTGCCAACTCGGTACCCGGGTGGCTGCGCGAGACGTACCTGGTGCGGCCGGCGATCGGGCTGCTGCCGGTGCTGCTGGTGATCGTCGTGCTGCACCGGATCTCCAGCGTGGCCTGGCAGGTGACGGCCTCGCCGAACCCGCCGCCGTCGCCGCCCAACGTGGCCGTCGACCTCCCCGGCACCAACCTCGTTGCCGACCCGGACACCCCGACCCTGCGCGCGCTGCACGTGGTGGCCGCGCTGGCGACCGTGGCGCTGCTGCCGGTCGGCGGGCCGTTCCAGCTGACCGGCCGGGGAGTGGACGCGGCGCTGTGGGCGGTCGCGCTCGCGCTGCTCACGGTGGCCGTGCTGGGCGTGCTGGTGCTCGACGATCCGACGGGCGCGCAGCCGGAGCGGATGGGCAGGTGGGTTCGCACGGCGCTGGGTCGGTGGCCGCGGCGGGTGTTGCTGGGGCTCGGCGTGGCGCTGGTGCTGGCCGTCGGGGCGGCGCAGGATCCGTTGCCCGGCACGCTGGTGGGCACCAACACCACGGTCGAGACGCTGGCCGGCGCGCTGATCGGGATCGTCGTTCTGGTCGGCGTGCTGCTGGTGCCGGCCGCGCTGATCGCCCGCCGGGGCTGGCGGACCGCGCCGAGGGAGCTGCGGCCGTGGGCCGGCGGCTGGATGTCCGCGCCGGTGCTGGCCATGGCCGCGTTGCTGGGCGCGGGTCTGGGCGCCGGGCTGGCCATCGCGGTGCGCCGGCTGCTCGGCGAGCGGTTGATGCTGCCGGTGCGGTACGAGCCGATCACCCTGCTGTGGGGCGCGGGCGCGGCGCTCGGCGTGCTCATCGCCGTGCCGATCGCCGCCGTCACGGCCGTGCGGGGCTGGCGGTCCGCGCGGTCGCGGCGGCGCTTCGCGCAGGTCGGCATGCTGCACGCGACGCGCCCGGCCGACATCCCGACGGCCATGCGGGCCTGGCAGCGGGCCGGATGGCAGCGCCGGCACCTGCACCACCTGATGCTGACCGGCGCGGGGGTGCTGTGCGCGGGCACCGCGATCTCGATCTTCATGCGGATCTCCGGGTCGAGGCCGCCGGACTGGATGATGCCGCTGTCCACGGTCGGCGTGCTGGCCCTCGGCGCGCTGGTCGCCGGGCTGCTGCGGACGGTGTACAACGCGGCGCGGGCGCCCGACGCTGGCCGGCACCTCGGGCTGATCGCCGACCTGGTCTGCTTCTGGCCGCGGGAGGCGCACCCGATCGTGCCGCCGTGCTACGCGCTCAAGGTGGCGCCCGAGCTGGCCGCGCGGACCGAGGAGCACCTGCGCGAGCCCGGCACCCGCGTGGTGCTCGCCGGCGACAGCCAGGGCGCCGTGCTGATCGCGGTCGCCGCGGCTCGGCTACTCAACTCGCTCAACGAGCCGGAGCGCAGGCGGATCGGGCTCATCACGGTCGGCTGCCCGTTGCAGTGGGCCTACCTGCGCGCGTTCCCCGGCGTCGTGTCGCACCAGTCGCTGGCCGCGCTGGCCGGGGAGCTCGGCACCCGGTGGCGGGCGCTGTGCCGGGGCACCGATCCGCTCGGCGGCGCGGTGACGACATGGCGGCGTCAGGTGTGCGACGGGCGGCTGCTCGGCGTCGGCTTCCGCCCGGACGGCACCACCGGTCCCCTGCCGGCCGCGCGCCGCTCCCCGAGCGGTGCGCTGGTGCTCGGCCTCGATCACTGGCTGCCCGATCCGCCGCTCGGCCCGTTCCCTGGGCGGCGCTGGACTCCCGGCGTGCAGCGGCACCGCAACTACACGGCCGACCCCGAGTGGGACCGCGCGGTGGCGCTGGCGGCCGGGCTGGATCCCGCGCCGCTGCCGACGGCCGGGCTGCCGACGGTGCTGCCCACGCCACGGAACTCAACCACCACCGAGGTGTGAGGCCAGCAGCCGGTCGGCGGCGGGGAGGTGCCCGGCCTCGGCGAGCAGTCCGGCCGGGGCGAGGACGTAGTCCCGGTCGACGGTCGACGCGGCCTCGCGCAGCACCGGGCGCAGCAGGGGATCGGCGCGCAGCGCGTGCTCGACCTCGGTGAGATCGGTGGCGTGCCGGAAGACGCCGCCGGACAGCACGATCAGGCCGGCGCCGTGCGCGCCGAGCCGGCCGTCGATCATGCGCAGGTGCCGGCGGATGGCCAGCACCGCGGCGAGCGCGGCCAGCCGAATGTCTACATCGGACACGACGGTGCCGACCTCCGCGGCCAGCCGGTCGGCCGCGGCGGCCAGCGCGGCGTCGGGCTCGATGAGCCGCTCGGACACCGCCTCGGCCACGATGCCCGGCGCCGACCAGCGCATGCCGATGTCGCCCTCGACCGTGCGGCGATCGGCGGGCAGCCCGACGGCGTGCACCTCGTCGTCCATAGTGGACACCGCGGAGTAGACGTCGGTCGTGGCGCCGCCGACGTCCACCACGAGCACCGCGCCGGCGGCCACGATCCCGGCCAACCGGGCGACGCCGGACAGCACCGCGTCCGGCGTGACCGTCCGCACCAGCCGCCGGAAGCGGGGCCCGCGGGACAGACCCTTGCCGCCGATCACGTGCCGCAGGAAGACCTCCCGGATCGCGCGCCGGGCCGGGCCGGGCGCCAGCTCCCCGACGTCGGGCAGCACGTTGTCGGTCGGCGCCACCGTGCGCCCGGTGCCGCGCAGCAGCTCGACGGCCGCGTCCCGGGCCTTGACGTTGCCGGCCAGCACGATCGGCGCCCGGACCCGGTTGGCCGCGAGCCGCTTGGCGTTGTGCAGCAACACCTTCTCGTCGCCGCCGTCGGTACCGCCCACCAGCAGCAGCACATCCGGCCGCGCCGCCCGCAACTCCCGCAGCCCGGCGCCGGACAGTTTCCCGCTGGCGACGTGGACCACCTTCGCACCGGCCGACAGCGCCACCCGGTACCCCGCCTCCGCGCTGACCAGTCGCTCCTGCCCCACCACGGCGAGCCGCAACCCACCGCCCGCCGACGAGCACGCCAGCACCTCCGCGTGAGCCGCCCCCAGTTCCCGGGCCACGGCTTCGATCCCGCGCATCACCTCCGGTGGAGTCGTCGCATGTTGGCCGGTACCGAGCAACTCCCCATCCGGCGACACCAGCGCACCCTTGGTCCAGGTCGAACCGACGTCCAGGCAGAGCAGATTCACTAGTAGTCCACTACCGACAATGTGGTCAGCTCGGCCAGTCGGTCGAAGTCCCGATCCGAATGCAGGAGTTGCAGATCCTCGCGAATGCACACGGCCGCGATGAGGCAGTCGATCGTGCTGCGGATGGTGAACCCGTTCTTGCGTGCGGCCCGATACAGGCCGGCCCCGGCTCGGAAGTCGGACATGTGCGACAGCCCGAGGATGGTGAACGCCGAGAGGTTCCGCTCGACCCGACGCACGTCCTTGTCATCGCGCAGGCCTTGCAGAATCTCCGTGTAAGTGAGGGCAACCAGCGCGAAGTCCTCTGACGTCCGTTCGAGGCAGTCCGCGAAATACTCGACTTGAGGAGTCGAACGATCAGCGAACCAGTCGATCCACACGCTGGTGTCGACCACGATCACCGCGGGAACTCTCGCGAGCGCCGCATCTCGTCGAGGTCGCCTTCCCATGTGACGGTGCCACGCAGTTCGAGAACGCGAGCCTGCGCGTGCCGGCGCACCACGCGCTCCAGCGCAGCCTCGACCGTTGCCTTCTTGGTCTTCGTCCCTAGCGCCTCGGCGGCCTTCTCGAGCAGTTCATCGTCGATGTCGATGTTGGTCCGCATGCTCCCTCCGATGTGTATGCGACGAGTCAATCATACACATCGACTAGCGGTCGGGCAGGTCGGTGGGCTTGGCCTCGGTGACGGGGAGCGGGGTCGAGGTGGGGGCCCCGCCGAGGACGGAGCGGCGGCGGCCGTAGGCGAAGTAGATGACCACGCCGATGATCATCCAGGCGACGAAGCGGAGCCAGGTCAACACGGTCAGGTTCAACATGAGCCACAGGCAGGCCAGGATCGCCAGGATCGGCAGCACGGGGACGCCCGGCATGCGGAAGCCGCGGTGCAGGTCGGGACGCGTGCGGCGGAGGATGATCACGCCGCCGGAGACCAGGATGAAGGCGAACAGGGTGCCGACGTTGACCATCTCCTCGAGCCGGCCGATCTCGAAGAACGTCGCGGCGAACGCGATCAGCACGGAGACCAGCACGGTGGCCCGCACTGGGGTGCCGTGCTCGCCGGTGCGCGCGAGGGCCCGCGGCAGCAGGCCGTCGCGCGACATCGCGAAGAGCACCCGTACCTGGCCGAGCATCAGCACCATGACCACGGTGGTCAGCCCGGCGAGCGCACCGATCGAGATGATGTTGGCCGCCCAGTCGACGCCGTTGTCGGCGAACGCGGTGGCCAGGGTCTTGCGGTCCGGGGCGCCGCTCGGCGTCGTGGTGGTGGCCAGCTGCCGGTAGTTGACCATGCCGGTGACCACGAACGCGACGGCGACGTAGAGCACCGTGACGATGGCCAGCGAGCCGAGGATGCCGCGCGGCACGGCGTGCTGCGGGTTGCGGGTCTCCTCCGCGGTGGTGGCCACGACGTCGAACCCGATGAACGCGAAGAACACCAGCGAGGCGCCGGCCAGCAGCCCGAACAGGCCGAACGTGCTCCCCGAGCTACCCGCGATCAGGGAGAACAGCGACTGCTCGACGCCGCTGCCCCCGGCCGCGCTCTCGGCCGGCGGCGGCACGAAGGGGCGGTAGTTGGCGAACTTGATGTAGAACGCCCCGAGCAGGATCACGAACAGCACGATCGCGACCTTGATCGAGGTGATCACCAGGCTGACCCGTGACGACAGCTTGGTGCCCAGCACCAGCAGCACGGCAAGGACGACCACAAGCAGCAGCGCGCCCCAGTCCACGGTCAGCCCACCGATCTTGGTGCTGGTCGTCACCGAGTCGCCGAAGATGTAGCCGAGCACGGTCTGCAGGTAGACCGACCAGCCCTTGGCCACCGCGGCCGCGCCCACGGCGAACTCCAGCACCAGGTCCCACCCGATGACCCAGGCGAGGAACTCCCCGAACGTGGCGTAGGAGAACGTGTACGCGCTCCCGGCGACCGGCACCGTCGACGCGAACTCCGCGTAGCACAGGGCGGCCAGCGCGCACGCGACCGCCGCCAGCACGAACGACAGCGACACCGAGGGCCCGGTGAGGTCGCCCGCCGTCCGCGCGGTCAGCGTGAAGATCCCGGCGCCGATCACCACCGCGACGCCGAAGACGGTCAGATCCCAGGCGTTGAGATCCCTGCGCAGCCTGGTATCCGGCTCGTCAGTGTCCGCAATGGACTGTTCAATGGACTTTGTCCGCCACAGACCGTTCCCCGGCATAGGTCGACAGTAACGACGTTCCGGCCGGAGAGCTATCCTCCGCGCGACCAGGGCCGGGGCCGCCGCCCCGCGGCGCCCGTTCGAGGCGAAGGGCACCTTCACTTCCGCCGACCGATGGCCACCTTCGCACGCAGATCCGGACCAAGAGCCGCCTTCGCTCCACGCAGCCAGATGAAGGCCACCTTGGCTCCGCGACCAAGCGAAGGTGGCCGTGGCACCGCTCCCGGGCGGAGCGAGGGCCACCTTCCCGCTAGAGGTCCGCGGCGACGGTGCGGTCGAGGTCGGGCTCGAGGTAGATCAGCCGCGCGTTGGGGACCTCGGTGCGCACCCGGAGCTCGGCGTCGTCGATGGCCTGGGCGACGTCCTGCAGCGAGAGGCCGGGGTCCAGGGCGATCTTGGCGGCCACCAGCAGTTCCTCGGGGCCGAGGTACTGGGTGCGGATGTGGATCACGCGCTGGACCTTGCCGGCGGTGAGGGCGTCGCAGATCGCGTCGTGCTCCTTGGGGGTGGCGCCCTCGCCGATCAGCAGGCTCTTCATCTCGATGATCAGGATGATCGCGATGATGCCGAGCAGGATGCCGATCATGATGGTGCCGACGCCGTCCCACACCGGGTCGCCGGTGATCACGGTGAGGCCCACGCCGAACAGGGCGAAGCACAGGCCGAACAGGGCGCCGGCGTCCTCGAGCAGCACCACCGGCAGTTCCGGGGTGCGCGACTGGCGGATGAAACCCCACCAGGACACGTCGCCCTTGATCTTCTTCGACTCGGTGATCGCGGTGATGAAGCTGTACGTCTCGAGGGCGATGGCCACGATCAGGATCAGGATCGCGACGATCGCCGAGGTGAGCGGCTCGGGGTGCTGGATCTTGTGGATGCCCTCGTAGAGCGCGAACACCGAACCGAGCGAGAACAGCAGCAGCGCGACGATGAACGAGTAGAAGTACCGGTCCCGGCCGTAGCCGAACGGGTGCTGCTGATCGGCCTTGCGCCGCGAGGTCTTCTGCCCGAGCAGCAGCAGGCCCTGGTTGGACGTGTCGGCCACGGAGTGCACGGCCTCGGCCAGCATCGAGGACGATCCGGTGATCGCCGCGCCGATGAACTTGGCCGTGGCGATTCCGGCGTTGGCGGCGAGCGCCGCGAGAATCGCTCTCGTGCTGCCCTCGGTAGACAACGGCCGCTCCCTCGCGTCTGTCCGGTTTGTCGGGGTGAAGCCTAGAGGGTGTCGGGCTCCGGGGCCGGCGAACCCACGGTGGCCACGAACGCCTGGGCGCCGGATTCGTCGAGCGGCCGCAGCGTGATCTTCGGGTCGCTGGCCGGAACCCACAGCGACTCCCCGCGCCCCAGCCGGATCTCCGGCCCGCCGTCGCCCCGCACCTCGACCGCGCCGGCCGTACAGATCATGATCTGCGGCACGCCGCCGGGCAGCACCTCCTCGGCGTCCTCGCCGGCCGACCACTCGAGCCGGGACAGCTCGAACTCCGGCGCCGGCGTGCGGTACACCCACCGGTTGCCGGCCCGCTCCCCGCGCAGCACCGGCATGTCGCCGCACCGGAAGTCCAGCACCCGCAACAACTCCGGCACGTCCACGTGCTTGGGGGTCAGCCCGCCGCGCAGCACGTTGTCGGAGTTGGCCAGGATCTCCACCCCGGTGCCCTGCAGGTAGGTGTGCAGGTTGCCGGCCGGCAGGAAGATCGCCTCGCCCGGCGCCAGCGAGATCCGGTTGAGCAGCAGCGCGGCCAGCACGCCGGCGTCGCCCGGGTAGCTCTCGCCAAGCTGCAGGACCGTGCGGCACTCGGCCTCGAACTCGCCGTGCTCGCGGACATGCGCCACGCAGGCGTCCAGCAGCTCCGGCTCCAGCTTGTCCAGGGCCGGCTGGGGCAGCGTGATCCAGGTGGTGAACAGCGCGCGCAGGCCCTCGCCGTCCGGCTGCGCGGCGAGCAGGTCGACGTGCGCGGCCAGGCCCGGCGTCTGGATCGCGCGCAGCAGCCGGACCGTCCGATGTGGATCGCGGAACCCGGCAAGCGCGTGGAACTCGGTGAGCGCGCAGAGCAGCTCGGGCTTCGCCGTGGGGTCGGGATAGTTGCGGGTCGCCGCGTCCCGCGGGATCCCGGCGGCCTCCTCCCGGGCGTACCCGGCGGCGGCCTGCGCGGCCGACGGGTGCGCCTGCAGGCTCAGCGGCTCCTCGGCGGCGAGGATCTTGAGCAGGAACGGCAGCCGGGGGCCCCACCGCGCGGCCGCCGCCGAGCCGAGCTGCCCGTCCGGGTCGGCGGCCACCACCTCGAGCAGCGTCCGCTCGTCGCCGTCGGGACCGACGAGCCGCGACGGGTCACCGGGATGGGCGCCCAGCCACAGCTCGGCCTCGGGGTGCGGGGCCGGCACCGGGCGGCCGAGCAACTCGGCGATGGTGGTGCGGGATCCCCAGGCGTACGGCCGAACGGCGTTGCGCAGGTGCTCCACGGCCGGCCTCAAGCCCGGACCGGCGCGTAGCGGCCGGATCCACCGGTCGTGCCCGCGGCCAGGCCCAGGTAGAGCGCGGCCAGCTCGAAGCGCAGGGCCAGCACGGCGGCGCAGGCCGCGGCGTCGGCGTTGATCTCCTCGACCGGGGCCAGCACGTCCGCGCCGGGCAGCGTCTCCGAAGCCAGCCGGCGCACGGGATCCCCGGGCGCCGAGCGGACCGCGAGCAGGAACACCCGCAGCGGGGACGCCTGGCCGGGATCGAGGTCGTCGGGATCGGCGAAGATGTCCTGCCCGGACGACGCCTGCACGGCCGCCCTGTGCAGCGCGGTGCCGCTCATCGCCTGCGGATAGCCGGCCACGTGGCAGACCCGGTCGGTGTGCGTGGCCAGCACCTGTACGGCGTGCCCGGCGACGGCGGTGGCCACGTCGTCGAGGCCCCACAGCAGCGGGCTGCGGTCGGCCAGCCGCAGCGCGAGCGACTTGGCCGGGTTGACGAACGACTCGTGCTGCAGGTGGTCGCGCTCGGCCTCCCGGTCGAGCTCGTCGGCAAGCGCGGCGATCTCGGCGTCCAGCAGGCCGAGCGTGCGCACCGTGAGCAGCCCGGCGGCCAGCACCCTGGCGAAGCCGAAGCCGGGTGGCACCCACACCCGCGGCGGCAGCAGCACCGCCTTGCCGGCCGCGGCGGCCGCGACCGGCCCGTCCTCGGGCGCGGTGAGCACCACGCTGGCGCCGTACCGGCCGGCCCGGTCGACGGACTCGGCGAGCACGATGTCGCCGGGATCGTCGGTGTGGCCGATGACGACGTCGAGCGGGCCGATCCAGCTGGGCACCGCGTCGGTGAGCACGAGCGGGACCGGGCAGGTGGACTGCAGCAGCGCGGCGACCACGCGGTTGGCGGCCGGGGCCAGGCCGGGCCGGGTGATCAGGACGAGGGCCCGCGGCCGAACGCCGGCGAGCCGGTCGAGGTCGGCCTCGGCCGCGCTCTCCATGGTCGCCCGCACCTGGGCGCCGGCCTGCGCGGCGGCGCGCAGCAGGCCCTCGGAGTCGACCTCGGTCAGCCGGGCCGGGTCGTCCAGCAGCGTGTCATCGGTTTGCGGGCTCACTGGTCTGCGGGTGCGGGTTCGGGTGCCTCGCTCGTCACGGGTGGAGTGGCCTCGTCGAGCAGCAGCACGGGGATGCCGTCGTTGACCGGGAACTGGCGACCGCAGGACGTGCAGGTGAGGACGTCGGCGTCGGGGTCGGTGGGGGTCCCGGTGCGCAGCGGGGCGTGGTCGTCGGACGGACACGCGAGGATCTCTAACAGCTGTGGGTCGAGCGTGACTGCCATCTCTCCTCCTCGAAATCCAGTGTGCCGTGCCGGCGGCTCAGCCACGCACGATTGCCAGCACCTCGTCCCGTAGCGCGGCGACCGCGGCCTCGTCGGGCGCCTCGACGTTGAGCCGCAGCAGGGGTTCGGTGTTGGACGGGCGCAGGTTGAACCAGCTCCGGTTCGGCAGTTGCACGGTGAGACCGTCCAGCTCGTCGACCTCGGCGCCGGGCCGGGCGGCGAAGGCCTCGCGCACCGCGGCCATCCGGCCGGCCTGGTCGTCGACGGTGGAGTTGACCTCGCCGGAGGCCGCGTACCGGGAGTACTCGGCGGTGAGCTCGGACAGTGTCTTTCCCGCCCCGCCACCCCCTGCCCCGTCCTGCAAGCCGAGCGCGGCCAGCACGTGCAGCGCGGCCAGCATTCCGGTGTCGGCGCGCCAGAAGTCGCGGAAGTAGTAGTGCGCGGAGTGCTCGCCGCCGAAGATCGCGCCGGTCTTGGCCATCTCCTCCTTGATGAACGAATGGCCGACGCGGGTGCGCACCGGCTGACCGCCGTGCTCGGCGACGATCTCCGGCACGGCGTGCGACGTGATCAGGTTGTGGATCACGATGGCGCCCGGCTCCTTGGCCAGCTCGCGCACGGCGACCAGGGCGGTGATCGCGCTCGGCGAGACCGGCTCGCCGCGTTCGTCGACGACGAAGCAGCGGTCGGCGTCGCCGTCGAAGGCCAGGCCGGCGTCTGCGTGCTCGGCGCGGACCCTGGCCTGCAGGTCCACGATGTTCTTCGGATCGAGCGGGTTGGCCTCGTGGTTGGGGAACGTGCCGTCGAGCTCGAAGTACATCGGCACGACCTCGATCGGCAGGCCCTCGAACACCGACGGCACGGTGTAGCCGCCCATCCCGTTGCCGGCGTCCACGACGACCTTCAGCGGCCGGCTGCCGGACAGGTCGACAAGGCGGCGCAGGTAGGCGGCGTAGTCGGCGAGCAGGTCGCGGGTCTCGAGCCGGCCGGGCGCGACGCCGGGGCTCGGCTGGGCGCCACGCTCGACCTCGCGCCGGATGTCGGCAAGGCCGGTGTCCTGGCCGATCGGCGCCGCGCCGGCCCGGCACAGCTTGATGCCGTTGTACTTGGCCGGGTTGTGGCTGGCGGTGAACATCGCGCCGGGCAGGTTGAGCTGCCCGGAGGCGAAGTAGAGCATGTCGGTGCTTGCCAGCCCGATCATGATCACGTCGACGCCCTCCTGCCGGGCGCCGTCGGCGAACGCCCCGGCAAGGCCCGGCGAGGACGCGCGCATGTCGTGGCCGATCACGATGGCCGGGCCGCCGACCAGGCGCGCGAAGGCGGTGCCGATGTCGCGCACGAGGTCGGTGTCGAGCTGCTCGCCCACCACCCCCCGGATGTCGTAGGCCTTGAACACGGCGGACAGATCGCGCACGAGAAGCTCCAGACAACGGCCCAGCAGTACTACGAAAGCCTATCGAGAGCCTTATGCGACTCTGCGCGCGACGCCTTCGGCACCGGCGCGCTCGGTGGTCATCATGATTGCCGCAACTCCCTTTGCGTGAGCCCTAATCGGCCAACGGGTCGGGCAGGACCCGCAGATGCCCGCGCCGGCCGGCAAGCTGGTCGACGTCGGCCGGCGGCTCGACCGGACGGTCCACCCGGCCGGCCTCGCGCACCGCCTCGGCCAGCGCGGTCAGGTCGTCCACGGACGGCGCGGGCGGGGTGAACTCGCCGTCGTGCCGGACGACCTCCCAGCCGCGCGGGACCGTCAGCCGCAGCGCGTGCTCCTCGCACAGGTCGTAGCTGTGCGGCTCGGAGTAGGTGGCCAGCGGGCCGACCACCGCCGTGGAGTCGGCGTAGGCGTAGGTGAGCGTGGCGACCGCCGGATTGGCACACCCGGCCCGCGAACACCGCCTCACGCTTCGCACGATGGGTGACACTAGCGTCTGTTCTGCGCGCGGCCGCGGAGCCACACCGCCTGCGAGGGCCAAAAATCGCGAGGGCCGGCCGGGGCCAGCCCGAGCGATTTTCCTACGCAACCGCACGTCACATCGGCAGATGCCACCGCTTGCGCTTCGCCCTCGCATCAAGTGTCTCTGGCCTGCAGCTAGTCTGCTGATCGTGGTGAGCGGCCGCAGGTATCGAAACCTCTCCCCGCGGGGCCGGCGCCGGCGGGACCGGCACGGCCGCGGGCTGCGCGGCTCGCTGTTCCCGGCGACCCTGCCCGCGGCCAGTACCCGCGCCCAGCGGTTCGACGCGCTCGTGCTCGAGGCGCTGGAGCCGATCGAGGCACGCTGGCGGACCGAGCTGACCAAGCTGGACGTGGCCGTGGACGATGTGCCCGAGGTGGAGGGCACCGAGCGCACCCAGACCGCGCCCGAGGGGGTCCTCGCCGACGCCGGCGTCCCCCTTGCCCGCCTCGTCCCCGCCGGCCTCGACCGCCGCGGCATGCCCACCCGGGCCCGCATCGTGCTCTACCGCCGCCCGCTGGAGGCCCGCGCCAAGGACAGCGCCGACCTGGCCGACCTGGTGCACGAGATCCTCGTCGAGCAGGTGGCCAGCTACCTCGGCCTGGACCCCGGGGTCATCGAGGGCGAGTCCTAGTGAGGGCCTCCGGCCCAGCGAGGGTGGGCCGGAGATCCGCCCGAGTGGCCGGACATCCGCAATCGCAGGTCAACGACGCGGAGTAGTGTTCCCAGGCTGGCCCTCACCTTGAAATGTCACAGCCCGCCGCTGCACCGCGCGGGCGGAGCGGGTGGCGGCCCTGACCGTGTCGCCGAGACCCACGGCGAGGCTGATCCCGAGCGGCTGGAGCACCTGCTCGACGCCGCGGCCGTCCCGGCCGAAGAAGCCGGCGATCTCCAGCAGGACGTAGCCGTGGATGGCGCTCCAGACCTGCGCGGCGGCCCGCTTGGGGTCCTCCTTGCGGGTCCGGCCCGAGTCGATCACCCGGGTCAGCGCGGTGACCAGGTGCTGGAACGCGGTCTGCCCCTCGGCCAGGTCGGTGGGGACGCCCGCGGCGGTGAGCAGGTTGCGCCGGGTGCCGCGCCGGGGCAGCGGCATGGACAGCCCGAACATCAGCCGGTAGAGCTGCGGGTTGTCCAGCGCGTGCGCCCGGTAGGCCAGGCCGAGCGCGAACAGGTCGGCAACCGGGTCCCTTGTCGGTTCTACTGTGGACAGTTGCTGGTCCAGGCGCCGGAAGCCCTCGCGCACGATCGCCTCGGTGAGCTGGGGCATGCCGCCGAAGTGCGTGTACACCGCCATCGTGGACGCGCCGATCTCGGAGGCCACCTTCCGGGCCTGCAGGCCCTCGGGTCCGTTGCTCGCCAGCAGCTTGATGGCCGCCTCGAGCAGCCGCTCCCGGGTGTTGGCCGGCTCGTCCACGCTCACCATTGCCATTCTGCCATAACTATGTTATCCATGGAGATAACAAAGTTATTCAGCAACGGAGGCGTCATGGGCAACGGGTATCTCGAGGGCGGCTTCGCCCCGGTGCGCGAGGAGATCACCAGCTACGACCTCGAGGTCACCGGCGCCATCCCGGAGCACCTCGACGGCCGGTACCTGCGCAACGGCCCCAACCCGGCGGGCGAGATCGACCCGGCCGCCTACAACTGGTTCATGGGCGACGGCATGGTGCACGGCGTCCGCATCCGCGGCGGCCGGGCCGAGTGGTACCGCAACCGCTGGGTGCGGCCCGGCGGGAAGTCCCGGCACCGCGCGGGCTTCGAGGTGATCGGCGCCAACACCAACGTGATCGGGCACGCCGGCCGGACGCTCGCGCTGGTCGAGGGCGGCAACGCCAACTACGAGCTCACCGAGGAGCTGGACACCGTCGGGCCGTGCGACTTCGACGGCACGATCCGCGGCGGGTACACCGCGCACCCGCTGCGCGATCCCGGGACCGGCGAGCTGCACGCGGTGTCGTACCACTTCGGCCGCGGCAACACGGTGCAGTACTCGGTGCTCGGCGCCGACGGGCGGGCCCGGCGCGTGATCGACGTCGAGGTGGCCGGCAGCCCGATGATGCACGCGTTCTCACTCACCCGGAACCACGTCGTGCTCTACGACCTTCCGGTCACGTTCGACGTCCGGCGGGCCGCGGAGGTGGCCGTGCCGCGGCCGCTGCGCGCGGCGGCCCGGCTGGTGCTGTCCGCGATCATCGGGCGGGTGCGGGTGCCCAGCCCGCTGGTGGCCGCGGCGAGCCGGAGCATGCGCCCGTCCGGACTGTTCCCGTACCGCTGGAATCCCTCGTACCCCGCGCGGGTCGGTGTCATGGCGCGGGACGGCGGGCCGGTGCGCTGGTTCGACGTCGAGCCGTGCTATGTGTTCCACCCGCTCAACGCCTACGACGACGGCGACGAGATCGTGCTCGACGTCGTGCGGCACCCGAAGATGTTCGACACCTGCCTGCTCGGCCCCGACGAGGGCCCGCCGGCACTGGACCGGTGGACCGTCGATCTCCGCGCGGGCAAGGTGCGCGAGGAACGGCTGTGCGACCGGCCGCAGGAGTTCCCGCGTCTCGACGAGCGGTTGGTCGGCCACCGGCACCGCTACGGCTATGCGGTCGCGGGCGACTGCCTGCTCAAGCACGACCTGACCCGGGGCAGCACCGAGACCCGGACGTTCGGCGAGGGCAAGCAGCTCGGCGAGTTCGTGTTCGAGCCGAACGGCCCGGACGCCGGCGAGGACGACGGCGTGCTGATGGGCTTCGTCTACGACGCCGCGACCGACCGCAGCGACCTCGTCCTGCTCGACGCCGCGACCCTGGAGCCGATCGCCAGCATCCATGTGCCGCAACGGGTTCCGGCTGGCTTCCACGGAAACTGGGTGCCGGCGGCGAGCTAGGCCGGCCGGCGGCCGGGGATCGCCGTAAGGAGGGTGAAGAGCACGGCGGCCGCCTGGATGAGCAGCAGCACGCTGCGCGGCGCGGTTGGCTGCTCGACCACGACGTCGGCGGCCCTTGTGGGGACCGGAACGCCGACGAAGTGGGCCCAGGCGCGGACGATCGGAACCTGCCGACCGTCCACAGTGGCCCGCCAGCCGGGCTCCTCCTCCGCGGCGATCACCAGCAGCCGGCCCTCTGGCCCGTCGGAGACCCGCACCGCCACGTCCGGCGGGGCGGCCTCGACCGGCACGATCCCGGCCGTGCCGAGGGCACCCGGCGGAGCCCCGCCGGTGGCCGCCTGCTTGGCCAGCTCCGGGGACAGCAGCGTGACCTGACCGGCGGCCAGCTGCACCCGCAGCACAGGCCGCCCGTCCTCAGTAGACGGTCCAAGGGAGACGAGCTCGCCGGCCGCGGACCGGACCCGGTCGGCCGTGCCGGTGTCGGGCAGCACCACGAAGACCACCCCCGCGGCGGCGGCCCCGGCGATCGCCGCCCGCACCCGCTGCGGCTCCGCCGAGCGCAGATCCTCGCCGAGGCGGCCGAGCCGGGCCTCCGCGCTCGGCACCGGCGGGAGATCGTCGTCGGCGAACCGCGGCTCCCGGCCGGCGACCTGACGCACCGGCTCGGCCGGGTCGGCCGGCACCAGCAGCACCGACCGCCCGGTCAGCTCCAGCTCGTGCCGCAGCGTCGAGGCGAGCTGCGGCCCGCCGCCGTCGCGCAGCGGCCCCTGCCGCCCGGCCACCAGCACCCCGACCCCGAGCGCGGCGACGCCGAGCACCCCGAGCACGGTCGCCACCCGGACCAGCACCGCCGGATCGCCGGCCGGCTTGGGCCGGCAGGCGCCGAGCAGTCCCCACAGCGCTCCCCACCCCGCGACGAGCAGCGCGGCGCCCGCCCAGGCCTGCGTCGGCGCACCCCCGGTCACCGGTGCGGCAGGAAACACTCGCACCCCGGCAACCGCCCCGACACCCAGCGCCAGCAGCGCCAGCCCGGGCAGCATCGCCCGGTGCGGCCGGATCACCAACCCGGCCAGCAGCGCGACCGGCACGGCCAACCCGACCACCGGCCACGCACCCGGCCCGCCCGGATCCAGGCTGACCAGATCCACCGCCGACACCGGCGGCTCGCGCATCCAGGCGCCGACGCCGTGCAACACCACCCCCGGATGCTGGATCACCACCGCCGGCCACGGCAGCAGCAGCGCGAGCGGCATCAGCACCAGCACGAACAGCGCCGCCACCCGCCGCCGCCCGTGCCCGCGACGCCCAGGCACCACCACGAACCCGGCCAGCGCGTAGAGCACGAGCAGCAGGTGCACCAGCGGGGCGAACGCGCCGAGCACCGCCAGCCCGAACGCCGTCCCCGCGGCCGTGGACAGCCACGCCGTCGACCCGGTCACCGCCCGCACCCGCACGAACAGCGCGGCGATCCCCGCCACCACCGCCGGCAGCAGGATGTGCACGACCACCACGTCCAGCCGGCCCTGCGCGACGGCGGCGGTGGCCGGCGGCAGCAGCGCGTAGCCCGCCGCCACCAGCGCCCGCACCCAACGCCGTACCGGCATCCGCCTCGTGGCGGCGTACGCGATCAGGCCGGCCAGCGGAAGGTCACCCAGCAGCAGCACCGCGGCCCCGGCCGGCGGGCCGCCGAACGGAGCGAGCACCGCGCCGAGCCCGCCGAGCACGGCCAGCGCGGTCGGGGCGGGCGCCGCCGTGCCTCCGAAGACCGGATGCCAGGTGGCCAGGTACTCCGCCCAGGTCGCCGGCAGATCACCGACCGGCAGCAGCCGCCCCCCGGCCAGGTCGATGCCGAGCCGGCCGGCATTGACCGCCAGCCCGACGACCAGCAGCGCCAGCGCAAGCAGCAGCGGCGGCGCGAGCAGGAACTCCCTGGCAAGGCGTCCCCGGCTGACCCGGACCAGCAGCAGGTCGGGCTGGGCGGCCGCGGCCCCGCCGCC
>NZ_DASZCQ010000014.1:0-1731 GCF_035942955.1 Actinophytocola sp. | reverse complement strand
GGGCGGGCTCGAGGCGGCCGCCCGCCGGGCCCGGTACGCCGCGCTGCGCGGCGCCGCCCCGGCGCGGGCCCTTGTGCTGCTCGGCCACACCCGCGACGACCAGGCCGAGACCGTGCTGCTCGGCCTCGGCCGCGGCTCCGGGCCCCGCTCGATCGCCGGCATGCGCCCGCTCGACCCGCCGTGGGGCCGCCCGTTCCTGGACCTGCCGCGGACCACGACCGGCGCCGCGTGCGCCGCGCTCGGCCTGACCCCGTGGGACGACCCGCACAACGCCGATCCCAGGTTCACCCGGGTGCGGCTGCGGCTCGAGGTGCTCCCGCTGCTGGAGGACGTGCTGCAGGGCGGGGTGGCCGCCGCCCTTGCCCGCACCGCCGCGCAGCTGCGCGAGGACGCCGACGCGCTCGACGCGCTGGCCGCCGAGCTGTTCGAGCGGGCCCGCGCCGGAAGCGAGCTGGACGTGCCGGCGCTGGCCCCCGCGCCGGCCGCCCTGCGCCGGCGGGTGCTGCGGATCTGGCTTCGTGAAGCCGAAGTGACCGAGCTGACCGACGCGCACCTGCGGTCGGTGGACGCGCTGATCGGTGAGTGGCGGGGCCAGGGCGGTGTGTGGCTGCCCGGCGGGTTGGAGGCCGGCCGGGCGCATGGCAGGCTGCGGGTGACGCCCAGGACGCCGTGAGAGGGAGCCATGTACGACGGCGACATCGCCTCCATCCTGATCACCAAGGAGCAGATCGACGAGAAGATCGCCGAGCTGGCCCAGAAGGTGTCCGCGGACTACCCCGACCGCGGCAACCGCTCCGACCTGGTGCTCATCGGCGTGCTCAAGGGCGCGGTCATGTTCATGACCGACCTGGCACGGGCCATGACCATCCCGGTGCAGCTGGACTTCATGGCGGTGAGCTCGTACGGCTCGGCCACCTCGTCGTCCGGGGTGGTGCGCATCCTCAAGGACCTCGACCGCGACATCGCCGGCCGGCACGTGCTGATCGTCGAGGACATCATCGACTCCGGCCTGACGCTGTCCTGGCTGCTGAAGAACCTGGCCTCGCGCAGCCCGGCCTCGCTCGAGGTGTGCGCGCTGCTGCGCAAGCCGGACGCGGTCAAGATCGACGTGCCGGTGCGCTACGTGGGCTTCGAGATCCCCAACGAGTTCGTGGTGGGCTACGGGCTGGACTACGCCGAGCGGTACCGCGACCTGCCCTACATCGGCACGCTCGATCCGAAGGTCTACTCCTCCTGAGATGGCCGTAACCGTCCGGATCAACGCGCTGGAGCTCGACGTCCTGTGGGAGGCCGGCCACGCCGGCGAGCCGCCGTACCCGCTCGTCATCCGCTCGCACGGCGCGACCATGGACGAGCGCGCCACGCTGCGCCGGCAGGCGCACGAGGGCCTGCGCGACCGCGGGCTGCTCGACCGCACCGGACGGCTCGCCCCGCGCGTCGAGGGCTGGCTCGACGCGCTGGCCCGGCCCCGGCAGAGCATCGACTCGGTGTACCTGCCCGAGCTGTCCGCCCGGCCGGTCCGCGCGCTGGCCGCCCGCGGTGCCGGCGCCGCGGTGCTGGCCATCCAGGACGACGACGGGCTGACGCTGCGCCATCTCGACCCCGGCGGGCTGGTCTCGGCGATCGTGGACCTGCTCCCGCCGGAGCGCCGCGGCACCCAGCCGTCGATCTCGCTGCCCGCCGACGAGTTCGCCCTCGTGAGCGCCGGGGCGCCCGCGGGGACCCCGGCGC
>NZ_DASZCQ010000013.1:0-3040 GCF_035942955.1 Actinophytocola sp. | reverse complement strand
GTCGAACCCGGCGCGGCGGGTCGACGACCGGAGCGCACACCAGGAGTTCAGCTGGGCTTGCGGGACGTCGCGATCACCTGTTCGAGCTTTTTGACCTCGATCTTCATCGAACACCTCCCATCGGAGTGGTGGCGGACGACTGACGCTATGCCGGGCCAGGGCGAATTGACAAGGTCGCCGTTTCATCGCGGCCTGGCTGGCAAACCCGTTGTGGTGGAGGACGAGGACCGGTTGGTTGCCGGGCGGTACCGGCTGGCCGAGCGGATCGGCGCCGGTGGGATGGGGGTGGTCTGGCGGGCCTATGACGAGCGCCTGCACCGTCAGGTCGCGGTGAAGCAGATCCTGCCGCCGGCCGAGCTGACCGGGCCGCAGACCGTGCAGGCCAAGCGCCGCGCGATGCGCGAGGGCCGCAACGCGGCGCGGCTGCAGCACCCGCACGCGGTCGCGGTGTACGACGTGGTCGAGGACGGCGACCAGTCCTATTTGATCATGGAGTACGTGCCGTCCAGGAGCCTGGCGCAGGTGTTGGGCGAACGCGGCACCCTGCCGGTGCCGGAGGCGGCCCGGATCGGCGCGCAGCTCGCGGCCGCGCTCGACACCGCGCACGCCGCCGGCGTCGTGCACCGCGACGTCAAGCCGGGCAACGTGCTGCTCGGCCCGGACGGCACCGCCAAGCTCACCGACTTCGGCATCTCCCGCGCGGTCGAGGACGTCACCGCGACCGGCAGCGGGCTCATCGCCGGTACCCCCGCCTACCTGTCGCCGGAGGTGGCGCAGGGCCGGCGGGCCGGCTACCTGTCCGACGTCTACTCGCTCGGCGCCACCATGTACGCCGCGATCGAGGGTTCGCCGCCGGCCGGGTCGACCGACAACGCGATGGCCATGTTGCACCGGGTCGCCTCGGGCAATCTGGTGCCACCAAGCCACGCCGGCCCGATGACCGACCTGCTCACCAGGATGCTCAGCGCCGACCCCGACGGACGGCCGGCCATGGCCGAGGTCCGCGACCAGCTCGTCACCCTGGCACACCAGCCCACCCCGACCGCCACCCGACCGCTCGAGTCGCCACCGGCCGAGGACACCGCACCCGACACCGCGCCGGTCGGCGCGTCCGTGCCCGCACACGCGTCGCGCCGAAGCCGGGTCAGGGCACTGATCGCGACCGCGGTGGTGCTCGCGGCGATCGCCGCCGTCGTGCTGACCACGGTGCTCAACCGGCCCGACCCGACCGGCGGAACGGCGCAACCGGCGGGCACCTCCCCGGCGGAGCCGCGGACCACCACCCCGACGCAACCGTCACCACCGACCAGCACCGCGCCCGTCACCACCACGACCACCCGCGCCCCGGCGCCGACCACGATCACCCAACCGCCCGGTCCGCCCGGTCCGCCGAGCACGCCGACGTCGACGATCATCGACTACTACGCGCTGATGCCGGCCGACCTGCCGACCGCCTGGACCTGGCTCACCCCGAGATACCAACAGCATCCGGCCGGCGGCTACGGCGGCTACCAGACGTTCTGGGCCAACGTCCGCAGCGTGCGGGTCTCCGACGTGAACGGCGTGTCCGACAACGGGGTCGAAGCCACCGTGGAGTACGCCTTCAAGGACGGCAGGACGGTGCTCGAGCGGCACCGCTACACGCTGGTCATGCAGGGCCGGTGGAAGATCGACCAGTCCGTGGTGCTCAGCAGCCGCACGCTCTGAGGGGCACCTGCCTCACCCGGCCGCGCCGGGGCCCGGGAGCAGGTCGACGTCGGCCGCGTGCATCGGCTCGCCGCAGTGGGCGCAGCGCAGGTCGCCCTTGCTGATCTCACCGCAGGCGTGGTGGCGGTAGAGGACCGGCGGGCCGGCCTTGCCGGCGAGCCACGTGTCTCCCCAGCGGGCCATGACCATGAGCAGGTCGACGAGCTCGGTGCCCTTCTCGGTCAGGACGTACTCGTGGCGCGGTCGCCGGTCGTAGGAGCGGCGCTCGAGCACCCCGTGCTCGACGAGGTGGTTGAGCCGCTCGGTGAGGACCTTGCGCGAGATGCCGAGGTCGGCCTGGATCTGCTCGAACCGGGTGAGCCCGGCCCAGACGTCCCGCAGGATCAGCGGTGACCAGGGCTCCCCGATGACGTCGAGCGTGCGCGCGATCGAGCACACCATCTCGCCGAAGTTCGTGCGCTGCATGGACGCAGTCTAGCAACTGGGGTTCCCTTAGGGAACTTTGACTGCTACGGTCGTGGCGTCTCTTGAAGGAACTTCGGAAGGATGACGGAGATGAGCAAGGTCATCAGCGCCCACGCGGTCTCGGTCGACGGGTACATCACCGGTCGCGGTCCCGGCGCCGGGCGCGGACTCGGCGACGGGACGATGCTGTTCGACTGGTACTTCGACGGCGACACGCCCAGCCGGGTGTTCGACGGGTTCAAGCTGAGCGAGCCAAGCGCCCGGATCTTCGACGCTCTCGCCGGACGTGTGGGCGCGATCGTGGCCGGGCGCAACACCTACGAGGACTCCGACCGGTTCGGCGGCGGCAGCCCGCACCCGGCGGCCCGGCTGTTCGTCCTGAGCCACCGGCAAGTGCCGGAGCTGACCGAGCGGCAGACCCTCGCCACCGGCATCGAGGAAGCGATCGCGGCGGCACGCGAGGCCGCCGGTGGCAAGGACGTCGGCCTGATGGGCGGCGGCGTGGTCACCGAGGCGCTGCGGGCGGGGCTCGTCGACGAGGTGATCCTCCATCAGGTGCCGGTCCTGCTCGGCGGCGGCCGCCCCTTCTTCCAGGCGCTGCCCGGGCACGTGCGCCTGCGCCTCGTCGAAGCCGTCCCGGCGCCGGGTGTCACCCATCTGCACTACGAGGTCCAGCGATGATGCTCGACCCCGACGTGCGCCGCGTGCTCGACGGCACCCCGGTCGCCCACCTCGCCAGCGTCCTGCCCGACGGCGCCCCGCACTCCGTCCCGGTCTGGATCGACACGCACGGCGACCACATCGCGATCCTCACCGGCCCCGGCTCCCGCAAGGCCCGCAACCTGCGCCGCGACCCGCGGGTCGCGCT
>NZ_DASZCQ010000012.1:0-13080 GCF_035942955.1 Actinophytocola sp. | reverse complement strand
CGAGCACTTTGTACGTGACGATCGACCGCCGCAAACGCCGCTACGATCAATGCTGCGCCACCTGCAGGACCAATACATCGTCTATGCCACCGATCGGGCATCGAGCCCCCCACGGCGACCGAACACGCGAACATGCCGATGTACGGATGTGCATAGGCCGGCTGCCGTCGCTGGTAGTAGGAGATTGTCGTGCTTGGCCGATAACTTGTTGTGACGGGTGCTGATAGGCACCATACGGGTTTGTCGTTTCGATCGGTGCAGCTGTACAAGAGGTATGTGGTTCAGTGTCCATGATCGCGCCAGCCCAGTACGCAAGTCGACCGCTTTGTGTCATTTGACATTTCGTGGCCAATGAGCCCCGACATCTTGACAACACATGGAGGTTTGACAACAGTTGTTCGGTGCTCATTCTGCATCGTGTATCATGGCTGGCATTTGTGTTCGTTGTGATAGCAGCAACAATCGTCGCGGCACCACGGTATGCCGTGGCCGACACGCAGGCTTGTGGTGATTCTGTTCCCCTCGAGGAGGTGGCGCCCGGCGGTAGCGTTATCATTGTCGGTTGGCTGCAACCTTGCTTGCGAACAACGCTCTCAACGGTTGATGTGATCGCCAACTACACCAACACGACGTCAAGAGAACTTCCGCTCACTGTGCTCGATGAACTTGATGTAAACAATCCGCCTGCTCCCATGACTCGTGTCAGCTTGGGCTGCACCACGGTCATCGGCGCACATCGAACCGGATCATGCACTTCACGCGTGCCGAGGAATGAATTTTCCGGGGGCCTGCGCGGCTGGGCCAAGGCGTGGGGTCAGGTGTACGAGTTCGATGCCCCACGTGCTCCCTTTCAAACTCCTGTTCTCTTTTCCTAATCAAACTCCATAGTCAGACAGGCGTAGGATCGCGTGTCGCTCAGCGGACTAGCCAGGACGAGTTCGCCCGTGCTGGTTTACCTGGTGTTCGCGGTGTAGCGTGGGCAGGATCACGACGGTCCGGATGAGGCCAGGGTTTACGGCGAATCGGCGCACAAGTGGTGTGTCTGGATTCATGCAGCGCTCCAGTTCTTCGCAAAATCCCAACCGGGTTCGGGCAATTTTCAGGCATCAAGCTCATGGTGCAGCTACCGCGTCCTGAACCGCACGTCGCCGGCCATCGCGCCGGCGACGAATCCTTTGATCGCTCCCTCGTCGCAGCCGGCGGGGCCGCGGATGGCGTAGGTGAAGAACCGGCCCCGGAACGTTCCGCCGCCGGTCGCGCCGGCGAGGTCACCTCCGCTCGCGGTGATAACCCAGTTTCCGCCAAGGGATCCGCGCCGCGTGCACGATCTTGGGTCGAGGGTAAATGGCCACGTGTCGAACCGGCCGTCGACCGAGATGGTGAGGGTACCGCCGCCGATAACCGCGAGATCCACCTCATGGTAGGTGTTGTCGACTGGCCGGAGCTCTACCGCCTCGGCGGTCAGCGTTCCGATCCCGGTGATCATCCCGCGGCCGGCGATCGTGATCGACGGACCCTCGGCAGGGCCGGCGAGGAAGAAGTGCTGGTTGCCTTCCGCGCGCGCCGCGGCGACGCCACTGACGCCGAGTAACGTGGCGAGTTGGACAAGCAGGACGCTAATGAGTTTCTTCACTGTGCTCTCGCTAGCAGGTCGCTACTCCTCGGGTAGGGGTGTCAGCCAGTTCCCGGGCGCTTCAGGGTCTTCGCTGAAGTAGTACTCTTCGAGGTTTTGCATCCATTCCTCCTTGGCGATGGCGCCGTTGGCGTTGCGGTCGAGCCGGCGGAACGCCTCGTGGGCCTGCTCTGCGGTGTGGCCCCACGCACGAAAGTGCCTGACCACCTCCTCCTCGGTGACCTTCCCGTCGTTGTCTCGGTCCGCCATGAGGTAGAAGGCGTCAACGAGGGCGGTCATCCCGCTCATGAAGGTGTCCCGCTGACTCATGAACGCATCGAAGCCGGCAACATACTCGGCCAGGGAGACCCGACCGTCGCCGTCCGTGTCAAATTGCTTGAGCTGGGTCCACACATCAAGTGTTCTGCGCTCGAGCTCCGCGTACTCCGGCGTGTTCTTCGAATACCCGTATGCGTCACCGTGATGCTTGACGAGCAGTTCGATATCGCCGCTTCCGACATAGCCGTCGCCATCGGCGTCCAGCTCATTGAAGCCGGCTGACACTTTTCTCCTGCGAAATTCAGACAGCACCGCCACACCTCATATCTCGATGGTCAGGCAACGTTTGCGAAAAGGAAGGTGGACGATTTAGCACCGTAGCACGCAATTATCCCGCTGGTCTAGCTCTGCCCCCGCTTACGTGTCATAGGTGCAGAGTTGATTGCCCTCGAAGTCGCCCACATGAGCGGTGGACCGCCTGGGAAGCAGCCGCTTCAACGGAATGGTGCGAGCAGACACGCGGAAGTGACCTTGAAGCGGTCACGTCCAACACCGGCACCGACTCATCGAACGTCCGGTCGTGCCGCTGATCGCGCTGAGGTGACGATGGTGGTGGAGTTGGTGTCGCCTGTTAGGCGAGCTTGACCTGGATCATTCGTTGCAGTTCGTCGGCGAGCACCCAGATGGAGCTGATCCGGTGTTCGGTGAAGGTGAGCAGGTCGATGCCGAGGCCGGTGACGATGCGGCCGGTGGGGGCGAGTTCGCCTAGCGGGGTCTGCCACGGTCCGCTGTGCCGGGCGCGGTGGCGGAAGGCGATCGCCAGCTTGCGCGGGGATTCGATCCGGTCGACAAGCTCGATGTCGTGCTCGGTGAACGCGGTGTGCAGGCCGCGGGCCCTGGCGACCAGGTCGTCGAGTGACATCGGGGTTCCGTTGATCCGTACCGGCTCGGTGTAGAGCTCGCCAAACCTCGTGATCGGGTCGTCGAGCAGGTCTGGCGGCCGGGTCCACAGCGCGAACAGCGCGTCTTCGACGGGCATGTACCTTCCCTCGGCTCGGCTCCGATCGGCACCAGCTCAGTAAACCCGCCGACCGGCCCGCCGGCGACATCCGCTCGTGCCGAAGAGCGGAAGTTGTTGGGGCCTGTATGCGATCGGCCACGGTTGCTGTGTGACCGAGTGGTGTGGAGCGCCGACCGGGTTCCACCCAGGGGTGGAGGGCGGATGCCGAGATCCACCCCTGGGGTCAGGCCCGCTGTCGTGGTTGCGACGACAGTGGGCTCATCACTGACCCATGGAGGAATCATGATCATCATTGCCTGCGTCGCGTCGGGCTCCGGCCCTGGCCGGTCTCGTCACGTTCGGAGTGCGCCGGTATCGGACCGGCCGTCGAGTGGGGCGGTGAGGCGTGCGTAAGGTGACCGCGGCCTCGGGAAGCGCGCTGTTCTTCGCCCTGGCGCCGACCACGGTGGCCGGCCTGGTGCCGTGGTGGCTGACCGGGTGGCGGATGCGGGCGGCGGCGGACTGGTACCTCGCTGTTCGGGTGGCCGGTGCGCTGGTGGCGGTCGCCGGGTTCGCGGTACTCGTCGCGGCGTTCGTGCGGTTCGTCGTCGAGGGCGCCGGTACCCCGGCCCCGGTTGCGCCGACCGAACAGCTCGTCGTCGGCGGGCCATACCGGTACGTACGCAACCCGATATACCTCGCACTGCTCGCTGCGATCCTGGGGCAGGCGATGGTTCTGGCGCAGCCCGTGCTCGTGGTGTATGCGGCGGTCGCTGGCGCGGCGCTGGTCGGCTTCGTGCTCGGGTACGAGCAGCCGTACCTGGCCGGCCGGTACGGCGAGCAGTATGCGCGGTACCGGGCCGCGGTACCGGGCTGGTGGCCGCGGCTTCGGCCCTGGCGGCCGGAATCATCTCCGGGCGGTTGCGCCGCGCCGTCGAGCGGGGCGGTGGACCGGTGACCCGGCTCGCCGAACCGAAACGGCTCGTCCGGGCGGAGGGCGAACCCGGCGCCGCCGCCACAAATCCAGACCGTGGTCGCGGTAGCCGCCGCAGGGGCGTGCTCACCATCGTCGGCGCGTTCGTGATCTGCCCCTGCCATCTGCCGGTCACCTTGACCGTGCTCGGGCTGGCCCTGGGCGGCACCGCGGCGGGGGTGTTCCTTCGGTCTCACCTGTTGCTGGCCGGCACGGTCATCACCGTCACCTGGGCGGCGTTGACCTGGCGCGGCTGGTGGCTGATGCGCCGCGGTGGCAGCTGTCCCGTCCCCGGCGCGGATCGCCGACCCTGGTGGCGGCTGCCATCCTGACTGCATGAACATCCTGGCTCTGACGGTCGCGGTGGGTTGCATCCTCGCCGCGGCCGTCGGCCCGCTGCGCCCTCGCCTGGGCGCCCCCATCGCGGCCATTTTCGTCGTGGTGGTCCTCGCCGTCTCCGCCGGCCGGTCGGTGGCCGCCCCGCTGTCGTTGCTGTGCGCGTATCTGGTGCCTGCCTTGGCCAGCGCGCTGGTCCGGGAACGGCGCTCGCGTCTGCGGCTGCAGGAGGCCTCGGTGCTGGAAGAGCGGACCCGCATCGCGGGCGAGGTGCACGACGTGATCGCCCACCACATGACCGTCGTGCTGGTGCAGCTGCGCGCAGCCCGGTCGCTGCTGACGGACAGTCCCGACGTGGCCCGGGCGGCAGCTATGCTCGACGCCGCCGCGACAGTAGCCCACGACGCGGTGCGCGAGGCCCAAGGCGTGGTCGGCACACTGCGCGGGTGCGGCCCTGGCTGGCCGGAACTACGCAGCCTGGTCGACGACTTCGCCGCGGTGTCGCAGATCGCGTGCGCGTTGCAGGTACCAGTCGACGAGCCGGCACTCGACCCGCGCACCGGCCAGATCGTCTACCGCACGGTGCAGGAGGCGCTGACCAACGTGCTGCGTCACAGCGCGGCCGAGTCGGTGCACATCACGATCGAGGTCAGCGCCGATCATGTGATCGCTACCGTGACGGACCGGTCGACAGACACCCGGCAGCCGACCAACAGCCGCGCCGCGTCACAGCTCGGCTCGGGCCACGGCTTGCACGGTCTGCGGGAACGCGCCGAAGCCGCCGGCGGCATGCTGCGGGCCGCGCCCGTGCCACACGGGTTCATGGTCACGCTGACCCTGCCTCGGGAGTCGCCATGACGCTTCGGGTACTCGTCGTCGACGACCAACCGCTCGTCCGTGAGGGACTGGTCGTCCTGCTGCAGCGGGTGGCGGGCCTGGACATCGTCGGCAGCGCCGACGGTGGCCGCCACGCCCTGGCGCTGGTCGCGTCGCTGCACCCCGACGTTGTCCTCCTCGACCTGCGCATGGCCGACCTGGACGGAGTGGCCGTAACCGCATGGATCACCAACCACCACCCGGAGGTGGCGGTGCTGGCACTAACCACCTACGCCGACGACCGGTCGCTGTTCGCTGCGCTGCGCGCCGGCGCCCGTGGGTACCTGACCAAGGACGCCACCGTCGACGAGATCGTGACCGCCCTACGCACGGTGGCCGGAGGCGCGACCGCACTCGCACCGCAGGCACAGACCAGAGTCGTCAGCGCCGCGCTGCGCCCCGAGCGCAACCCACAACCGGACGGGCCCGATGGGTTGACCCCCCGCGAACGCGAGGTGCTCACGCTGATCGCCGCCGGGCTACGCAACGAAGAAATCGCCATACGGCTAGGGATCGGCACCGCGACCGTCAAGACCCACGTGAACAACATCTTCGGCAAGATCGGGGCGGTCGACCGGGGACAGGCAGTGGCCTACGCCTACCGCATCGGACTCGCACAGCCATGACCACCCCAACCGCGCCACCGCCCAACCGGTGACTCGGACCGGTACCGCCCAACGGTCCCTGGAACGCCCACTCTGCCGCGTGGCGCGTGACTGGCCGACTTCGCTCGCCAGGTGCGCTTGTCGACATCGACCCGGGCTGGCTGGTCCACCCACCGGCACCGCCCGGATGGCCGAACTCGGCGACGCCCATCGACCAAACCGCACGATCGTTCCAACGCCACGGTCTCGTTCGGCTTCCAGGCACGCTGGAGGATCTGCTGGAGGAGATCGTCGGGGAGGTCCACGACGAGACCGACCGCGACCTCATTGCCCGTGCAAACCGAGCCGGATGGTGCCCTGCTGCTGCCGCCAGGCACCTTCCCCAATTCACGACCTCGTCGACCTGGGCGTGGAGATCCGCGACGCACCCGAAGGCGACTACACCGCCATCGCCGGCCTGGTTCTCGCCGTTCTGGGTCGCATCCCGGAACCGGGTGACCGGGTCGAACGTGCGGACTGGACCATCGAGGTCACGAGTATCGACGGCAACGCCATCACCGGTCTGCGGCTACGCCCGCCGCAGCTCCGCCGGCGTAGCCGTCGCGGGGCCGTGACGGGTCACGACGGTACGAGAGGCACCTGCGTAGAGACCGAACGTACCGCCCGGGCCGGCTGCGGCGAGCTGGCGCTTGAACACTCGGATGTCGTGCCCCACTGGATACGTTAGAACCAGTCCTCGGTGGGGAGCGCGACGTGCTTGTCCGGCCCGTCGAAGAAGCAATATTCGCAGACCGGTCCGCGGTTCTGCTCCAGCTGGTTCGGCGGGAACGGCAGCGTGTCGGTGTATGTGACGTTGTGTAGGTCCCCGGTGACGACGTACAGCATTCGGCAGCGGGCCGACACGGCGGTTCGGTGGATTTTGGATTTGCGGGTGCGGCTCCACCAGATTGTGTTTGACCCTGGTTTCTTGAAGTAGACGGTTTTCGGTCCCCACTCGACGTAGCGGTGGTGGCGGTCGAGGAAGTCGTGGATGTCGATGGTTGAGGTCCCGGTCCAGATTTCGCCGACCTGCCCGCCGGTGGCCAGCCGGACCCGGGCTCGGACGGTGTACCGGTCCACGTGGTAAAGCTCGGGCGAGTGGTGCGGGATCGTGATGCCGTTGCCGTCCGGGTCGTCGTAGGCCCGGGTGCCGGTCGCGATGACCGCGTTGGTGTCGGCCCGGCGGACGGTCCACACCACCGTCAGGTCGTCGGCCATCGCCTCGAGGTCCTCGCGGAGCTTGACCGACAGGGCGATCGGCTCGCGGTTGGTGGCCGGCCAGGACGTCGGGGCGAGCACCCCGAGTGGCTGGTTGGCCAGCGCGCTGCCGGCGGCCACGGTGGCGGCCGCGTCGATGCTCTCCTGGGTGATCGACAGGTACTTCAGCGAGGCGCCGATCCCGTCGCCGGCGAGCCCGAACAGTGGAATGGTCCAGTTGCCGGGAATGGCGGGTGAGGTGTTGTTGATGTTCTGTTGGATCAGGTTCTCGACGTTGCCGACAATGCTCGGCAGCACCCCGTCGAGCAGCGCGATGGTTGCCACCCCGAGCACTCCGGACAGCATCGGCAACGCCGATCCGAGGCTGAGCGACACCGCGAAGGCGAGCACGTCCAGCCACCAGGGCAGGTCGATATCCGTGTGCCCGGCGTAGATGCGCCATTGGTCGGGGAACTCGTGGACGAACTCGGTCGGGCCGTCCGCGGTGCGCAGGTACGCCTGGACGTACACCACGCAACCGACGGTGAACCATGGCCCTTCGCGTACCAGGGCGTTGACGTTGACGGCGAGTCCGTCCTCCGGTCCGCGCAGTGGTTTGTCGAACGGCGCGTACATCAGGTGAATCGACCCGAGCGCGATCTCCGGACTGTACGACACAACGTCTTTCCATAGCGCATTGGAGATCTGCTCGCCCACGTGCGAGATCACCCACTGGTTGATCGCGATCGCGATTCCGCCGCCCTTCGGCTCGGCCAGCCGAACCAGGATCGGTCCGTCCTCGGGGTCGGAGTTCGGGGTGAGGGTGTGCCGGTATGTCGAGCCAACCCCACGGACCGCGGTCAGGTCCACCAACGCGTCCTTGTCGCCGTGCGTCAGCAGCGCGCCACCGGTGCCAGTGACATCCACGGCCAGGGTGAGCGCCCGTTCCAGCGTCTTGAGCACGACCCTGTCCGCGGTCAGGCTGACCGTGAACCACTCTGGGCCCAGCCCGCCCTTCTCGTAGGGGGCAACCCAAGCGGGGACCGGTTGCGAGAACTCGATCTCGGTGCGCAGCAAGGGCGGGGTGATCACCAGTTGGGGCAGGTCGCGGACGAACGCGGTGACCGCATCCGCGAGTGCCTGCGACTGCAGCGCGGCCAATACCGGCGCCGGGAACACCGGTCCCTGTTCATTGGTGACCACCAGGGGCTGAACCGTGGCGGTCGACAGGTCGACGCCGACGGTGAACTGCTTGGCGACGATGTTGATCACCGGAGCGGCATCCACCGCGCTCTGCCAGCGCACCGTCCAGGTGCGCATCGGCTGCCCGGGAGCGGCCGCCCGCAGGGTGCTGCGCAGGGCCAGGTTCAGCCGGATCACGTCGTTCGGATCGGGATGCAATTCGACGGTGGGCGGCAACAGCTGAATGATTCCGGCGAAAGTAACCGGGGTCGGCCCTACCTGAATTGTGGTCGGCAGCGGGAAGAAGAACGGGCCCAGTCCTTCCACCACATACTTTTCGATGACCCCGTTGATGGTGTCCTCGGTAATGGAGACCGCCGCGCTGAAATTGCCGTGCCGTGGCATGTCTACCACCCCCGTTGCCGCCAACAAGTCAAATGGGAAGTGCATGTAAGAGGGTCAGGTGGTGCGAGGCTCTCGCCTCCGCGAGCTTCCCATCAGGCCCAGGACCACGAGCGACACGCCGTCGCGTGACTCGACGAGAACGGGTTGGCTGTTGAGCTGCTGCTTCTTTCCCAAACGAGTTCTTTCGAGACCCGCATACCATGCACTTCCCGCACGCCACCATCCACTCACTCGGGGATCGGTGTCAATCCCTTTCGGGCACAATGCGCCGCACGTTTGGCCGTCAAGGCCCGCGTGTTCTCCCATGGCGAGCGTGAGATGGTCAAGGCGCGGGAGGTACCGCGTAGAGGCCGGACGTACCGCCTTGGCGAGCCACCGGCCGGAGGCGGTCGTGCTGGCTCGCCCGGACCAGGCCGGGGTGCTGCGCCCGATCGGTTTGTCCTTGCCGCTGCCGCCCAGCTTCGGCGACATCGTCGCCGAACAGGTCTCCTCGACGGTGAGCCGCTGCGGCGGCTGCCCGGGGCGCCATCCTGGGGCATCCGGGCACCGAGTATCAGCCGGTCCACCCCACGCTGGTGGTGGAAGCCGAGGCCGAGCCGACCGTGGAGACGTTCAGCGCACGGTTGCGCCCGAGGGTCCACCGGATTCGCCCGGACCTGACTCCGCACGACATCCCCCAGCTCGCCGGCACCTTGATCACCACGGCCTGGCTGAGGTCGGCAGATGTCGGCGGATGGCGCGCGACGAGACCTGGAACCGCCCGACCGCCCTGCGCAGCGGTCAGCCCTCGTCAACGACACACCGGGCCAGCCGGCCGGAACCGGGTGCTGGTTGTCGGCGCGATGGTGTGTCATCGGAGATATGGCGGTTGTGTTGGGCACGCAGGGTGTCGACGGGTTGAGCGAAGTTGGGCGCGTGTTGCGGGAGTGGCAGTACGACGGGGCGCCGATGCAACTGCATCCGGAGGACCTGGGCTGGTTCTGGCGGTTCGGTGCGCAGGCGACGGCCGCTGCGGTGCGGACCTGGCGCCGGGACGGACTGAGGTGACGTTTGTCTGACCGTCGCCAGAACGGCCCCTTGACTGCCCCGAAGGGCATCCGGATCCGCCCGCCGCACTGCCCGCGGCGACGGCGGCCATAGTGGACGGCTCCGATCTCCTTAGTGGAAGGGGTCCACGACGAGACGGAGCAGACCATGGAGCACGGCGTACCGCACATCGCGCAGAGCGAGGAGATGTCCTGCTGGGCGGCATCGGCGGCGATGATGCTCAGCTGGCGGTACGGGGCGGAGTACACCGAGGCGTCGGTGCTGGAGCTCTTCCCCGAGTTCGGAAAGGACGGCGCGGACGTCGCCGAGTGTCTGAAGCTGTCGCAGGAATTGGGCATGCAGCAGCTCCCGGAGGCCTGCCGCACCCCGGAGGGCTGGGAGACCGAGCTGCAGAGCAGCCCGATCATGGTCGGCATTCCCGGCCACTTCATCGTGGTCGACGGCATCCAGCAGAACGGCGACCAGTGGGAGATGCACGTGCTCGACCCGGCCGGCAGCGCCTACTGGGCGACCTACGAATGGGTGGAGGAGCAGTACGAGCTCGACCACATGTACGGCAACGACCTCATGCGCTGGTGACGTCGGCCCGTTCGAGGAACGGGGTGAGCAGGCCGGGGACGGCCTCGTCGGCGAAGGCGAGGCCGTCGCCCTCGCCGACGTCGTACACCGGGTAGGAGCCGCGGTTCGCCGCCGTGGTGGCGTTCAGGGTGAGCAGGCCGGCGCGGCGCTGGAACGGTGAGCTGGTGATGGTCCAGCCGATCACGCCGGCGCGCTGCAGCGCGATCGTGTGCCGGCTGACCGTACCGTGCCTGGTCACCAGGTACTCGCCGGTGATGCCGTGGCCGAGGTTGCGGTAGGCGTCGAGGGCGAGCGCCACCGCGACCGGCAGCCCGGCGACCGCGGTGAGCACGGCGAGGTCCAGCAGGACGTCGGACAGCAGCGTGCCGAGCAGGGCGAGGCCGCCGGAGATCAGCAGCACCGCGCCGATCGCCCAGCGCAGCCGGCGTCCGCGGGCGGCCCGCGGGTGCGGGCACAGCCGGGCCGAGCGGGTCGGCGACACCGGCTCCCGGACGATCTCGGCGGCGACGTCGTGGGCCAGCGCGCGCGGCGCCGCCGGGAGCAGCGTGCGGGGATCGCTGCGCTCGTCCCCGCCGCGCACGCGCAGCCCGGTGGCCACCGCGTCGACCCGCGCGCCGCCGATCAGCCGGGCGCCGAGCGGCTCGGCCACCTCGACCCCGCGCAGCCGGCGCTCGTCGAGCGACAGCGACCGGGTGGTCAGCAGGCCGCGGTGCACGCGGAGCAGGCCGGACTCGCGGGTCAGCCGGTATCCGCGCCACAGCTCGACGAACAGCGCGAGCGAGCCGAGCACGCCGATGATCACGCCGACCGCCACCAGGATCGCGATCGTGATCGCCAGCGGCCGCTCGCCGAGGAAGTCGCCGATCCGCCCCATCACGGTCTCCTGCAGGCCGAACCACTCCGACACCTGCAGCAGCCCGCCGAACGCGGCGGACCCGATGATCGGGGTGGTCACCGAGACGGGCGCGTACCTGATCCAGGACCAGTCCAGCGCGGCGATCACCTCGGGCCCGGCGGCCGGCGGCTCGGGGGCGGCCGCCGCGGGTGTCTCGGGTGTCTCGGTGCGGTCGAGCAGCTCCGCGCGCAGCCGTTCGGCCACCCGCCGCTCCAGCGGGCTGAGCACCAGGTGGGTCTTGTCGCCGGACTGCTGCCCGGTGCCGATCTGCACCTTCACCACGCCGAACAGCCGCAGCAGCGGGTTGGCGGTGAGGTCGACGGTGCGGATCCGGTCCCGCGGTACCGAGCGCAGCCGGTGCACCACCCAGGAGAAGCGCAGCTCGACCCGCTCGTCGGTGACCCGGTAGCGGGTGTGCCGCCAGCGCACCCGGTCGCCGATCGCGGCAAGGCCGGCCAGCGCGAGGATCCCGACTGCGCCCAGCGGCAGCAGCAGCGTCGCCGGCACCCCGTCGTCGCGGGTGCTGACGAACATCGGCACCGCGGCGCCCAGCGCGATCCCGGCGACGAGCAGTGCGGTGACCGCCGGGCTGCGCCGGTCCAGCTCGCGCCACTCGCCTCCCAGGTCGGCTGTCGTGACCCCCCGGCTCATGTGGCGTCCCCTGGGGTGGCCTGGGTGGTGGCGGTGAGGCGCTGCACGAGGTCGGCGGCCAGCTCGTGATCAAGGCCCGCGATCTTGATCGGGCCGGCGGCCGAGGCGGTGGTGACCGTGACGCTGGACAGCCCGAACAACCGCTCAAGCGGGCCGCGTTCGGTGTCCACGGTCTGGATCCGGGACATCGGCGCGATCCGCCACTCCTGCCACAGCCACCCGGTCTTGGCGTACACCGCGTCCTCGGTGACCTCCCAGCGGTGCACCCGGTAGCGCCACAGCGGCACCACGACCGCGTACGGGACACCCAGCGCGAGCACCAGCACCATGGCGAGCAGCAACCAGAACCGGGCCGGCTCGATGGCCAGCGCGAGCACCACCAGGACCAGCGCGGGGATCAGGGCGGACAGTGTCTCCTGCGTCATCCACCAGCCGATGGCGCGCCGCTCCACCCTGTTGCGCGGCGGCCGCAGCCGCACAGTGACCATGCCTGCCGGTCCTCCCCTGCTGTCGACGTCCACACTGCCCACGCCCGGCCGCGCGGTGCAACTTTCGTAGGTTGCCGCGCCTACGAACGGCTGGGTTCGGCGGGTGCCCGGCGTGGGTAGCGTGGCGGGCGTGACCCCTCGGCTGCGGCGAACCCGGCGCGAGGCGTTGCGCTGTCTGCTCCCGGTCGGGAGGCGGACGCACCGGCGGCTGGTTGCCGCCCTCACCGACCGGGCGGAGCGGGCCGAGCGCGAGCGGGCCGAGGCCGAGGAGCGGGTGCGGCTGGCCGGGGAGATGCACGACGTGGTGACCCACCGGGTGAGCCTGATGGTGCTGCACGCGGGTGCGCTCGGCATGAGCGCACCGGACGAGCCGACCCGCGCGGCCGCCGAGACGGTGCGGGTGGCCGGCCGCGAGGCGCTCAACGAGCTGCGCGATCTCGTTGGCGTGCTGCGCAACGGCCAGACCGGCAGCCGGGTGCCGCCGGACGCCGCCCCCGATCTGTCCACTTTGGTCGCGGAGTGGCGGGCCGCCGGCCTGCCCGTCGATCTGACCGAGGACGGCAACCCGGCGTGCACGTCCCCGGCGGTCGGCCGCACCGCGTACCGGATCGTCCAGGAGTCGCTGACCAACATCGGCACGCACGCGCCCGGCGCCGGCGCCACGGTACGGGTCCGGTACGGCGGCGACCGGGTTCGGCTCACGATCCGCAACACCCCGGGCACCATGACTGTCAACAGTGGACAGTCCGGCTCCGGGTTGCTGGGCTTGCGGCAGCGGGTCGAGCTGGTCGGCGGCACACTGCACGCCGGCCCGACACCCGACGGCGGCTTCGAGGTCGACGCCACCCTGCCGGCGTACGTGCCCGCCCGGTGAGGACAGGCAGGCCAAAGTGATCCGGCGGGCTACGGAAAGCTA
>NZ_DASZCQ010000011.1:0-16703 GCF_035942955.1 Actinophytocola sp. | reverse complement strand
CGACGCCCGCGCCCTCGCCGGCCAAACCACCTGGACCAACTACGCCGTCCAAACCCGGGTCAAGGCGTTGTCGTTCAACGGCTCCGACCGGTTCACCGCCGTGCTGGCCCGCGCCCAGAGCGCCACCAGCTACTACTACCTGACCCTGCGCTCCAGCAACACCGCCCAACTCAAGAAGCTCGTCGGCGGCTCCTCCACCACGCTGTCCAGCGCCTCGGTGCCGGTGACCACCGGGACCTGGTACACGCTGCGCATCGAGGTGTCCGGCACGACGGTGCGCGGCTTCGTCAACGGCACCCTGGTCGGCACCGCCACCGACACCCAGTACACCGCCGGCCGCGCCGGACTGGCCACGTTCAACGCCAGCGCGTCGTTCGACGACGTGCTCGTCGAGACCCTCACCGGCACCCCACCCACCACGACGACAACCACCACGACCACGACGACCACCGGGCCGCCGCCACCCCCGCCGGCCGGGATCATGGGCTACGCCACGCTCAACGGGCTCGGGCAGAACGGGACCACCGGCGGCGCCGGCGGACCGACCGTCACCGTGAGCACCGCGTCCGCCTTCCTGTCCGAGATCGCCGCTCCCGGCCCGCGGACCATCCGGGTGCAGGGCATGCTCACGCTGCCAGGGCCCATGCACGATGTGACCTCGGACAAGACGATCATCGGCGTCGGATCCGGCTCCGGCATCAGCGGCGCCGGGCTGAACATCGGCCTGCCGATCGACGACGGGATCACCTCCCCGCCGGCCACCGCGGTGCACAACATCATCATCCGGAACCTGATCTTCCAGAACGCCAGCGACGACTCCATCAACGTGCAGATGTTCAGCCACCACGTGTGGATCGACCACAACGAGTTCCGGCCGGCCAGCGACGGATCGGTGGACATCAAGCGGGGTTCGGACTTCGCCACCGTGTCGTGGAACCACTTCGCCGGCACGGACAAGACGATGCTGCTCGGCCGCGACGACAGCGACTCCGCGCAGGACTCCGGCCGGTTGCACGTGACCTACGCGAACAACTGGTTCGACGGCACGACCCAGCGCAACCCGCGCACCCGGTTCGGCAACGTCGTGCACGTGCTGAACAACTTCTACGACGCGGTCGAGGACTACGGTGTCGCGTCCACCATGCAGAGCGCGGTGCTCGTCGAGGGCAACGCCTTCGAGAACACCGACTCGCCGTGCGAGCTCGGCCAGGGCAGCTCACCGGCCGGCGCCCTGCGCGCGGTCAACAACGTGTTCGTCAACTCCGGCGCCTGCCAGACCGGCGGCAGCGTCGGTGGCGTCCCGTACTCCTACACTGCGCAGAACCCCAACAACGTCAAGGCATCGGTCACCGCCGGCGCCGGCGTCGGACGGATCGGCACGTGAGCTGAACGGCTCGGCACGGGCTGGCCGCGGTCACCGCCGCGGCCAGCCTTTGCCAGGTTTGGGACCAAAGACCCTAGGGACACAGGGCCTCTGGACTCTAGGGAAGGACGCCGGCGCGGGGCGATGCTCCAGCCGGTGGGATAGCCGAGAGGGAGCGGCCGTCCCTGCCGGGGACGGGAGGGATCGCCGTGACGACAACCACTTCGGCCCGAAAGCGGGTCAAGGACGATCCTCCGCCGCAGGTTCCCTACCGCGTCGCCGCCAATGTCCGGCAGACCGCGAACGCCGTCACCCTGATGCTCGATCCGGTGGACGAGCCGATCGCGGAGTTCCGGGCCGGGCAGTTCACCGTCCTCAACGCGCCGGAGTTCGGCGAGGTGGCCGCGTCGATCGGCGGCGACCCCACCATCCACGACGGCGTTCTCGTGCACACGATCCGGGGCGTCGGCGAGATCAACCGGGCCCTCGCCAGCGCCGACGTGGGCACGATCCTCGGGGTCCGCGGCCCGTTCGGCACCGGCTGGCGGCTCGACCTGCCCGGTGAGCCGGACCTGGTGCTGGTCGGCGGCGGCTACGGGCTCGCCACGGTCTGGCCGGCATTGTGGTACGCGCTGGCCAACCGGGCGCACTACGGCCGGATCATGCTGGTTGTGGGCGCCAACACCCCGGCCGAGCTGCTGTTCTCCGACGAGCTGTCGATCATCGCGCATTCCGGTGATGTCGAGCTGACGATGACCGTGGACCTCGCCACCGACGGCTGGACCGGCCCCGTGGGAATGGTCACCGAACCGCTGGCCGCGCTCGACCTCGTCGCCCGTTCGACGGTGGCGTTGCTGAGCGGGCCGGCGCTGATGCTGCGGCTGGCCGCAGGAACCCTGGTGGAGCGCGGAGTTCGGTCCGACCGCATCCAGGTGTCCCTCGAGCGCACCATGAACTGTGGAACGTGGCAGTGCGGCGAATGCGCGCTCGGACCGCACCTGGATTGCCGGAACGGCCCGGTGGTGCCCTACCCGCTGGCCACCTCCCTGCTGGCAACCCACTGACCCGTCTGCGCGGAAGTCGCCGGCCGGCATTGCTCGCCGCCGTTCTTCTGCTCGCCGCGGCCACCACGTTGGCCAACCGGGTGCTGCCCGGCTGGGCCTATCCGGTGTGCGGCCTCTGCACGGTCGCCGGGTTGCTGGGGTTGGCTCAGTGGTCCGGGCTGCGTCTTGCGGAGGTCGGCTTGGACCGCCGGGAGTTGCGGCGTGCGGCGGCGGTGGGGCTGATCGGGGCCGGGCTGGTCGGACTGGCGTTCGGCATCGCGTTGGCCGTGCCGGTCTTGCGCACCGCGTTCGACGACGACCGGCTGGGCATGCTCGGACCGGGAGCCCTGCTGTGGGTCACGCTGATCCGCATCCCGCTTGGCACCGTGCTACTGGAGGAGATCGCGTTTCGCGGGGTGCTGCCGGCACTGCTCGGCGCCGGCGACCGGTGGCGGTGGGGGCCCGTGCTCGGCGCGTCCGCGCTGTTCGGGCTCTGGCACGTTCTGCCCTCCCTGGCGCTGCGGCACAACGCCGCCGTCAACACCGTGCTCGGCGGCGCTTCGACCGTACTGCTGTCCGTGTTCGCCATGCTCGCCGCGGCCGTGGCCGGCGTGATCATGTGCTGGTTGCGGTACGCCGGCCGGGGCGTGCTCGCGCCCGCGCTCGTGCACGTCGCGACCAACTCCGGCGGGGTGCTGGCCGCGTGGTCGCTGGGCGGCTGACCGGCGGGTTTGATGGGAACGCCGACGGGCTACCCAGGAGTCGTCATGACCACGACCGTGCGCTCGCCCGTGCCGGTGCCGGTGCCGGTCACGCGCCGGCCGCCGAAGGGCTCGGCGCTGCTTCGGGTGCTGGCCACCACCGACCACAAGCTGATCGGGATCATGTACCTGGTCACCGCGTTCGGGTTCTTCATGGCCGGCGGGGCGATGGCCATGCTGATGCGCACCGAGCTCGCCGTGCCGGGGCTGCAGTTCCTGTCCTACGAGCAGTACAACCAGCTGTTCACCATGCATGGCACGATCATGCTGCTGCTGTACGCCACGCCGGTGCTCTTCGGGTTCGCCAACGTGGCGCTGCCGTTGCAGATCGGCTCGCCCGACGTGGCGTTTCCCCGGCTGAACGCGCTGTCGTTCTGGCTGTTCGCGTTCGGCGGGCTGATCGTGCTCGCCGGGTTCGCCATCCCGGGCGGCGCCGCGGACTTCGGCTGGACGGGGTACACCCCGCTGTCCCGGGCGACCGGCTCCCCCGGGGTCGGCGGCGACCTGTGGATCGTGGGCCTGGTGCTCAGCGGGCTGGGCACGATCCTCGGCGGCGTCAACATGATCACTACGGTGATCTGCCTGCGCGCACCCGGCATGACGATGTTCCGGATGCCGCTGTTCACCTGGAACATCCTGTTCACCAGCATCCTGGTGCTGCTGGCCTTTCCGATCCTCGCCGCGGCGCTGCTGGGACTGCTGGCCGACCGCCGGATCGGCGCGCACGTGTTCGACCCGGCCAACGGCGGCGCGATCCTGTGGCAGCACCTGTTCTGGTTCTTCGGCCACCCTGAGGTCTACATCGTCGCGCTGCCGTTCTTCGGCATCATCAGTGAGATCATCCCGGTGTTCTCGCGCAAACCCCTCTTCGGCTACCGCGCCCTGATCTTCGCCACCGTCGGGATCACCGTCCTGTCCGCGGTGGTGTGGGCGCACCACATGTTCGCCACCGGCGCGGTGCTGTTGCCGTTCTTCGCCATCACGACCTTCGCCATCGCGGTGCCCACCGGGATCAAGTTCTTCAACTGGATCGGCACGATGTGGAAGGGCGCGCTGACCTTCGAGACCCCGATGCTGTTCAGCATCGGCTTCCTGGTCACCTTCCTGCTCGGCGGGCTCACCGGCATCCTGCTGGCCGCGCCCGCCATCGACTTCCACGTCACCGACACGTACTTCGTCGTCGCCCACTTCCACTACGTGCTGTTCGGCACGATCGTGTTCGCCACCTACGCCGGGATCTACTTCTGGTTCCCCAAAATGACCGGGCGGATGATGGACGAACGCCTGGGCAAGCTGCACTTCTGGACCACGTTCCTCGGCTTCCACGCCACGTTCCTGGTCCAGCACTGGCTCGGAGCCGAGGGCATGCCGCGACGCTACGCCGACTACCTGCCCGGCGACGGGTTCACCACGCTCAACATCGTCTCCACCGTCGGCGCCTACCTGCTCGGCCTTTCCGTGCTTCCGTTCGTCTACAACGTGATCCGCAGCTACCGCTACGGCGACCCGGCCGGCGCCGACGACCCGTGGGGCCACGCCAACTCGCTGGAATGGGCCACGTCTTGCCCGCCGCCGCGGCACAACTTCACCGACCTGCCGCGGATCCGCTCCGAGCGCCCGGCCTTCGACCTGCACTATCCGCACATGGTCGAGCGCACCCAGGACGAGAAGTACATCGGCCGGTTCGCCCACCGGCCCGCCCCCTCCGAACGGCTGTCGCACCAGCTCAAGTCGTCCGGCGAGAAGGCCGTCCAGGACCCAAAGGACCGGTAGTCGCCGGCACGCAAGGCGACCGCGACCACCGCGTCGGCGTGCTTGAAGGCCTCGGCGACACGCCCGGCACCCGTATGTCGCCGGACGGCTCGATCCGGAACCGGTACGGCGCCTCCTCGATCAGCTCGACGTCCACCCGGTGCCCCCGCCTCGCCGACCTTGATATCTTTACCCGGAGGGAACACGCCGGGCAGAGAGGTCGACGCCGTCGTGCAACCGGCACAGCGGAAGGCCCTTGGTGCGGGGAGGCCGCGTCCCAGAGCACAGTATCCACAGGGGACAGTGCACATGAGACGAGGCCGGGCCCTTGTCAGGGTGCCGTCCGCCTGCGGGCCGCGCGTGGAATCCGGTACGCCTCGGCCCGCAGGTCGGCGGCCTCGGTCATCGCCGGCCGGGCAGGGCTTCCTGCAGCTTGGTCTTGGCGCCCTGGACCAGCAGGTGCCAGGCGTTGGCGTCGCCCTTGAGCAGCGCCTCGGCGGTGGACTTGGCCTGCTCGAAGGTGGCGTGCGGCGGGATCGGCGGCACCTCGGGGTCGCAGCGCACGTCCAGCAGCGCCGGCCGGTCCGCGGCCAGCACCCGGTCCCAGGCCGGGCCGAGCTCGTCGGGCGTGGCCACGGCCACCGCCTCGAAGCCGAACAGCCGGGCGGCGTCGGCGTAGGAGATGTCCGGAAGCGTCTGGGACTCCTCGAACTTCGGCGAGCCGCCCATCGCGCGCAGCTCCCAGGTGACCTGGTTGAGGTCGTTGTTGTGGAACACGCACACCACCAGCCGCGGGTCGGCCCAGTCGCGGTAGTAGCGCATGACCGTGATCAGCTCGGCCAGCCCGTTCATCTGCATCGACCCGTCGCCGACCAGCGCCACGACCGGCCGGTCCGGGTGGGCGAACTTGGCGCCGATCGCGTACGGCACCCCGGGGCCCATCGTGGCCAGCGTCCCGGACAGCGAGCCGCGCATGCGCCCGCGCATCCGGAGATCCCTTGCGTACCAGTTGGTCGACGACCCGGAGTCGGCCGTGATGATCGCGTCCTCCGGCACCCGGGCGGACAGCTCCCACACGATGCGCATCGGGTTCACCGGGTCGGCGTCCAGCATCGCTTGCCGCTCAAGAGTTTCCCACCACTCGGCTACGTTCTGCTCGACCTTTTCGCGCCAGGCGGCCCGGTTCTCCGCGCGCTCCAGCAGCGGCAGCAACGCCCGCAGCGTTCCCCCGGCGTCGCCGACGAGGTTCACCTCGGTCGGGTAGCGCATGCCGATCATGCTGCCATCGATGTCGATCTGCACCGCGCGGGCCTTGCCGAACTCGGGCAGGAACTGAGTGTACGGAAAGTTCGACCCGACGATCAGCAGCGTGTCGCAGTCGCGCATCAGCTCGTAGCTCGGCCGGGTCCCGAGCAGCCCGATCGCGCCGGTGACGTACGGCAGATCGTCGGGCAGCACGTCCTTACCCAGCAAGGCTTTCGCCACCCCGGCGTCGAGCAGCTCGGCGACCTTGCGCACCTCCTCGGCCGCGCCCCGTGCGCCCTGCCCGACCAGAAGCGCCACCTTCTCCCCCGCGTTGAGCACGTCGGCCGCGCGCAGCAGCTCGTCGTGGCGGGGCAGCAGCACCGGATGTGGGATGCTCGGCGGGCTGGACGGCACCTGCTTGAACTCGTGCGCCGGCGCGGTGTACTCCTCCTCCTGCAGGTCGTTCGGGATGATCACCGCGGTCGGCGCCCGCCTGGCCTGCGCGGTGCGGATCGCGCGGTCGAGCGCGTTGGGCAGCTGCTCGGCGACGTTGACCTCGACGAGGTAGTCGCTGGCCACGTCCTTGAACAGGGCCTGCAGGTCGACCTCCTGCTGGTAGCTGCCGCCCATCGCGCTGCGCGCGGTCTGCCCGACGATGGCCACCACCGGCACGTGGTCGAGCTTGGCGTCATAGAGCCCGTTGAGCAGGTGGATCGCGCCGGGCCCGGACGTGGCCGCGCAGACTCCCACCTTTCCGCTGAACTTGGCGTAGCCGACCGCCTGGAACGCCGACATCTCCTCGTGCCGAGACTGCACGAACCGGGGGTGGTTGTCCGCCTTGCCGAACGCCGCGACGATTCCGTTGATGCCATCACCCGGATAACCGAACACGTACTCGACACCCCACTCCCGCAGGCGCGTCAGCACGTAGTCGCCAACCGTCTCGGACATGTCTCCTCCTCGGTGGGTCGGGCACTCCCATAGGGGCTACCCAGCGGGAACCGCGGCAACCCTGCCGGGAAGGAGGGCGGTGACCAGGCTCGAGGAGGATCTGCGGGCACGGGGCGCGGCGTACTCGACCGACGCCTCCAACTACCGCCAGGTGCCCATCGGGGTGGTGCTGCCGACCACTGTGGACGACGCCGAGCGCGCGATCGCGGTGTGCCGGAAGCACGACGTGCCCGCCCTGTCCCGGGGTGGCCACTTGCGGTGGCCCGCGATCGCCCAGCCACACTGCCACCGGCACGCCGTTCTCGGCTTCGACGCCGACCGGGAGCTGTTGCGCCACCACGGAGTCGACCTCCAGGTGCTCGACGCCGGCCGCTGCGGCCTCGCCGGTAACGTCGGCTTCGAGCGCGGCCACTACGAAGTTTCCATGGCCTGCGCCGAGCACGCCCTCCTGCCGCTATCCGCTCCGCCGGTCCGGACACGCTCGTGCTCGCCGACGGCTTCAGCTGCCGCACCCGGATCGAGCACGCCACCACCGCCAAATCCCTGCACACGGCGGAAGTCCTGGCCGCAGCGCTTCCTAGGGGCCCGGCGGATTCCGGTTCACGGGCGCCGGATCACGGCGTGGGTGTCGCCGCCGGCGGCGTCGGCGTTGCCGAAGATGGTGCCGGCGGTGTTGATACCCGAGGCGTAGCTGAATCTGCCGCCGGGCAGGATGCCGAGGTTGGTGATCGTCCCGTTGGGATCCCACCGGACGGCGCGCGTGGAGTTGATGTCGCTGAACAGGTCGGACTCGCCCGCGATGACGCCGGCGTCGTTGATGCCGGCGGTGAAGCTGCGGTCGTGGCCGCGCAGGGTGCCCAGGTCGGTGACGGCGCCCGCGGCGGACCAGCGCACCGCGTGCCACTGGTTGGGCGTGCTCGAGTAGCCGGCGATGACGCCGGTCTCGTTGACGCCCACCGCGAAGGCCGACGAGCCGCCGGCCAGCACGGGCAGCGCGGCGATGGCACCCTGGGCATTCCACCGCACCGCCGTGGAGCTGCCGCTGCGGCTTGCGTCGCCGAAGATCACACCGCCGTCGTTGAGCCCCTCGGCGTTGGAGCGCGTGCCGCCGGGCAGCACGCCGAGATCGGTCACGGTGCCGTCGGTGTTCCACCGCACCGCGTGCGTGCCCTGACCGGTGATCGTGGCGTTGCCGATGATCACGCCGTCGTCGTTGATCGCCCTTGCGACGCTGTCGGAGCTGCCCGGGAGCACCGGCAGGGCCGTGGGCACCCCGGCGGCGTTCCACCGCACGGCATGCGCCTCCACGTCGAAGTCGGTGCCGACGGGAATGATGTTGCTCGAGTTTCCGACGGCGGTTCCGGCGTTGTTGATCCCCCACACCGACGCCGAGTCGTCCCCGGGCAACTTGGCCAGCTCGGTGATGACCCCGCTGCTGCTCCAGCGCACCGGCGTTCCCCCGCCGGAGGCGCCGATGACCACGCCAAGGTCGTTGATGGCCCGTGCGTAGCTGTCCCGGTGGCCGGGCAACGTTCCCAGGTCGGTGATCACGCCCCGGCTGTCCCACCGCACCGCATGACTCCCGCCGCCCGCCAGGCTGGACAGGCCGACGACGGTCCCGGCATCGTTGATGTCCTCGGCGAAGCTCGACCTCCCTCCGGGAAGCGTGCCGAGGTCGACGATGGTCACCGCCGACGCGGGCGCCGGGAACGCGATGATCAGCGCTCCCGCCATCAGGCCGACGAATGTCACCGATCCGTGTCTGATCCCCATGGGGGATATGGTGCCCACCGTTGTGGTGATACAGAAGGAGGTCTACTACCTAGGCACCTAGGTGCTTGTCTACTGTGGAGGATCAGCGGCCAGGCGAGCACCGCGGTAGGGCGATCATGCCGGTACGGCCCCGGTGGTGGCCAGGAGCAGCGCGACGGCGGGCAGGAAGTTGTTCACCTGGTGCGCGGCGACGCTGGCCAGCAGGTTGCCGGTGAGCAGCCGGGCAAGGCCGACCGGGATCGACAGCACCAGCAGCAGCGGCGTGCGCAGCAGTTCCAGGTGCGCCAAGGAGAACACCACGCTGGTGACCGCGAAGATCACCCAGCGGTTCCACCGCCAGTGCTCCAGCGCCCGCCACAGCACCCCGCGGAAGATCACTTCCTCGCCCAGCGGAGCGACCAGCCACACGACGAGGAACACGGTCACCGCCGCGACCGGATCCAGTTGCCGGTCGCCGAAGGCCGAACCGACCGCCGAGTTGGCCCGGTCGTCCCCCACCCACGCGGCCCACAGCAGCGCCGCCGGAACGGTGAGCACCAGCAGCCCACCGGTCCCGATCGCCACACCGATCCCGACGTCCCGCCCGCTCCACCGGGCCGCGAGCTCCCGCCGCACCCGCCCGGCCCGTGGCCCACCGCCCACCAGCACCGTGCCCCCCACCGCGACCAGCGCCGCCACCACCGCCGGCACCACAAGCAACGCGATCAGCGGCCACGCCGGCAGCCGCCCGTCGTCCAGCAAACTCGGATCACCGACGGCGAACGGCACCAACACCAAAACCGACGCCGCCACCAGCGCGAACTCCGCGGCCACGAACACGCCGAGCATCGCCCACCCCGCCCGCCGCCCCACAGCGCCCCCCGGCCGCGACCCGATCCCGATCACCTGACGCACCCCCCGTGAGTACCCCCACCCAACCCGGCATGAACCCACCCGCCACCGCACCGGCCGCCCCAGATCACTGAGCCCCTGGCGGGCGCGATCGCGGCTGTACCGCATCTTTGGATTTCGGTGCGTGGTTGCGTTCCGGCAGCCGGCGAGGGCTGGTTAGGGTGGGTCGCCGGCCTTCCGGGCGATTGTGGGGCCGGGCTGATGGGAGTGGCTCAGTTGGGCGGCGATGAGGGCCGCCGCGGCGCTGAGGGCGAGGGCGGTCCGGGGGCCGGCGAGCGCGATCTCGGCCGAGGCTACCGGGCCGCCGGCGGCCATGCCGCCGAGCAGGACGACCGACAGGGTCGCCATGACGCGGCCGGTCATTGATGCCTCGGCGTGCTGCAGGGTGGCGATCACCGCGGCGATCAGGATGGACCAGGCGAAGCCTACGCCGGCCAGGCCGGCGAGCGCGACGGGAACGGTGGGGGCGGCGGCGGTGACGGCCAGCGCCGCGGCCATGCCGAGGGTGGCGCGGGTGATCGCTTGCGGGCCGGGCCCGCCGAGGGCGGCGGCGGTGAGCGCGCCGGCCAGGCTGCCCGCCGCCCCGGCCGTGAACGCGATCCCGACCAGCGACGCGCCGCCGTGCAGCGACACCAGCACGAAGACCGGCGCGGTCACCTGGACGGTGAACGAGAACGTGGCGACGACGGCGAGCACCAGCAGCGCGGTGCGCAGGGCGGGCGTGTGCCACACGTACCGCAGGCCGGCGCGGATCTGGCCGGGCGCCCGCCCGACAAGGGGCGAGGCGCCGGACCGGATCGTCCACAGCAGCACCACGTCCGCGGCGAACGACGCGGCGTTGACGGCGAAGGCGACGGTGGGTCCGGCCACGCCGACCAGCGCCGCGCCCAGCGCCGATCCGGCGGTCATGCCGACCAGCAGCACGGTTCCGGTCAGGGCGGACGCGCTGCCGCCCAGCTCGCGGGGAATGAGCATCGGGACGAGGGCGCGCCGGGCCGGGGTGTCCAGCGCGTTGAGCACGCCCCAGGCGGTGACCAGCAGGTAGATCACCGGCAGGCCGAGCCCGCCCGCCGCGGACACGAGTGCGTAGCTCAATGCGATCAACCCGAGCCCGGCCTCGGCGAGCATCAGCAGGCGCCGGCGGTCGTACCGGTCGGTCACCGCGCCGAACCACGGCCCGAGCAGCAGGCTGGGCAGGAACTGCAGGGCGACCACCCAGCCGAGGGCGTGCGGGTTCAGGCCGACCACCACCCAGGACAGCGCGACCACCTGCGCCCATGAGCAGGTGACCGAGGGCAGCTGGCCGAGGAGGTAGCGGCGGAACGCCGGGACGCGCAGCGCGGCGACGGCCGGGTGGCCGGCGAGCGTGGCCATCAGATCGTGACGGCCGCGGCGAGGCCGACGCCGAACAGGTAGGTGCCGACGGCTCCGGCGAAGCGCAGCTTGCCCTCGGCGGCCAGGCTGGGCGCGGTGACCATGCCGTAGGCGTGCACCAGCCTCGACAGCGTGGCGCCGACGATCAGCGGGATGGCGAGCGCGGCCGGGCGCGCCGGCCCCCTGGCGAGTGCCTGCCAACAGAACCTCAGGGGTACCGTGACGGCACCCGGCCACAATCCACCGGGTATCCGCACCGTGGGCTGGGACGCAACGACCGCATAGAAAATCCGGAGAGGCGGACTAGCGCAGGTGATGGCGATGGTCATGCCGATCTCCTTTGGTGGTCGGGTTCGAGCACGGTGTCGATCAGGTCGGCGCACAGCGTCCAGCCGAGCAGGGCGTCGGCCTTGCGCAGCGCGCCCACGCTGGTCACGTTGACCTCGATGAGGTGCGGTCCGATCACGTCGAGCCCGGCCAGGTGGATGCCGTTGCGCAGCAGGGTCGGGGCCAGCCGCGCGCAGATCTCCTTGTCCCGCACGGTGATCGGCGCCTCGGCGGCCGGGTTGCCGATCCGGAAGTCGCCGGCGGCCGGGTAGCGGTAGACCGCCCCCACCGGCTCGCCCGCGATCACGAACACCCGCTTGTTGCCGGCGCCCACCTCGCGGAGGTATCGCTGGACGACGACGGCCGCGTTCCCGCCGGCCGTGGTGATCTCCAGCAGGGAAGCCAGGTTCGGGTCGTGACGGTCGAGGCGCAGCACGCCGCGGCCGGAGAAGCCGTCGACCGGCTTGACCACCGCGGCCCCGTGCTCGGCGAGGAACGCCCGGATGGTGCGCGGGTCGGCGGTGACCACCGTCGGCGGGATGAGGTCGGGAAACCGCAAGGGAAGCAGGTGCTCGCTGCACGCCCGGATGCCGCGGGGATCGTTGACCAGTGCGGTGCGCGCCGGGTCGACGAGGTCGAGGATCAGCGTCGCGGTGGTGTAGGTGGCGTCGACGGGCGGTTCGGTGCGGACGAACACCGCCGCCATGTCGTCGAGCCAGACGTGTCGTGGCTCCGTCGCGGAAAACCACGGGTCCTGCACCGTCCACTTGTGACCGTCCGAATGCGCGGACGGGGCAAGGCGCACCCGGCGGGCGAGGGCGCGGGCCCGGCCGTTGACCGCCTCGAGCAGCCCGACCTCGGTGACCAAGACCTCGGCGCCGCGGTCCTGCGCGGCATGCATCAGGCCGACCGTGGTGTCGATCGACGCGTCCAGCGACTCCAGTGGATCGGCGACGAACGCGACGTTCATGGCGCACCGACCAGCGCCGGGCGCACGATCGACAGCAGATCACGGCTCTGCGGCGAGAATCCCGCCGCGGCCTCGGCCCAGGCTCGATCCTGGTCCGCGGCCCTGGGCAGCAGCAGGTCGAGCGCGTCGCGCCGGGCCCCGGCGTCGTACAGCAGGGTCGCGACGGTGGCGATCGCCTCGGCCATGCGGTCGGGCGGCTGGGCGTCGAGGTAGCGGACCTCGAGGTAGCCGCCGCGCGGGCGGACCGGCGGGAACAGCGTGCTGAGGTGGTAGCGAGGGTCGGCGGCCTCGGGGATCGCCAGCCGGGGCGCGGCCGCGGCGAACGCGGCGTAGGCGCCGACCGGATCGGCCACGTCGAGGTGGCGCCCGTCGTAGCCGGTGCGCCGCGGGTCGACGCCCCGCCAGATCGCGGTGCGGGTGCTGTTGGCGAACGCCGCGGCCAGCGGCGGGCCGGCGAGGTTGGCCACCAGCCACTGCTCGCGACCGGTCCGCCCGGGCAGCAGGTCCACCGCGATCTGCAGCGCCGCGGTGAGCCGCATCATCCGCCGGCCGTCCGGTCCGACCTCGTCGAAGGCCCGCTGCATGGCCAGGTAGCGCGGCGACGGCGTGCGCAGCGGCACCTCGGCGCAGCCGTGGTACGGGTTGACGCCGACCGCCAACAACCGCACTCCGCGGGCCGCCGCGATCGCGGCCGCGTGATCGATGAGCCGGTTCAGCTCGCGCACCAGCGCCGAGACGGTCGGCCGGGGCGCCGGGCTGAGCTCCAGCTGCCCGCCCGGCTCGAACGACGGGACCGCGGCGCGGGTGAAGGCGGCGTCGAACCCGGCCGCCAGCGTGTGTGGGTCGACCGGGCGGGGGCGGGCCGGCGCGGTCACCGGGATCAGCTCCACCTCGGCGCCGACCCGCCCCGGCCGCCGGGCCGGGGTGAACAGCCGTTGCACGGCGTCGTCAATGTTCATGCCCGCACACTCCCCCGCGCCGGGGAGACGCACCTCAGTGCTGGTACGCAGACCGGTACGTAATCGGTGATACTGCGCGGATGACCTCGACCGATCCGCTGGTGGGACGGCGGGAGGAGCTGGCCCTCCTGTGCCGGCGGCTGGCCGACGCCCGGGGCGGGTCCGGTCACCTGGTCCTGATCAGCGGGCCCGCCGGGATCGGCAAGACCCGGCTGGTCGAAGAGCTGGCCGCCGAGCATCCGCGGGTCGGGTGGGGAGCGGCCGTTGCCGACGCCGGGATGCCTCCGCTGTGGCCGTGGATCCGTGCCGTGCGCGACATGCCGGCCGCGCGCGAGGCGGTGGCCGCCCTGGTCGCCGGCACCACCCAGCGCGAGTACGGCTCGGCCGAGGAGGCCGCGGCGGCCACGTTCGCCGCCGACACGGCGGTGGTCGACGCGCTGGCCGAACAGCCCGGTTCGCTCGTGGTGCTCGACGATCTGCAGTGGGCGGACGGGGCGACGCTGCGCCTGCTCGACCGGGTCGCCGCCGAGATCCGCCGGCTGCCGCTGCTGGTCGTCGGAACCCACCGGGACGCCTCCGACCTGCGCGCGCACCGCGCCGCGGAGGTGCTCGCCCTCGGGCCGCTCTCGCCGAGCGAGGCCGTGGCGATGCTGTCCACCGCGGTGGACGACGCCGACACCGCGGCGGTGCGGCGCGCGGCGGAGCTGTCCGGCGGCAGCCCGCTCTACCTGCGGACGCTGGCCAGGGTCGCGGCCGACGCGCTGCGCGGCCGGGCGGGCTGGGACTCCTCGGCCCCCGAGCTGCGCCACCTGGTCGCGGCCGCCCTGCGGACCGCGGGCCGGAAGGCCGCGGCGGCGGTGGAGGCGTTGAGCGTGCTCGGTCCCGAGCCGGAGCCGGAGGTGGTGGCGCGGCTGCTGGGGGTGGACTCGCCGAGTGCCGCGACCGAGCTGCTGCTTCCCGCGGTCCCCGCGGGTCTGGTGGAGATCTCCCAGGGTGATCGGGTCCGGTTCGCCCACGTGCTGGTCCGGGACGCCGCCTACGCTTCGCTGCCACCATCGCGGCGGGTCGCGCTGCACCGCGCCGCCGCGGAGCTGCTCGAGCCGCTCGCGGTCGGCCGGGACGAGCGGGCCGGCGCGGTGGCCAGGCACTGGCAGGCGGCCGGGGAGGCGGATCGGGCGGTCGACTGGGCGATCCGCGCCGCCGACGCCGCCCTTGCCGCCGGCGCCTTCGACGACGCGGCCGACTACCTGCGGCTCGCGCTCGACGCCGGGACCGGCGGCCGGGCCGAGCTGCTGCTCGACCTGGCAAGGGCGCAGTACCTCGGCGGCCACCTCCGGCAGAGCGCCGAAACCTGCGGGCTGGCGGCCGGCGAGGGCGAGCGGACCGGCCGGTCCGACGTCGTCGGGCGGGCCGCGATCGTCATCCAGGGCATCAGCCATCCGGAGATCAACCAGCTGGTCGAGGACCTGTGCCGGCGGGCGCTGCGGCTGCCCGGCGAGGGCATGCCGCCCGCGCTTCGCGCCCGGGTCGAGGCGCAGCTGGCCTGCGCGCTGTTCGAACGCGACGCCGACGACGAGGCGGTCACCTGGTCGGAGCGCGCGCTAGAGCTTGCGACGGCCAGCGGCGACATGAACGCCGAGCTGGACGCGATCCGGGCGCACGCCTGGCTGAAGTGGCAGCCCTGGCACGACGCCGAGCTGATCGACCTCGGCCGGCGGGCGATCGAGCTGGCCGAACCGGCCGGGCGGCCGCTGGCGCGGTTGTGGGCGCACGTGTGGCGTTCCGACGCGGCCGTGCACCAAGCGGACATGGCGTGGGCGCGGCGGGAGGTCGGCGAGCTGCGGGCGCTGGCCGACCGGACCGGCCTGCCGCTGGTGCGCTGGCATCTGCTGCGCCGCGAGGCGTCGATCGCCGCGCTCGTCGGGGACTTCGAATCCGGCCGCCGGCTGTCCGCGCAGGCCGCCGAGATCGCCGAGGACTGGCAGGACGTGTCGGTGCGCTTCACGCATTTCGGCCAGTCGGTCACGCTGGCGCTGCTGCGCGACGACCCGGCCGAGCTGACTGCAGGGTGGACGGACCTGGTCGGCGGCGTACGGAGCTTTCCCCTGGTCGGGCAGGCGATCGTCGCGGCCACCCTGCTCCTTGCCGGCCGGCGCGACGAGGCGGCAGACCTCTACCGGGCACTGATCGGCAGGCTGGCCGAGATGGAGCGCGGGGTGGCCGCCGCCGGGCTGACCTATGTCGCCAGGCTCGCCTGCGCGCTCGGCGACGTGGACGGATGCCGCAGGCTGCGCGACCGGATCACCGAGCTGTTCGGGAGCGTGGTCGCGATCGGCGCGGGAACCGTTGTCTACCAAGGATCCGTGGCCCGCGTACTCGGCGACCTCGACCTCGGCTGCGGCGATCCCGAGGCGGCGGTCGCGCACTACGAGGAGGGGCTGCGGATCGACGAGCTGCTCGGCGCCCGCCCGTATGTCGCATGTGGACGATTGGGTCTGGCAAGGGCGCTTGCCGCGACCGGAGATCCGCCGCGCGCGGTCGAGCTGGCCCGCGCGGCCGCGGCCGAGGCGCGCCGCCTTGACATGCCGGGCCTGCTGCGCGACGCGGACGCCTTCCTCGCCGAGGCCGCGGCCATGGCCCGCGCCGCCGATCCGCTCACGCCGCGCGAGCGCGAGGTGGCCAACCTCGTCGCCCGTGCACTGTCCAACCGGGACATCGCAGGCAAGCTCGTGCTGTCCGAACGCACGGTGGAAAGCCACGTCCGCAGCATCCTCGCCAAGACCGGCCTGACCACCCGTACCGAGCTCACCCGCTGGTTCCTCCAGCGACGCCGCTGAACTCTTCGCCGGCGGGTTGTCGATTTCGGGGTCCGGCGGCGTCATCATCCGGAACGGAGGAGCAGAGCCGCGCGCACACCGCCGCCACGAACGCTTCGCCGCCATGCTTGCGCGGCGGCGAGGAGCTGGCGCCGGCGAGCAACGCGGCCACGGTGCGGCTCGACGGCTCGGCCGGCCCACCGAGGCCGCCGCCGCCTTCGACGCCGCCCTGCGCCTGGTCCGCACCGACGCCGAACGCGCCCACCTCCGGCGCCGCCGCGCCGCCCTGTGATCACCCGCGACCGGCGTACTCGGGCGACGACGGGGTGACCGGGATCGGCTCGGTCGGGGCGTCGCGGGCGGCCGCCATCGCGTCGGCGGGGACGGTGGGCACGTCGGGTGTGCGCGTCGGCCTGGGCCGCGGAGCCCGCTCGGCGCGGCCGGTCCAGTCATACGCCTGCGACTCCATGGCCTCGGC
>NZ_DASZCQ010000010.1:0-80511 GCF_035942955.1 Actinophytocola sp. | reverse complement strand
ACCACCCAAGCAACCCGACCCCAGGCCGGCGCCGAAGGCGCCCGGCGGCCTTGCCCGAGCTAGAAAACACCGAGGCGACAGGGCGGCCTTGCCCGAGCTTAAAAACTGCCTAGGGCATACTGCCGCGCATGCCGTTACGCGCCACCATTGTCGCCGCCTGCGCCCTTGCCGGCGCCGTCGGGCTCCTTCCCGCCGAGTCGCAGGCTCAGCCGGTGCGGCCGGCGCCGCCGAGCGCCGACGGGCTGAGCCACCCCGACGTGCCGCCACCCGCCGCGGTGCGGGCGACGTCGGACTCGGTGCGCCTGGACGCGGCCCGCGCGGTCGAGGCGGGCGTCCGGGAGGTGCACAGCGACCGGTCGTTCGCCATGGTCGGCGTGCGCTGGACCGGGGCGCGGCCGGACACCGTCGAGGTCCGGCACCGCACGGCCGGCGGCTGGTCGACGTGGACGGCCCTTGACCCGTCCGACGACCAGCCCGAGATCCGGCGGCCGAGCAGCGCCTCCGAGCCGCTGTGGACCGGGCCGACGCACGACGTCCAGGTGCGGGCGCAGCGGGCCGGCCGGCCGGTCACCGACGGGCTCGAGCTGGTCACGGTCGACCCCGGCTCGGCGCCCACCGACGCCCGGCTCGGCGGCGCCGCGGCCGCCGCGGCCACGCCCGGCATGCCGACCGTGGTGACCAGGGCGCAGTGGGGCGCCGACGAGAGCATGATGACCTGGGCGCCGGAGTACGCGTCCACCACCAAGGCCGTGGCGATCCACCACACCGCGGGCACCAACGACTACACCTGCGAGCAATCCGCTGAGCTGATCCGGGGCATCTACCGCTACCACGCGGTCACCAACGGCTGGGGCGACATCGGCTACAACGTGCTGGTCGACAAGTGCGGCACGATCTTCGAGGGTCGGGCCGGCGGCCTGCAATACCCGACGATCGGCGCGCACGCCGGCGGCTTCAACACGTTCACGTTCGGCATCTCCATGCTCGGCACGTTCACCGACGTCGCCCCGACCGACGCCACGCTGGAGTCGGTGTCGGCGATGGCCGCGTGGAAGCTCGGCGGCAGCTACCGCAACCCGCTCGGCGTCACCGAGCTGGTGTCCAGCGGCGGCGGCACCGCGCGCTGGCCGGCCGGCACCGTGGTCACCCTGCCGACGATCTTCGGCCACCGGGACAGCGGCTTCACCGAGTGCCCAGGCACCGTCGCATACGGCCTGCTCGGCCGGATCCGCAACCGGGTCGCGACGCTCGCCGAGGGCTGGCACCAGTCGCCGGTCTACGCGAAGTGGCTGGAGCTCGGCGGCGACGGCTCCTTCATGGGTGGCGCTTTCCGGCCCGAGGACACGATGGTCGGCGACGGGCTCGGGACGCTGTTCGGCACCGGCAACGTGCTGGTCGCCTGGCACCAGACGACCGGGGCGCACTGGCTGTCCGGCGGGATCATGCACAAGTGGACCGGGTCCGGCGGCCCGGCGGCGCTGGGCTACCCGGTGATCGACCAGGTGGAGACCCCGGGGCGGCCGGGCGCGGCGTCGAAGTTCGCCAACGGCTCGTCGATCTACTACAGCACCGCGACCGGCCCGGCCATCCTCAATGGCGCGGTGCGGCAGAAGTACTGGGAGCTGGGCGCCACGCAGAGCACCTTCGGCTTCCCGATCACCGACACTATGGACACCCCCACGCTGTTCGGCCGGTTCGCCGACTTCCAGGGCCTGGTCAGCATCTACGCCCCGGAAGGCGGCGCGGCGCACTGGTTCTCCGGCGCGCTGCGGCAGCGCTGGCGCGACGCGGGCGGCCTCGCCGGGCTCGGGTTCCCGACCTCGGACCAGGCGCCGACCGGCGGCGTGGACGGCCTCTACGTCCTGTTCGGCTGGAACCGGGTGATCATCTGGGGTTCCGCCACGGGCGCGCACCTGGTGTCCGACGGCTTCCTCGACCGCCTGCGCGCCGACGGCGACGTGGCCCGCGACGGCCTGCCCAAGACCGAGCAGCTCCTGCTCGACGGGCGCCCCGGGTCGACCTACCAGCACTTCGTGAACGCGACGATCATCGGCACCCCGCAGGGTGTCTTCTCGCTGCGTTCCGACGTCCGCGCCGAGTGGTGGCGCCGCGGCGGCTACACCGGCCCGCTCGGCCTGCCCACCGACAACGGCCGTTACGTGAGCCAGTACGCGTTCCGCCAGGCGTTCGAGGGCGGCAGCATCACGTGTGACGACCGCACCCACGCCTGCGTCTGATTTCCGTAATCGGCAAATTGTCGGCAACTTTTGGTCGCACCATTGCGTCCTGTGATACGGACGGGCGAGACTTGCGCACCGTCACCACGCGCGCCGGCTGGCGGGGCAGGCGGCGCTGACCTGAGGGGAAACTGGGTGAGATCTATCGTGTCAATGAGTGCTGCCCTGCTGGCCGCACTCGCCGCAACCACCGCGGTGATCACCGCATCGCCGGCCGCGGCGCTCGACGCCGGTGACGACGCCATCCGGGCGAAGTACGCCGAGCTGGGCGCCACCGGCCCCGCCAACGGGCCGCTCGGCCCCATCAATCCCACCGCCGACGGCGGCAAGTTCGCCGAGTTCGCCAAGTGGGGCACCATGGTCGCCATCACGTGGCGGTCCGACGTGGGCGCGCACTGGTTCTCCGGCGCCATCCGCGCCCGGTGGGTCGACGCCGGCGGCGCCGACAAGTGGGGCCACGCCGCCATCGACCAGGAGGCCACGACCGGCGGGTTCGGCGCGGCCGTCCGCTACACCTCCGACATCTCCGTCTACTACAGCCCGTCCACCGGGGCCAAGGCCCTGTTCGGCCCGGTCCGCGGCAAGTACTGGCAGCTGGGCAGCGTGACGGGAATCGCCGGCTTCCCGATCACCGACGTGCAGCCGGATCCCGCCGTCGCCGGCGGCGAGTTCGCCGACTTCCAGAACGTCATGCTGAGCATCTACAGCTCCCCGGCCACGGGCGCGCACTGGCTGTCCGGCGCGATCCGCAACCGGTTCCGGTTCCACGGCTCGGCGGCCCTCGGCCTGCCCACCTCCGACCAGTTCGCCACGGCCGGCGCCGACGGCAACTACGTCCTGTTCGGACCCAGCCGCGCCATCATCTACGGCCCGCAGACCGGTGCCTGGCTCGTCGCCGACGAGTTCCTCGACCACCTGCGTGCCCTCGGCGACGTCGCGGACAACGGCCTGCCCAAGAACGAGCGGACCCCGCTCGAGCAGCGGCCGACCGGCAGCTACCAGCATTTCCAGTTCGCCACGATCACCGCGAGCCCGGAGACCGGCGTGCACTCGGTCGCCTTCCAGCTGCGCGGCGAGTGGTGGGCGCGCGGCGGCTACGTCGTCGAGGGCCTGCCGATCTCGGAGGAGGTCTTCACCGACACGGGCCCGGACCCGGTCGGCAACCCGACCTTCACCCTGTCGCAGAGCTTCGAGAACGACTTCATCGAGTGCCGGTACCTCTACGAGGTGGCCACCGACACGCTGTTCTACAACTGCGACCGGTTCGCCGCGGCCAGCACGGCCGAGTCCGGCGCCGCGGGGCTGAAGCCGGTTCCGGCCGGGCAGATCCCGCCGGCACTGGCCGGCCGGTTGTAGCTCGTCACCGCATGGGCGCGTACGGCGATCAAGTCGCCGTTACGCGCCCGTGCTGTGACTTATGGCCTGTTGCCTTTCGTCGTGGGGGTCGGTCAAACTGCAGGCCACAGTCGCTGTGCGCCGACTGGCGGGGCAGCGGGCGCATCCGAGGCAAGGGAACTCCACGTGAGATCAACCTGGCTGCTGCGCGCCGCCCTGGCCGCGGTGCTGCTGGCCGTGCCGCTGACGGCGCCGGCCAGGGCGGCCGCGGATCCGGTACCGCAGGACGACCCGAGCCGGGCGGCGATCCAGCAGAAGTACACCGCCCTCGGCGGCGGGGGGACGCTCGGTGAGGTCGTCGGCACCGCCGACGGCGGGCGGTACGCCGAGTTCGCCAAGTGGGGCACGACGGTCACCATCACGTGGCGGTCGGACCTCGGGGCGCACTGGTTCTCGGGGGCGTTCCGGCAGCGGTGGATCGAGAACAACCGCGCCGACGGCTGGGGCCACGCCATGATCGACCAGGAGCCGATGCCGGGCGGGACCGGCGAGGGGGTCAAGTTCTCCAAGGACGTGTCGGTGTACTACAGCCCGAGCACCGGGGCGCGGGCGCTCACCGGGGCGGTGCGGGCGAAGTACTGGCAGCTGGGCAGCGTCACCGGCATCGCCGGCTACCCGATCACCGACGCGCTCGACACCCCGGACGGCGCCGGGAGGTTCGCCGACTTCCAGAACTACGGCCTGAGCATCTACGCGTCCCACGCGACCGGCGTGGGCTACTGGATGTCCGGCGCGGTGCGCCAGCGGTTCCGAACCGGCGGGGACGTGGCGGCGGTGGGCTTCCCCACCTCCGACCAGCTGCCCACCCCGGGCCGCGACGGCGTGTACGTCCTGTTCGGACCGAACCGGGCGATCATCTACGGCCCGCAGACCGGCGCCCGGCTGGTCTCGGACGCCTTCCTCACCCGGCTGCGTGCCGACGGCGACGTCGCCTGGGACGGCCTGCCCAAGCTGGAGCAGACCCCGCTCGACGGCGTGCCCGGCGGCACCTACCAGCACTTCCAGGCCGCCACGATCATCGGCACCCCCGCCGGCGCGGTCACGATTCGTTGGGACATCAGGGAAGCCTGGTGGCGCTTCGGCGGCACCGCCTCGAAGTTCCGCCTGCCCACCGCCAACGAGATCTGGTCGCCCGACCGCATGACGGTCACCCAGACCTTCGAGGGCGGCCACATCCAGTGCGGCTACCACTACGCCCCCGACGGAAACCTCGCCGTCACCTGCACCGGCCGGGATTAGTGCCGATGGTCCGCTCCCGGCTGCGCCGGGCAACGTCCCAGCGGTCCGTGACAGCGGGGTTCTTGATCGTGGTGGTGGTCCGACCACCATCATCCCGGTCCATCACCGGCGGGTTCGGAAGCTGATGTGGCCGGCTGGCGCCCCGCTGGGCCGGCACATTCCGGATCGCGGAGCTGGAAACGACGGCCGTCGTTTCTCACGTGGGCGATCTTGGCGAAGTCGCCGGGGCCGGTCAGCTATGCCGGGCAGCGCGCGCGGTCGAAGTCGGGGTCGGCGTCGAGCATCCTGACGACGCTGTCGGCCCGCTCCTTGCGCACGTACACCGGCGCCCACCGGGCCTTGCCGGCGACCCGGAAGACCACGCCCTGGTAGTGGTCCTTGAGCTCGGGCATGAAGTCGCACGCGGGCACCAGGGAGAACCCGTTGCCGCGCATGAAGATTATGTCGGGCTTGCGGACGTTGACGACGTAGGCGTAGTCGTACGCGGCGTGTCCCACGACGGCGCCGGGCAGCCGCTTGCCGCGCCGGGCGATGTGCTCGTCGGTCAGGCCGAGCACGTCCACCACGGTCAGCCGTGGACCGGCCTCATAGGACAGTGCGCCGTTGGCGTAGGTGGCGATCACCGTGCCGGGGGGCAGGGTCCGGTGCACCCAGGCGCCCATGCTCGACATCTCGTAGAGCTCCGACTTCCACGCGTCGAAGTGGCCCTTCATGCTGGGGTTGTAGACCGACGCGACGAGCAGCTGCGCGCTCACCGTGGCCGCCAGGATCGGTCCGATCCGGTCGGCGACGGGCGTGCGGCGGTCCGGATCGCCGCCGCGGACCAGCACGCAGGTCGCGGCCAGGCCGACGGCCAGCAGTGGCATGACCGGCGCGAGCAGCCGCCAGCCGGGCATCCAGTCGCCCCCGACGAAGTCGACGAACACGGCCTGCCCGATCGCGAGGATGAGCACCAGCCACACCGGGCCGCGGGCGTACCCCGGGATCCGGCGCCAGCGGACGAGCTGGGCGAGGATCGCGAGCGGAACGAGGATCAGCAGCGCCCACGTCGCCTCGCGGAAGCCGGTCAGGTACCGCCAACCCTGGTCGAGCAGGTCGTCAAGCGGCATGCCGGACTTGGCCGCGAGCGCGTTGGGCAGGAAGTAGCGGTAGTAGTCCAGCCGCCACAGCGTCCACGGCCCGGCGAGCAGCACGGCGCCCGCGACGAACAGGACCGGCGCGTGCCACCGGGCCCGGCCGCGGAGCGGCTGGATGATCAGCCACAGGCCGAGCAGCACGGCGACCACCACACCGTCGGGCCGGGTCATGGTGGCCAGCGCGACCAGCAGCCCGGCGCTGAACGTCCGGCCCGACAACGCCGCAACCAGGGTGGCCAGCACGAGCAGCGCGAACAGCGGCGTCTCCAGCCCGCTCGGGCCGTAGGCGGCGAGGCTGCTCGACGCCGCGGTGATCGCGGCCGCGAGCACGCCCGCCGAGCCGCCGGCGATCCGCCCGGCCAGCAGGTACGCGGGCACGACGCAGCCGAGCGCGCACCCGATCCCCAGCACCCTGGCGACCAGCACGATGTCGGCGTCGAACAGCGCGCGCGGCGCGGCGATCAGCAGCACCCACAGGAAGTTGGAGTACCCCTCGACCCGCTCACCCACGTTGAACACCAACCCGTTGCCCTCGGCCAGGTTCATCGCGTAGCGGAAGCTGATGAACGCGTCCTCGGCCAGCGAGGCGAACATCAGCTGGTGGACAAGGCCGAGGCCGAGGACCGCGACCAGGGCGACGAGCCGACACCACCGGTTGGTGGCCAGCCACGGTCCCGCGGCGATCAGGAGCAGCGCCACCGCCGCCCAGACGAGGAACAGAACCGTGAACAGTTCCGCCTCCCCGGAATTTCAATGCGTCGGTCGCATGCCAGCCGACGGTGCGGAGTCCGGTGGATTGTGGCTGGCTGCCGTCACGGTCCCCTGAGGTTCCGCAGGTAGGTCCTAGGCTTCCACGCCTACCTCGGAACGGGTCGTCATTGGCGCGGACGCGGGGGCGCCGTGGTCGTGCACGCCGCTGAGGATGTACAGCGGGCGGCGGCGGGCGTCGTCGCCGGCGCGCCACACGTACTCGCCGAACCCGCCGAGCGCCGCGAGCTGCAGCCCGCCGACGAAGAACACCGAGCACAGCACCAGCAGCCAGCCGACCGGGGCGCTCAGCGTGGCCAGCGCGACGATCAGCGCGGCCAGCCCGCCGCCGAGGCCGAGCAGGGCGAGCAGGACCCCGAGCAGCATCGTGGCCAGGAACGGCGCGGTGGAGAACTGGACGAACGAGTCCATCACCAGGCGGATCTTCTTGGCCGTCGTCCACTTGCTCTTGCCGGACGCCCGCGGCTTCTGGTGGAAGTAGATCGTGGTCTGCTTGAAGCCCACCCAGGCGAACATGCCGAAGATGTTGCGGTTGCGCTCCGGCATGGCGTTGAGCACGTCGATCACCTTGCGGGACAGCAGAACCTGGGCCGGGCCCTCCTTCGGCAGGTTCGGCAGGTTGGCGAACCGGTAGAACACCGCGTTGAACACCCGGGCCAGCCAGTTGGCGAACCCCTTGCCCTTGGGCACGTTGCGGGTCTCGCGCACCGACCAGACCAGCTCGTTGCCGTCCTGCCAGGCGTCGAGGAACTGGTCGACCATCTCGATCGGCTCCTGCAGGTCGGTGCCGATCGTGATCGCGCAGTCCCCGCGGGACAGCGCGAGGCCCGCGGTGATCGCCGCGTGCGAGCCGAAGTTGCGGGAGAACGTCGCCACCCTGGCCACGTCGTCGTCGGCGAGCGCCTCCTGCACCAGCCGCGAGGTGTCGTCTGTCGAGCCGTCGTCCACCACCACCAGCTCGAAGTCGAACTCCGGCCGCCGGGACCGGATCTGCCGGAAGAAGTCGACCAGCCCGGCGGCGTTGCCGGCCTCGTTGTACGCCGGGGCGATGATCGTGACGAGCGGGCGCCGAGTCGGCGAGCTGCCGTTGCCGGACCGTTCGGGCGAGGTCAAGATCGAACGCCTCCTTCTACCAAGCTGCCGGTGCCCACCGGCTCCGGCGTGTCGTCACGAGCCTGCTCGGCGTCGCCGAGGTCGGGACGCCGGGTGCGGCGCCGCAGGTACCACGGCCCGATGACCAGGCCGATGGACAGCGCCGCACCAAGGTAGAGCGCCACCGCGGACACGGTCGCACCGGGGGGACTCCAGGTCAGCTCGACCTCACCAGCGGTCACCCCCGCCGGGAGATCCACCACGACCAGCCCGGCCGGTCCGGTGCGCAGGTTCAGCGCCCGCCCGTCCACCGTGGCGGTGTAGCCGGGCCAGGCGAGCCGGGCGAACGTCAGCGCGGCCGGACCGGACGCGTCGTCGCGGTGGAACCGCACCCGCTCGGCCACATCGCCCGCCGGCCGGTCGTCCACAATAGATACTCCGGGTGTTGCGTGGGACAGCCGCCCGCCCGGGAACGGCAGCGGGTCGATCCGCTTCCACACGGTGACCAGACCCGACTCCTCAGCCGCGGTGTCGCGCCGCCAGCCCTCCGGCGGGGTGGACCGCCGGGTGTCGATCAGCTTGTTCTGCACCACGACGGTCCGCGCCCGCAGCAGGTCGGCCAGCGGCACGTCGTAGCCGGGGAAGTTGCGCCACAGCGCGCCCCACGCCTCGGGGCACGTCGTCGAGCCCTGGTACACGGCGCACAGCGTGTTGTCGAACCGGGTGAAGCCGATCCCGCTGTAGGCGGTGGTGCTCTCCACGCCGGCGACGCTGTACATGTTGCCGAACAGCATGTCCTTGTATGCCCGGTCGGGCACGAGGTCCTGCCCGCCGACCCGGTGCAGGTCGGCAAGCTGGACGGTCAGCCCCTCGTACTTGGCGAACCGCTCCTCCAGCAGCGCCCGGCTGTTCGGGAACTGGTAGTTGAGCACGTTGTAGAACCCGGGGAACCAGAACACCTGCAGCCCCAGCACCAGCAGCGTGCCGAGCGCCAGCACGCCGTACCCGAGCCTGGTGGTCACGTCGAACCGGATCAGCAGGGCCACCAGCACGGCCACCACGATCGCGGCCGCCACGTGCCGGGTGAGGAACGTCGGGGTGTCGGCCCAGCCCAGGTACCCGCCCGCCACGATGATCGCCAGCGAGCCGGCGGCCCGGCCGATCCGGTGCGTGCGGTGCAGGCCGAAGTTGGCCAGCACCATGAAGGCGAGCCCGGCGGCCAGCCAGACGAAGTCGATCAGCCGCAGCGGCCAGCGGAACAGCCAGATCTGCGACGGTCCGAGCATCAGCAGGCCGAACACCCCACCGAGCACCAGCACCGAGGTCAGCGGCCGCCACACCTCGACGAGCCGCCGCCAGCGCAGCCACGGCAGCAGCGGGAGCACGAACCAGGCCAGGTACATCGCCGGCACGCTCAGCGTGGGCAGCGCCCAGGAGATGATGTACGGCTGCGCGCTCGGCGTGCTCATCGTCGCCAGGTCGTTGAGGTCCGGCGAGAAGAACTCGTTGTTGAACGTGTGGTTGTCGGCCCGGAAGCCGACCGAGGTGGACAGCATGAGCGGCAGGTACACCTGGACGTTGAGCAGCAGCGCCGCCCCGCCGGCGAGGGCCAGCCAGACGATCTTCGGTCGGTTGCCGACCACCCACGCCTCGACCATCACGGCCAGCAGCACGACCGCGGTGCTGATCAGGCCGTACGGGTTGCCGAGCGACAGGCACAGGTAGGCCGCCACGATCACCCACAGCACCGAGCCGTCCCGGTGCAGCACCCGCCGCGCCGCCCACCACAGCCACGGCGTGAACGCGGACAGGATCAGCGCGTTGACCCACGCGGTGCCGTCGACGAACAGCGAGTAGCCGGCGAACGGGAGCATCGTGCCGTAGGCGGCGGACAGCGTCGGCCGGATCCCGAACCCGCGGGCCAGCAGGTAGCTGCCGAGCGCCATGACCATCATGAAGAACGTCTTGCCCAGCGTGATGGCCAGCGCCATGTTGTCGAACGTCGACGCGGCGATCGCCACCAGGACGATGACCGGGTTCCACATGCCGCCGACGCCCTCGGCCGCCAGGTCGCCGCCGCGCCACATGTCCAGCTCGAGCAGGGGCAGCCGGCCGTGGGTGATGGCGTCGGCCATGCGCAGCCAGTTGGGCAGGCCGACCGCGGCGGTGTCGTCCCACATGTAGAAGATGTGGTTGCGCAGCACGGGAAGCGCGGCGCCGACCGCGACCACGCCGAGCATCAGCACCGGCGCGACGTAGCGGCTCGACAGGTACGGCCTCGAGGTCGTGGGGGACGGGGGAGTCTTGGTGGTCACGGTTCGGCTCACCCCACCGCGATCGGCTCGGGCTGCGGGCGGTCGGCCCCCGGCGGCGGCGGACCCTCGGCCGGCTCGGCGTCCCCGCGGCGCCGGCGCCGCCGGCTCAGCACCGGCCAGATTCCCAGGCCGGCGGTGAGCAGCAGCCCGATCGCGAACGAGGCGACCAGCAGCGGGGTGGACGGCGGCTGCCAGGTCAGCTCCAGCTCACCGCCGGTGACGCCCTCGGGCAGATCGACGACGAGCAGCCCGGACGGCCCGCTGCGCACCGGCGCCGGCCGCCCGTCGACCGTGGCCGAGTAGCCGGGCCAGGCCAACCGGGCGAACGTCAGCGAGGCCGGGCCGGACGCGGTGGTGCGGGTGTAGTTGATCCGCTCGTCGACCCGGCCGGTCATCTGGTCGGCGTCGACCACGACGCCTGCGGACACGTTGGACACCCGCCCGCCCGGGAACGGCAGCGGGTCGATCCGCTTCCACACGGTCGCCAGGCCCGACTCCTCGGCCGCGGTGTCGCGCCGCCAGCCGTCGGGCGCCGGCTGGAACCGGGTGTCGATCAGGCTGTTCTGCACCACGATCGTCTGGGCCCGGATCAGGTCGGCCAGCGGCACCGAGTAGCCCGGCGGCCGCTCCCACAGCCGCGCCCAGGCCTCCTTGCAGGTGGTGGAGCCCTCGAAGATCATGCACAGCGTGTTGTCCATCTTGGTGTAGCCCAGCCCGCCGTAGCCGGTGAGGCTCTCCACCCCGGCCGCCGAGTACATCCCGCCGAGCAGGAAGTCGCGGTAGCCGGCGCCCGGATGGTCGGCCCCGGCGCTGCGCAGCAGCGGAGCGTGCACCAGTTGCACGGTCACGCCCTGGTACTTGGCGAACCGCTGCTTGATCAGCTGCTGGCTGGTCGGCAGGTTGTACGCCTCGGTCTGCAGGTTGCGCGGGTAGAGGTAGACGTGGAACGCGCCCACCGCGACGACGCCGGCCAGCAGCACGAGCGCGCCGGCCCTGGTGGTGAGCCCGCGCCACACGACCAGCGCGGTGAGCACCCCGACCAGGACCGCGCCGGCCGCGATCCGCAGGTCGTTCTCGGGCAGGTCGGACCAGGCCAGGTAGGCGCCGAACAGGATGATCGCGGCCGAGGCCAGCGCGCGTGCCCGTGCCCGGGTGTGCGCAAGGCCCTCGTTGGCCAGGACCACCCAGAGCAGCATCACCGGGAACCACAGGTAGACCACCAGCCGCATGGGCCAGCGGAACAGCCACACGTTGGACGGCCCGAGCACCAGCAGCAGGAACACCACGCCGGTGACGAACACGGTGAGCAGCGACCGCCACCGCCGCCGCACCAGCCCCCACTTCAGCCAGGGCAGGAGTGGCAGCACGAACCAGGCCAGGAAGATCGCCGGCAGGCGGAAGTGGTCGACCCCGAACGCCCAGACGTACGGCTGGAACGCCGGCGTGCTCATGCCCATCAGGTCACTGATCGACGGCGACAGGAACTCGTTGTTCATCGTCGTCTGGTCGGCCCGGTAGCCCACCGACACGGTCTTCTGCAGCGGCACGTAGACCATCAGGTTGAGCAGCCCGATGGCGATGCCGGACAGCGCGATCGGCACGATCCGCCGGGCGTGGCCGGTGAGCCAGGCCTCGACCAGCACCCCGAACATGATCACGCCGGTGGCCAGCAGCCCGTACGGGCCGAGCGAGCAGCACAGGTAGCCGGCGACGACCACCCAGACCACCGACCTGTCGCGGCGCATCGCCCGCCGGGCGGTCCACCACAGCCACGGCACGAACGCGGTCACCATGAGCCCGTTGACCCAGTTCACCGCGTCCATGAAGAACGTGTAGCCGGTGAACGGCAGCGCGGCGCCCATCGCGGCGGCCAGCCACGGCCGCACGCCGTAGTCGCGGGCCAGCAGGTACGAGCCGCCGGCAAGGATGAACATGAAGAAGGCCTTCACGATGGTGATCGCCAGGGCCATGTTGTCGATCGGGTAGGTGAGCACCGCCAGGGCAAGGGCGATCGGGTTCCACATGCCGACCGCGGCCTCGGCGGCGAAGTTCCCGCCCCGCCACATGTCCAGCTCCAGCAGCGGGAAGTGCCCGCTGAGCACCTCGGAGGCCATCCGCCGCCACATCGGCACACCGACCACCGCGGTGTCGTCCCAGAAGTAGAAGATGTGGTTGCGGATCAGCGGGAGGGCGGCCACGAACCCGACGGCGGCGAGCATGACGGCCACCGGGAGCAGCCGGCGGACCCCGTTCCCGGCCCGCCCGGCGGATTCGGCCGTTTCGGGCGCGGCGGGACTGGTACTCGAACCCATGTGTGCAACCATCCCTCGAGAGACTTCGCGGAAACCCACACGCGCACGGCCCGCAGCCGGCAGACTACCTGCCCCGTTCCTGGCGGCGTGGTGGGTGTCGCGGCCCACAACCATGGTCACGGTATTGTCTCCACCGCGCTCGCCTCGCCGAGGTTGCTGCGAGTGGATCGGCGCATACGTCCTGGTAACGGCCAAGTCCACCGCCTCGTGGGTGGACGCAAAGGGGTTGTAGATAGATGAGCCGAACTCCCATCGGTCTCGCCGTGATCGGCGCCGGCTACTGGGGACCAAACCTGGTACGCAATGCCCAGGCCACGCCCGGCATGCGGCTGGAGTACCTGTGCGATCTCGACGTCGAGCGCGCGCGCAAGGTGCTTGGTGCCTACTCGACGGTGCGCGCCAGCGGCTCGCTGGAGGAGGTGCTCGCCGACCCCGCGGTGCACGCCGTGGCGATCGCCACACCGGCCGCCACCCATCTGCAGGTGGCCATGGCCGCACTGGAGGCGGGCAAGCACGTGCTGGTGGAGAAGCCGCTGGCGGCCACGCTGGCCGAGGGGCAGCAGCTGGTGGCCGCCGCGCGGCGCCGCGGGCTGACGCTCATGCTCGACCACACCTACTGCTACACCGCCGCCGTGCAGCACCTGCGCGAGCTGGTCCGCGGCGGCGGCATCGGCAAGGTCCAGTACCTCGACTCGGTGCGCATCAACCTCGGCCTGGTCCAGCCGGACGTCGACGTGCTGTGGGACCTCGCCCCGCACGACCTGTCGATCTTCCTGTCGATCCTGCCGGACGACGTGACCCCGATCGCGGTGGCCGCGCACGGCTCGGACCCGATCGGCGCCGGGCGGGCCTGCGTTGCGCACCTGACCCTGCAGCTCACCGGCGGCGCGATGGCCCACGTGCACGTGAACTGGCTGTCCCCCACCAAGATCCGCACCATGGTGATCGGCGGGTCGGCCCGCACGGTCGTGTGGGACGACCTGCAGCCGGCCCAGCGCCTGTCGATCTACGACCGGGGCGTCGACCGCACCGACTCCAACGGCAACGGCGACGACGCGCGGACCAGGGCCATCGTCTCCTACCGCACCGGGGACATGGTCGCCCCGGCGCTCAACGAGAAGGAGGCGTTGCGCACGATGATGGCCGAGTTCGCCGCGTCGATCACCGAGGGCCGGGCGCCGCTCACCGACGGCATCTCCGGCCTGCGGGTGCTGTCGATCCTGGAGGCGGCGTCGGCCAGCCTGGCCCAGGGTGGCGCCTTCATGCCGGTGCTGGACCCCAGTGAGCTGCCGGAGGAGGTGTCGGCATGAGCGCCCAACGCAACGTGCCCAGCAAGACCTGTGCGAATGCCTTCCACGCCGAGCGGAGCGAGGCAGGTGTTACAGCATGACGAATGCCCAACCGATCGAGGGCCAGCGGGCCCTGGTGACCGGCGGGGCCGGCACGATCGGCTCCGCGGTGGTGGACCGGCTCATCGACGCCGGGGCCGCCGAGGTGGTCGTGCTGGACAACTTCGTCCGCGGCCGCCGGGAGAACCTGGCCGATGCGGCCGAGCGCGGCGGCGACCGGCTGCGCGTCGTCAACGGCGACATCAACGACCGCGCGCTGGTCGGCGAGCTCAGCAAGGGCGTCGACCTGGTGTTCCACCTGGCCGCGATCCGGATCACGCAGTGCGCCGAGGAGCCCCGGCTGGCCCTGGAATGCTTGGTGGACGGCACATTCACGGTGCTGGAGGCGGCCGCGGCCAACGACGTGCGCAAGGTGATCGCGTCCTCGTCGGCCAGCGTGTACGGGCTAGCCGAGCAGTTCCCCACCACCGAGCGGCACCACCCGTACAACAACGACACGTTCTACGGCGCGGCCAAGGCGTTCAACGAGGGCATGCTGCGCAGCTTCCGGGCCATGTACGGCCTTGAGTTCGTGGCGCTACGCTACTTCAACGTCTACGGCCCGCGGATGGACACCCACGGGCTGTACACCGAGGTGCTGATCCGCTGGATGGAGCGGATCGCGAGGGGCGAGGCTCCGCTGATCTTCGGTGACGGCACGCAGACCATGGACTTCGTGCACGTGCACGACATCGCGCGGGCGAACCTGCTCGCCGCCCGCGCCGACGTGACCGACGCCGTCTACAACATCGCCAGCGGCACCGAGACCAGCCTGCGTGAGCTGGCCGACGCGCTGCTCGCCGCGATGGACTCCGACCTGGTGCCCGAGCACGGCCCGGCCCGCGCGGTCAACGGCGTCACCCGGCGCCTTGCCGACATCTCCGCCGCCGAGCGCGACCTCGGCTGGCGGCCGGAGATCAACCTGGCCGACGGCCTGCGCGATCTGGTCGCGTGGTGGAGCGCGGAGCGGGCGGTCAACGCATGATCCCGGTGATGCGCCCGATGCTGGGCGAGGAGGAGGCCGCCGCGGTCGCCGAGACGGTGCGGTCCGGCTGGGTCGCCCAGGGCCCGCGGGTCGCCGAGTTCGAGCGGGCGTTCGCCGCGCACGTCGGCGCCGCGCACGGCGTGGCGGTGTCGTCCTGCACCACCGGCCTGCACCTGGTGCTGCACCTGCTCGGGGTGGGCCCCGGCGACGAGGTCGTCGTGCCGTCGTTGTCGTTCATCGCGACGGCCAACGCGGTGCGCTACTGCGGCGCCACCCCGGTGTTCGCCGACGTCGAGCTGTCCACCGGCAACCTCACCCCGGACACCGTCAAGGCCGTGCTCACCCCGAGCACCAAGGCCGTGATGATCGTGCACCAGGGCGGCGTGCCGGCCGACGTGCGCGCGATCCGCGCGGTGTGCGGGGACGTCCCGGTGGTGGAGGACGCCGCCTGCGCGGCCGGCTCCACGGTCTACGGCGGCTCGGTCGGCGCCGGCGCGCTGCTGGCCGCCTGGTCGTTCCACCCGCGCAAGGTGCTCACCACCGGTGAGGGCGGCATGGTCACCACCGACGACCCGGAGTGGGCGGTGCGGCTGCGCCAGCTGCGCGAGCACGGGATGAGCGTGTCGGCCGCCGAGCGGCATCGCTCCGGCCCGGTGCTCGAGCAGTACCTGGAGACCGCGTTCAACTACCGGATGACCGACATGCAGGCGGCGATGGGCCTGGTGCAGCTGCGCCGGCTGCCCGGGATCGTCGCGCAGCGCAGGGAGCTGGCGGCCCGCTACCACGAGCTGCTCGCCCCGCTCGGTCTGTCCTCTGTGGACGATCCGCCGTACGGCACGACGAACTACCAGTCGTTCTGGGTGCTGCTGCCCGACGAGGCGCCCCCACTGCTCGAGGTGCTCAGGAGCCTTGCCGACGCGGGCGTTTCCGCGCGCCGCGGGATCATGGCGAGCCACCTCGAGCCGGCCTACGAGGGCCACCCGCACGGCCCCCTCCCGGTCACCGAGCGGCTGGCCACCCGCTCGGTGATCCTGCCCCTGCACCACGAGTTGACCGATGCCGACCAGCGCCTGATCGTCGACGCGCTGGCCGCGGCCATCGACCGGAAGGCGGCGGTGACCCGATGACCAACGAGCAGCCCATCCCCCTCGTCGACCTGGCCGCCCCGCACGCCGAGGTGGCCGAGGAGGTGGCCGCCGGCTGGAACGCCGTGCTGGCCAGGACCGCGTTCATCAACGGCCCCCAGGTGGCCGAGTTCGAGGCGGCCTACGCCGGCTACACCGGCGTCGCGCACTGCATCGGCGTGGCCAACGGCACCGACGCGATCGAGCTGGCCCTGCGCGCGCTCGGCGTCGGGCCCGGCGACGAGGCGATCCTGCCGGCCAACACGTTCATCGCCACCGCCGAGGCGGTCGCCCGCTCCGGCGCCACCCCGGTGCTGGTGGACTGCCATGAGGACACCGCGCTGATCGACGTCGACGCCGCGGTCGCCGCGGTCACCCCGCGCACCAGGGTCGTGCTGCCGGTGCACCTGTACGGCCAGGCGGCCGCGGTGGAGTCGCTGCGCACGGGGCTGCCGCGCGAGGTCGCGATCCTGGAGGACGCCGCCCAGTCCCAGGGCGCCCGCCGGCACGGGCTGCCGGCCGGCTCGCTCGGCGACATCGCCGCGACCAGCTTCTACCCGGGCAAGAACCTCGGCGCCTACGGTGACGCCGGCGCCGTGCTCACGTCGTCCGACGAGCTGAGCACCGCCGTGCGGCTGCTGCGCGACCACGGCTCGCCGCGCAAGTACGAGCACTCCACGCTGGGCTTCAACAGCCGGCTGGACACCCTGCAGGCCGTGGTGCTGTCGGCCAAGCTGCGCCGGCTGGAGGGCTGGAACGCCGCCCGCCGCACCGCCGCCGAGCGCTACGACAAGCTGCTCGCCGACGTCCAGGGCGTGCTCACCCCGGTGGTGGCACCCGGCAACGAGCCGGTGTGGCACCTGTACGTGATCCGGGTGCCCAACCGGGACGAGGTGCTGTCCCGGCTGCACGAAGCCAAGATCGGCGCGGGCATCCACTACCCGACCCCGGTGCACCTGACCGGCGCGTTCGCTCACCTCGGCTACGGCAAGGGGGCGTTCCCGGTGGCCGAGCGGCTCGGCGGCGAGATCCTGTCCCTGCCGCTGTTCCCGGAGATCACCGCCGAGCAGCAGGAGCGGGTGGTGCAGGTGGTCGCCGACGCGGTGCGGTCATGACCGTGACGACCGGGGTTTTCGTCCACCCGAACGGGCTGTGCGAGAGCGAGCAGGTCGGCGAGGGCACCCGGGTGTGGGCGTTCGCGCACGTCATGCGGGGCGCCGTGGTCGGAAGGGACTGCAACGTCTGCGACCACGCGTTCGTCGAGGACGGCGCGGTGCTCGGCGACCGGGTCACGGTCAAGAACGCCACACTGGTGTTCTCCGGCGTCATCTGTGAGGACGAGGTCTTCCTCGGCCCCAACGTGCTGTTCACCAACGACATGCGGCCGCGCGCGGCGATCCGCAAGGGGCCCGACGAGCTGCTGGGCACCGTGGTCCGCCGCGGCGCCTCGCTCGGCGCGGGCGCCGTCGTGGTCTGCGGCATCGAGATCGGCCGCTACGCGTTCGCCGCGGCCGGGGCGGTGCTCACCCGGGACGTGCCGGCGCACGCGTTCATGGCCGGCAACCCGGCCCGCCGCAAGGGTTGGGTGTGCGAGTGCGGCAACCGGCTGCCGGACTCACTGCGTTGTACGGAGTGCGGCCTCGGCTTCGCGGAGCTGCCAGACGGTGCCGGGCTGCGTCGGTTGGACTAACGTCGGGAATCGCCCACACGGATACGGAGTAGCGCAGTCGATGTCGGAAATGTCGGAAACGACGAAACCTCAGCCCACCCCGCGCGTCCGCAGGAAGGTCGTGCGCCCGGCCTCCGCCCATGAGGTCGAGCCGGTCCCCGCGACCAACGGCACCCCGGTGCCGGGCGCCCTGCTGCAGCGGGTGATCGTCGCCCGGCAGGCCGACCCGCTGGACGTGCGCGGGCTCTACCTCGACGAGGACCCGTCGAACCCGGCCCGGTCCCGGGCGATCAGCCGCACCTCGATGCGCATCCCGGCACAGGCCGAGGTGTCCTTCGCGGCCTACTTCAACGCGTTCCCGGCCAGCTACTGGCGCCGGTGGACCACGCTGGACGAGGTCGTGCTGCGGATCCGGGTGCAGGGCTCCTGCCGGGTCGACATCTACCGGTCCAAGGCCGACGGCGGCATCGTGCACGTCCGCGGCGAGATGATCGAAGGTCCAGGGCCGGTCGTCCGCGACTTCCGGCTCGAGCTCGCGCCGTTCTCCGACGGCGGCTGGTACTGGTTCGACATCACCACCGAGGACGACGAGGTGGTGATCTCCGACAGCGGCTGGTACGCGGGCGTGCCGGCGCCGGGCCGGGCCAGCCTGGCCATCGGCATCACCACGTTCAACCGCAACGAGGACCTGCTCGGCGTGCTCACCGCGCTTGGCGGCGACCCGCTGGTGCTCGAGGCGATCAACACGGTGTTCGTGGCCGACGGGGGCACGAGGAAGGTCCGCGCCGCCGAGGGGTTCGAGGCCGCCGCGGCCGGGCTCGGCGACCGCCTGCGGGTCATCGAGCAGCCCAACTACGGCGGCTCCGGCGGGTACGCCAGGAGCATGTTCGAGGCGCTCACCACGACCGACGCCGAGCAGATCATGTTCATGGACGACGACATCGTGGTCGAGCCGGACGCAATCCTGCGCGCGGTGGCGTTCTCCCGGTTCGCCCAGCAGCCGATGCTCGTGGGCGGCCAGATGCTGTCCGTGCAGCGGCGTTCGGTGCTGCAGTCGATGGGCGAGGTGGTCGACCGGTACGTGATGCGCTGGCGGATCGCGCCGAACTGCGAGCTCAACCACGACTTCGCCGACGAGAGCCTGCGCGAGTCCGAGGAGCTGCACCGGCGCATCGACGTCGACTTCAACGCGTGGTGGATGTGCCTGATCCCGCGCGTCGTCGCCGAGCGGGTCGGCCTGCCCATGCCGTTCTTCATCAAGGGCGACGACATGGAGTACGGGTTGCGGGCCGGCGAGGCCGGGTTCCCGACCGCGACCGTGCCCGGGATCGCAGTGTGGCACATGCCGTTCGAGGACAAGGACGACGTCACCGACTGGCAGGCCTACTTCCACCTGCGCAACCGCCTGATCAACGCCGCGCTGCACGGCACCGACCCGACGGCGCGCGGCCTGCTCAAGGAGACCATGAAGATCACCCTCAAGCATCTGCTTTCGCTGGAGTACTCCACGATCGCGCTGCAGGAGATGGCGATCAACGACTTCCTGGCCGGGCCGGACACGCTGTTCGACCGGCTCGGCACCGCGCTGCCCGAGGTGCGGGAGCGGCGCGCGCAGTTCGACGACGGCCGGATCGTGTCCTCCACCAAGGAGTTCCCGCTCCCGACCGCCGACGCGGTGTGGGCCGAGCAGTTCCTCACGCCGCCCACCGGCAAGGTGAAGATCGTCCGCACGCTGCTGTCCGGGCTGCTGCACAACCTGCGCCCGGTCAGCCCTGAGCACCAGGACCGGCCGCAGCTGAACATCCCGGCGCAGGACGCCCGCTGGTTCCTCATGGGCCGCCTCGACGGCGCCACCGTCACCACCGCCGACGGCCGCGGCGTCGCCTTCCGCAAGCGCGACCCCCGGCTGTTCCGCGCGATGCTGCGCCAGGCCATCGCCAACCACGCCCGGGTGTCCCGCGAGTTCCCCCGGCTGCGCCAGGCCTACCGCGAAGCCCTGCCCGACCTCACCTCGATCGAGTCCTGGCGCAAGAAGTTCGAGAGCTGACCGGTCAACCCCGTGCCGTCGTGTGGGCGGCCAGGGTCGCGGTGGCGAACTCGGCGTCCACCCAGGAGCCGGGCCAGGTGAGCACGGCGACCGACGACGTCTTCAGCTCGTGCGGCTCGCCGATCAGCTGCGTGACCAGGTCGGACAGGCCGGGGTTGTGGCCGACCAGCACCACGGTGCGGATCTCGGCGGGCAGCTCGGCCAGCACGGTCAGCAGCTCGGTCGGCCCCGCCTCGTACACCCGCTCGTCGTAGCGGACCGGGGGTTGCGGGTCGAGCGCCGCCCCGGCGAGCTGCCAGGTCTGTCGGGCCCGCCGCGCCGGCGAGCACACCACCAGGTCGATCCGCTCGACGTGGGTGGCCAGCCACGCGCCGATCGCCGGGGCGTCCCGCCGGCCGCGCTCGGCCAGCGGGCGCTGCTCGTCGAGCCTCGCCTCGGACCAGTCGGACTTGGCGTGCCGCACGACCACGAGCGTTGGCATCCGGACAGTTTCTCAGAACCACCGCTCGAGGATCTGGGCCACGCCGTCCTCGGAGTTGGGCGCGGTGATCTCGTCGGCGGCGGCAAGCGCCTCGCGGTGCGCGTTGGCCATGGCCACCCCGTGCCCGGCCCAGCGCAGCATCTCCACGTCGTTGGGCATGTCCCCGAACGCGACCACCTCGCCGGCGGAGACGTCCAGCCGCTGGCACACCTCGGCCAGACCGGACGCCTTGGTCACGCCCCGTGCGGACAGCTCGATCAGGCCGCTGCTGGTGGAGAACGTGACGTCCACCTCGTGGTCGAGCACCTCGCGGGCCGCCTCGGCCATCTCCTCGCTGGTCATGCCGCGGTGCCGGACCAGCAGCTTGGTCGCCGGGTGGCCGAGCACCTCGGCCCGCGGCAGCTCGGTGTTCTCCCCGTCGCCCCACGGGTTGCTGTAGCCGGGCTCGGACACGTACGCCGGGATGCTCAGCGTGTTCGTGCTGGCCCGCTCGGTGGCGACCCGGATGCCGGGCAGCGCCCGGCCGAGCGCGTGGGTCACGTCGTGCAGCACCATCGGGTCCAGCCCGCGCACCAGCACCGCCCGGCCGGCGGCGATGTCGTAGACCACGGCGCCGTTGGCGCAGACCGCGTAGCCGTCCAGGTCGGCCAGCCGCGCCACCGGGGTGATCCACCGCGGCGGCCGGCCGCTGACCAGCACGAAGGGCGTTCCGGACGCGATCACCCTGGCGATGGCGCGGGCGGTGCGGTGGGTCAGCCGGGCCATCGGGTCGAGCAGCGTGCCGTCCACGTCCGACGCGACCAGCCTGGGCATCTCCACGAGTCCATCTTCGCAATCGGCGGTGACACGCCGGTTGGGCCCGGCTGGGCGCCTCGGAAACGTGATTTTGTCGCCCTTGTCGAGCGGCCGTCACACCGGTGTCGGAGGATGAGCCCCGATGTTTCGCTCAGCCCGATCGACCGTCCCGCTCGCGGTGGGCGCGTTCGCCGTCTCGCTCGGCGCGCTCCTCCTCCGGTTCCTGGTGCCAAGACCGGTCGGCCTCACCGACAACGGCGACGGCTGGCGGCTGTTGTGCCAGGTCGGCGCGTCCGACGGCGACCGGGTGGGCGACGAGTTCGTCGAGCTCATGTACCGGGGCAGCAACTCCTGCGTCTCGGTGTACGCGGCGAGCCAGGTGTGGCTGGCCCGGCTCGCCCAGTGGATCGGCGCGCTGCTCGACGACCCGGCCGCGCTAAACCTGATCATTCTGGGCGTCGTCGGGTGCGTGCTCGCGGCGATCGCAGTCGCCGCCGTCACGGTCGGGCTCCCGCTCGCCCTCGGCTGGCGGCTGCCGCTCGGGGCGCTGGTGCTGCTGCTGGTCGCGGACTCGGCGTTCTTCGGCTACCTCGCCTCAGTGGTCACCGAGGGCCCCGCGTTCGTCGGGATCGTGCTGGCCGTCGGCGGGTTGCTCCGCATGCAGCGGCCCGGCGGCGGCCGCTACGCCGGGGCGGTATGTGCCGCGGCCGGCGCGATCCTGGCGGTCAACGCCAAGCCGCAGACCCTGATGATCTTCCCGCTGTTCGTGCTCGCCCTGCTCGTCGCCCGCAAACCCGGCCGCACCCGGCCGGCCAGGTGGGCGGCGCCGGTGGCGGTTGCGGTCGCGGTGGCCGGGGTGAGCGCCGCCGTCCAGCAGGCGGGCGCACCGAAGGACGCGCTGTACGGCACCGAGGAGATGAACGCCTACCACGCGATCTTCAACTCCATCGTCGACGGCCATCACGACACCGCGGGCGACCTGGCCGATCTCGGGCTGCCGCAGGAGTTCGCCGCGTTCATCGGCACCCGGATCTGGGACGCGTCCGAGCAGCATCCGCTCTACGAGCGATACCGCAACCGGTTCACAAGGGCCAACCTCATGCGGTACTACGTGACCCATCCGGAGCGCACCGCGCAGATCCTGGACCGTTCGGCGACCGACCTGCTCACCGTCCGGGCCGACTACCAGGGCAGCTTCGCCCGCGACGCCGGATTCCCACCGCGCACCAAGGAGTTCCGGGTGCCGGTGTTCTCCGGGCTGTTCCGCCTCGTCGCGCCGCTCGGGCTGGTCGTCCTGCTGCCGCTGTGGCTGCTGCTCGGCTGGGCCGGCGTCCGGGCCCTGCGCCGCGGCCGGCGCGACCTCGGAACGGTCCTGCTGTTCGTGCTGAGCGTCGCGCTCGGCCAGTACCTCGCGGCCGCGCTCGGCGAGGGCATCGAGAACGTCAAGCACCAGGTGATCGCCGCGTTCTGCACCGGGTTCGCCATGCTGCTGGCGGTCGCCACCCTGCTGCCCCGGCCGCGGCCCGTCGAGCCCTCGCCGGCCGAGCCCGAGGCCGAGACCGAGCCGGTGGCGGAGCCGGTTCTCCAGCCGGCGACGCGCTGAACCGGTAGGACGAGGCTCCGTGGCCGGTGTCTTACCGGGACCGGACGATGCCGGAAAGTTACCTGCAACGTTGGCGCCGGATATGGCGTCTATTCGTTCAGGGGGATGCGGGTGAGCCCGCAGGGGATCGGGGGTAAGGCCTCCGTGCCGGCCGAGTCGGGAGGACCGGTCGCGCACGGAGGCCTTTTCGTTGCCCAGTACCCTGGGCGCTCGTGAGCTCGGAACCGAACTACCTTGGCTTTGACCTGATCGTCGTGGGCTCCGGCTTCTTCGGCCTCACGATCGCGGAGCGCACCGCGACGCAGCTGGACAAGCGGGTCCTGGTGCTGGAGCGGCGTCCGCACATCGGCGGCAACGCCTACTCCGAGGCCGAACCGGAGACCGGCATCGAGGTGCACAAGTACGGCGCGCACCTGTTCCACACCTCCAACAAGCGGGTGTGGGACTACGTCAACCAGTTCACCGAGTTCACCAACTACCAGCACCGCGTGTTCACGATGTACAAGGGCCAGGTCTACACGTTCCCGATGAACCTGGCGCTGATCAACCAGTTCTTCGGCCGGTCGTTCACCCCGGACGAGGCGCGGGCGCTGGTCGCCGAGCAGGCCTCGGAGATCGACACCGCGGACGCGCAGAACCTCGAGGAGAAGGCGATCTCGCTGATCGGGCGCCCGCTCTACGAGGCGTTCGTCCGCGGCTACACGGCCAAGCAGTGGCAGACCGACCCGCGCGAGCTGTCCGCGTCGATCATCACCAGGCTGCCGGTCCGCTACAACTTCAACAACCGGTACTTCAACGACACCTACGAGGGCCTGCCGGTCGACGGCTACACCGCGTGGCTCAACCGGATGGCCGACCACCCGAACATCGAGGTCCGGTTGGACACCGACTACTTCGAGGTGCGCGAGGCGATCCCGCCCGGCACCCCGACTGTCTACACGGGACCATTGGACCGGTACTTCGACTACTCCGAGGGCCGGCTCGGCTGGCGCACCCTGGACTTCGAGCGGGAAGTGCTGCCCACCGGCGACTTCCAGGGCACGTCGGTGATGAACTACGCCGACGAGGACGTTCCGTTCACCCGCATCCACGAGTTCCGGCACTTCCACCCGGAGCGGGACCACTACCCGACCGACCGCACGGTGGTCGTGCGCGAGTTCTCCCGGTTCGCCAAGGAGGACGACGAGCCGTACTACCCGATCAACACGCCGGAGGACCGCACCAAGCTGGAGCGCTACCGGGAGCTGGCCAAGCGCGAGGCCGGCGAGCGCAACGTGATCTTCGGCGGCCGGCTGGGCACGTACAAGTACCTGGACATGCACATGGCCATCGGGTCCGCGCTGTCGGTGTTCGACAACAAGGTCGCCCCGCACCTGACCGCGGGCGCGCCGCTCGACGGCTCGCTGGACGGCTGACCGTGTCGCGGGAGACCGGGGCGGTCCGGCTCATCCAGGCGGCGCTCGGGCGCGGGCCGGTGGTCCGGGCGGCCCGCGGGCTGTCGACGTTCGGCGAGCACAGCGCCGGCTGGCTCGCGCTCGGCCTGGCCGGCGCCGCGGTCGACCGGGAGCGCCGGCGCGACTGGCTGGTGGCCGCGGCCGGGGTCGTCGGCGTGCACGCCGCCTCCATCGCGGTCAAGCGGGTCGTGCGCCGTCCCCGCCCGGCCGACGAGTCGGTGCGGGTGCTGGTCGGCACGCCCAGCCGGTTGAGCTTCCCGTCCTCGCACGCCGCCTCCACCACCGCCGCCGCGGTCCTGTTCTCCGGGCTGACCGGGCGCCGCCTGGTGCCGGTGCTGGTGCCGCCCATGCTGGTGTCCCGGTTGGTGCTCGGCGTGCACTACCCGACCGACGTGCTGGCCGGCTCGGCGCTCGGCGCCGCACTGGGCGCCGTGCTCCGACGCAGGCTCGGGAGCGGATCGAGGTGAGCAGCACGGCGGAGAGCACCCCGGAGGAGGCCGCCGCCCCACCCGGCGCCGGCGGCGCGCGACGTGGGTCGCTCGGCGTGCTCCTCGGCCTCATCCGCACCGCCCGCCCCCGGCAGTGGGTGAAGAACGTCCTGGTGCTGGCCGCCCCGTTCGCCGCAAACCGGATGTTCGAACGCGACGTCCTGATCGACACCGCCCTGTCGTTCGCCGCGTTCTGCCTGGTCGCCTCCGCCGTTTATCTGGTCAACGACGCCATCGACGTGGCCGCCGACCGTGCCCACCCCACCAAGCGCACCCGCCCCATCGCCGCCGGCATCGTGCCGATCCCGTTGGCGTACGGGGCATCCGCCGTGCTGTTCCTCGCCGCGGTCGCGGTGGCCCTGCTCGCCGGCTGGCCCCTGGTCATCGTGATCGTGGTGTACGCCGCCGCCCAGCTCGGCTACTGCCTCGGCCTCAAGCACCAGCCGGTCATCGACCTGTGCATCGTCGCCTCCGGCTTCCTGCTCCGCGCCATCGCCGGCGGCGTCGCCGCGGGGATCCCGCTGTCCCAATGGTTCCTGCTCGTCACCGCGTTCGGCTCGCTGTTCATGGTGTCCGGCAAGCGCTACGCCGAGATCATCCTCTTCGAACGCACCGGCGCCCGGATCCGCGCCTCGCTGACCAAGTACTCGGCCAGCTACCTCCGCTTCGTCTGGGCCACCTCGGCCGCCATCATGATCACCACGTACGCGTTGTGGGCCTTCGAGATCCGCCAGCGGGTCGCGCACAACTCGGTCTGGGCGGTCATCTCGATCGTCCCGTTCGTGGTAGCGGTGTTGCGGTACGCGGTGGATGTGGATGGGGGGAACGCGGGCGAGCCGGAGGACATCGCCTTGCGGGATCGGGTGTTGCAGATCCTCGGCGCGTGCTGGGTCGGGTGTCTCGCGCTTTCGGTCTACGTGTAGGGATTTGCCTGGGTGCCGTACCCGGTTTGGGTTCGGATCGCCGGGGTGGTTCTGTTGGTGGGCTGGGCGGTCTGGAATGGGGGATCACTCGATGTGGTGATGGTTTTGGCGCCATTCGTCGAACAGGAGGTCGCTGTGGTGTTCGCGGTAGCGGTGGAGGTCGTGGATGTCGACGGTTTTGGCCCAGGTGCCGGGGTCGGTTTGGACGAAGCCGGCTTCGGCGGCGCGGGCCTTCTCGTCGCCGAGGTAGTAGAGGCCGGTGCTGCCATCCTGGGCGATGTTGACGACCTGGCAGGGGAGGCCCTGGTAGTCGGCGCGGGAGGTGACTTCGACGAGGCGGTCGCAGCGGGTGGTGGGGATGGTGGCGAGCCAGGCGTTGAAGTCGGTGCTCCAGTGGAACAGGGCCGGGTCGGGGTTGTGGTCGGTGCGGGTGAACAGGGTGACCTGGCCGTCCTGGGGGTAGGAGTTGGCCTCGTACTCGATTCCGTCGACTGTGGCGAAGATTCCGGACCGCGGGCGGGGGTAGGTCATCGCAACTGCTCCCATCCCAGGGCGGCGCCGCGGTAGATCGCCACCGGAAGTTTCCGCGCGGACGGGTCGTACTGGAAGATCGTGGCGCCGCTGGGGACCGTGCTGGGGCGCTTCCAACGCTCGGGCACGCCGAGCTCGGGGTCGGCGGTGACTCCGGTGCCGGTGTATGGCCAGGGGGCGATCTCCATGCGGTAGGTGTTGGGGTCGAGGCCGGCCGTGGCGGCCGCGTCGATCATGGCGTAGGCGGCGTCGCGCACGGCGGGGGTGTTGGGGCGCAGGCCGGCCGAAGGGTCCAGGGATGCCGGCGCGCCCAAGGGAATGACGAACTGTCCGGGTTGGACAGCGAGGAACTCCATGACGTGCACCACGGGTTGGTCCGGCCGGAACGGGCTGCCCGGATAGTCCACCCGGAACGCACGCATGAACTCCACGGGAGTGCGGAGGTTGGTGGTGTCCTGTGCCCTGGCGACGATTCCGCCGACGGTGCGGAAGTCGAACGGCGGGCGGCGACCCCACTCGCCCTGGGACACCTCGCGGCGCAGGTAGCGTTCCAGCTCGCCGGGGGCCAGCAGCTTGATCATCGGGGTGTCGGGGGCGATCTCGACGAGGCCCTGCACCCGGGCTGCGAGCACGCGCTCGTCCTGGGTGAGGCTTCCGGAGCCGGGAACGACTGGCTGGGTCACGGCTTGTCCCCCGCGGATCGGGCGAAGTTCCGCTCGCGCCAGCCGTCGAACAGCAGGTCCACCTGTTCCTCGTGGTAGTCGTACAGCTCGCTGACCGGCACGGTCTTGCGGTATGTGCCGGGATCGGTCTGGACGAAGTCGTTGTTCCTGGCCCACGCGCCGTTCCAGTCCGCGTAGATCAGCTCGGCGGAGCCGTCGGGCTCGACGGTCTCCACCTCGCAGCGGTGGCCCTGGTACCTCGCATAGGAGTTGACCGCCACCACCCGCTCGAACCGGTCGGCCGGCAGCTCGCCGAGCCAGACCTTCCACTGCTCGTTCCATCGGTACAGCTCGGGGTTCGGGTTCTCGGCGGCCCTGGACACCAGGCGCACGGTGTTGGTCTTCGGCAGGTACGCGCAGGGGTACTCGATTCCGCCGATCGTGGCGAACTCGCCGTGCCGGGCAACGAGGTAGGCCATCAGTGCGTCACCCACCCGAGACCCTTGTGGTACGTCGCCACGGGGGTGGCCACACCGGACGCGTCGTACTTGTACATCACCGAGCCGTCGGGGATCGGCATGCGGTCGGTCATCCTTCGCTCCGGTATTCCGATGTCGCCGTCGGCGGTCACACCGATCCCGCTGTACGGCCAGTCCGCGATGTAGCGCTGGTAGGTCGACGGATCGAGCCCGGCCGCCTCGGCCGCGTCCATCATGTCGTCGGTCGCCCTGCGCACGGCAGGGGAGTTCTCCGGCAGGTTCGTGTGCAGATCCTGCGGCGCGCCCAGCGGGGTCTGGTAGCGGCCGGGATCGGTCGCCGGGAACTCGATGACGTGCACCTCGCTCATGCCGGGGCCGAACGGGCTGTTGTAGTAGTCGAGCCGGTTTCCGCGGACGATGTCGTCCGGCGTGCTCAGGTGCCCACCGTCCTGGGCCCGGCTGACGAACCCGCCGATCGAGTCGTACCGGCCGCTGAGGTACTTCGCCACGTCGCCCGGCGGGATCACCTTGCGCATCGGCGTGTCCGCCTCGACCGTCACCAGCTTCTGCGCGCGGGCGACCAGCTCGCGCTCCTTCGGCGTCAGGGCCCCGGATCCGGCGACCCGACCCGGCTCGCTCGGGTCCTGGGCCATCTTGTGCAGGGCCTTCTGCAGCCGGTGGTACTCCTCCCTGGTGAAGTTCCGCTTGATGGTGTCCCGCCAGCTCTCCCGGTGCTGCGGCGGTCCGCCGGGGGTGCCGTGCCCGCCGGGGCCACCGGTCCCGCCGCCGGGCGGCGTGGGCGGGGTCCCACCGCCGCCGGGTGGGCCGCCGCTGCCGGGGCCGCCGGGCGGACCGCCGTGCGTGGTCGGCGGCGCCGTCAGCGTTCCGCTGGACGTGGTCCCGGCCGGGCTCGTCGTGCCGGACGTCGAGTTGACGGTCGGCGGCCGGGTGGTGGTGTCGATGCGGGCCAGGTTGGCGGCGTTGGTGGCGTCGGTGTTGCGATACGCCGCCGCCGTTCCGCGGGTGCCGGCCTGGGCCTGCTCGACGGCCCTGGTGGTGCGGGCGACGTGCTGCTGGGCGGTCTGCAGGTGGGCCTGGGCGGCGCCGGTGAACCCGGAGCCGACGATGCCCATGCTCTGCGGCCCGACGTTGATGCTGCGCACCATGGTGCCGACGCCCTCGACCTTGGCCCGGGTGGCGTCCAGCCGCCCGGCCATCGTGTCGATCGCGTCGAGGTTGCCGCTGATCCCACCGCCGCCCTGGCCACCGGTGCGCCGGCTGGGATCGCCGCCGTCCCCGCCGTCTTGCCTCCGATGTGGAGTGTGCGAAGTGGACGGACTGTGGTGTGAACCGCCGCTGTGCCGCCGCCGCCCGGTCATCGGGTGGTCTCCGGTGCCGGTGTCTCGTAGGGTTTGACCGCCTGGTAGGTGCCGTAGGCGAGGTCGCCGGCGGTTGCGAACCGGTCGAGGCCGTCGGCAAGGCGCTGCATGGCGCGGCCCAGCTCGGCGAGCCGGCCGGCCTGGCGGCCGAGGCCGCCGAGCAGCTTGCTGATCTTGCCGGCGATCTTGGACGCGGTCATCGCGGCCCTTGCGCCGGCGTAGCCGCAGTATGCCGCGATCGAGCCGCCGAACGTGACCGCGGCCGAGGCCAGTGCGATCAGGGCGCCGCGGATCAGCTCCGCGATCACCGTGGAGATGATGTCGAAGACGATCCCGCGCAGCGTGGTGACCAGCATCCCGGACACGCCCACGACGGCCGCGGTGCCGTCCAGCGTCATGCCCATCGAGTCGAGCTCCTCGGCGAGCTGCCGCATGCTGGCGTTGTAGGCGTTGGCCGCGTCGCCGGTCCAGTCGGCGACCGTGGTCAGGTCCTGGCGGTGCTCCTCGGCGATCGTGCGCATCTCGGCCGCCGCGGTCTTCAGCGCGTCGATGTTGGCATTGATCTCGTCGGGATTGCCGAGCAACGCGTCGAGCGGCTCGCGCAGGAAGCTCACGTGCTCGAGCAGCCAACCCACCCCGGCGGTCAGGATCGAGCCGAGCGGGTCGATGGCGAACCCGACCGTGTCTGTGACCACGCCGGCCGCGCTGAGCGCGACGTCGACGCACCGCTCGCCCTCGGACTCGGCGTCACTCGTGATCGAGGTGACCAGGCTGGAGTAGCTCTCCACGATGCCCGCACCGCTGGTCGCGGTGGTCGTGGGCGATACCGACGTCGCGACACCATCAGGCATGCGTCACACCCCTCGGGTCACCAATCGTCCCTGCGGCCGAAGATCTGGTCATTGCCGAAGTCCTCATCGTCGTCCGGACTGGACACAGGACGACGGGGGCGGGCCGGCGGTTCCCCCGATCGGGGACGAGTTTCGGCGTCCGGCTCATTATTTGTGAACGCATAGCCACGGCTGCCGTCGTCGGGCTCCGGCTCGTCCTCCTCCGGTGGGAGGTAGCCGGTCACCATCCGCAACGATTCGGAGTCCTCGCCGGCCAGCGGGGCGAACGCCTCGGCCACGTGCACGGCGGCCGTCCGCTGGGCCTTCCGGGCCAGCTGCATGATCTTGCCGGCGAGCTGTTCGCCCGAGCCGCGCCACGCGGAGTCGTCGATCGTCAGGCCGGTGAGCGCACCGTTCGGCGCCACGGTCACGGTCAGCGTCCCGTCCGGGGAGGTCTCGGTGGCGCCTGAGGCCTCGAGGTTCGCCTTGAACTCGGCGGCCTTCTGCTTGACGTCGGCGATCTGCGCCTCGAAGCCGGCCAGCCACTCCTCGGGCGTCACCACCACACACCTCCGATAGTCCGTGCCGGACGATAGGTCAGACCGGCAGCCGGCGGAAGACCGCCCGCGGGATGTGCCGGAAGATCGACATCAGCACGCGCAGCGGGGCCGGCGCCCAGACCAGGTCCTTGCGCTTGCGGACCGCGTCGACGATCACGTCGGCCACCCGGTCGGGCGTGGTCGACAGCGGGGCCGCCGGCATGCCCTCGGTCATCCTGGTGTGCACGAACCCGGGCCGCACCACGGTGACCCGGATGCCGTGCGGGCGCAGCGCCTCGCCCAGGCCCAGGTAGAAGCCGTCCATCCCGGCCTTGGTGGAGCCGTACACGAAGTTCGCCCTGCGGACCCGCTCGCCGGCCACCGAGGACAGCGCGACGATGGCCCCGTGGCCCTGCCGGCGCAGCCGCTCGGCCAGCGCCACCCCGACCGACACCGCGCCGGTGTAGTTGACCCTGGCCAGCTCCACCGCCTTGTCGTGGCTCTGCCAGGCCGCCTCCGCGTCACCGAGCACGCCGAAGGCCACGATGGTCAGGTCGATGTCGCCGTCGGCGAAGATCTTGTCCAGCACGCCGGGGTGACTGTCCACGTCCTTCGCCTCGAAGTCCACAGTGGACACCGTGGCGTTCAGCCGGCCGAGCCTGGCCGCCGCCTCGTCGCGGCGCGGCGACGGCCGGGCGGCGAGCACGATCCGAAGTGGACGGGCCGCGGCGTACTTTTCGGCCACGGCAAGGGCGATCTCGGACGTGCCGCCGAGGATGAGCATGGACTGGGGATTGCCGACCGCGTCGATCATTTCAGAGCCAACCTTCTGGACATGTCGGAGGCGAAAACGCCGTCAGGGTCCACCGAGGCGCGCACCTTGCGCCACTCGTCGAGCCGGGGGTAGCCGCGCTGGATCGCCTCGGGTACGGCGCGCGACTCCTTGGCCAGGTAGTGCCGGCCGCCGGCGTCGAGCACCAGCTCGTCGAGCTCGTCGCACAGCTCGGAAAGCCCGGCCCGCACCGGGAAGTCGGCGCACAACGTCCAGCCGCGCATGGGAAACGACAGCGGAGCGGGGTTGCCGTCGCCGAACCGCTTCAGCACGTTGAGCACCGAGACGTGCCCGGACCCGGCGATGATCTCCACGACCCGGCGGATCACCGGCTCCGCGCCGAACGGCACCACGAACTGGTACTGCAGGAAGCCGTGCGGGCCGTAGCCGCGGTTCCACTCGCCGAGGATGTCCAGCGGGTGCAGGAACTGCGTGATGTTCTGGACGGCCCCGAGCCGGGTCGGCGACTTGCGGTACCAGACCTCGCTGAACATCCGGCCGGTGAGCCGGTTCAGCATCCCGGGCGGGAACACGTCCGGCACGGTGAGCAGCTGCGGGGCGTCGAACTTCAGCGGGTGGCGGCGCAGCCGTCGCGGCAGGTCGTCGAGCCGCGCATGGTTCGCCCTGGTCAGGATGCCGCGGCCGAGCCGGGGGCCGGTGGTCGTCGCGTCGAACCAGGACACGGACTCCACATAGGACTCGTCGTCGGTGGACTGCCGGGCCATCAGCTCGTCGAGGCCGCCGATCTGCTCGGTGTCGACCAGGAAGTACGCGGTCTCCACGCGGTTGAGGTGCAGCGTGGCGCGCAGCACGATCCCGGTCAGCCCCATGCCGCCGACCGTGGCCCAGAACAGCTCGGTGTCCGGCCCGTCCGGGGTCAGCGTCCGAATGGTTCCGTCCGCGGTGAGCAGATCCAGCGACCGCACGTGGTTGCCGAAGCTGCCCTCGACGTGGTGCGCCTTGCCGTGGATGTCGCTGCCGATCGCCCCGCCGACGGTGACCTGGCGGGTGCCGGGCAGCACCGGAAGCCACAGCCCGAACGGCAGCAGCGCGCGCATCAGCGTGTCCAGCGAGACCCCGGCGTCCACCTCGCAGATCCCCGCGTCGGCGTCCACCCGGTGGATCCGGTTCAGCGCCGTCATGTCGATGACGACCCCGCCGGCGTTCTGCGCCGGGTCGCCGTAGCTGCGCCCGAGCCCGCGGGCGATCACCCCGCGCCCGCCCGCGGTGCGAACGGTCTCGGCGATCACGTCCACGTCGCTGGTGCTGACTACCTCTGCCACGGTCGGCGCGGTACGTCCCCAGCCGGTCAGCCTGGTCAACACCGGCAACAGGGTAGCCCTAGACTGTCTCGCGCCTGACGGGTATGCGAGAGCGGGGACGCGGCGGGAGATGGTGGGCGGGAAAGGACGGTGACGGTGGCGACCGTGGAGGCTCGGCGGATCGGCCTTGGGAACCAGATCGTCCGGTTCGTGGCCGTCGGCGCGCTGTGCGCCCTCGTCGACTCCGGCTGCTACTGGGCGCTGCTGCAGCTGGGCGTGTGGGTGCACCTGGCCAAGGCGCTGAGCTTCATCGCGGGCACCACCACGGCGTTCTTCCTCAACCGGCGGTTCACGTTCCGGGCGCGCAACGGCGGGCTGCCCCAGGCCGGCGGGTTCGCCCTGCTGTACACGGTGACGTTCTTCGTCAACGTCGGCACGAACGCGGCGACGCTGTCGGTGCTTCCGGCCTTCCGCTGGGAGTACGCGCTGGCCTGGGTGGTCGCGCAGGGCACGGCCACGGTGATCAACTTCGTCATGCTCCGCACCGTGGTCTTCCGGTCCTGACGCTATTTGTTGAAGCCGTGCCCGCGGTGGGTGACGCTGCCGTACACCCGGCCGAGCGGCGGCAGCTCGTCGAGGTGCGCGGTGACCACGTGCGCGAAGTTCACCGCCACCGTGCTCCCATCGGCCAGCTCCGGCGTGTCCACCCCGCCCGAGTTCATCAGCGTCGGCAGCCGGCCGGCCAGCGTCTTCGCCCCCCGGTCGGACAGGGCGAACACCAGCGGCTCACCACTTCCCGCCACGTGCAGCACCAGTGCCCGTTTCACATCGCTCATGTGCTCGACCCCACCAGCCCGGCACACGGCGGCACAACCCGGTTCGCCCTCGGCGGATCAGCTCACAGAAAAGTGGCATCGTGGGCCCATGACCGACGTCGAGGAGTTCCTCGTCGCCCGGGGTGCGGAGGAGATGCCCCATCCGGGTGGCACGCTGCTCGCCCATCTGTGCCGCACCCGCGACATGCTGGCGTCGTGGGGTGCCCGTCCCGCGCTGTGCCTGGCCGGGCTGGCGCACGCCGCGTACGGCACCGACGGCTTCCCGCAGGGGCTCGTCGAGGTGGCGGCCCGCCCCACCCTGGTCGAGGTGATCGGCCCGGAGGCGGAGGAGATCGTCTACCGGTACGGCAGCTGCGACCGGGGCTTCAGCTATCCGCGGCTGCACAACGGTGGGCCGATGCGGGACCGGTTCACCGGCGCGGAGATCTCGCCGGACGGGCGGCAGGTCCGGGACTTCGTCGAGCTGACGGTCGCCAGCGAGCTGGACGTGCTGACGCACAATGATGATCTACGCGCGGAGCATGGCGCCGGGCTGCGCGGGTTGTTCACCGCGTGGCGGCCTTACGCCAGCGGACCGGCCATCGCCGCGGTCACGGAGTTCTTCGGATGAGCTTCAACCACAACGACTTCTACCACCCGTTCCTGCTGCGGAAGGTGCCGGTGGGCTGTCATCGCGCGCTGGACGTCGGGTGTGGCTCGGGCACGTTCGCCCGGCTGCTGGCCCGGCACGCCGCCGAGGTGCACGCCGTCGACCGGTCCGCGGAGATGATCGCCGCCGCCCGGGAGCTGTTCGCAGACCCGCCCAACGTCTCCTACCTGGAGGCGGACATCCGCGATCTCGACCTGGGCGCCGCCCGCTACGACTTCATCTCGTGCATCGCGGCGATCCACCACGTCCCGTTTGCCGCGACCGTGGCACGCTTGCGGGACGCGCTGGCGCCGCGCGGCGTCCTTGCCATCCTCGGCCTTAGCCGCCCCACCCTGGCCGACCTCCTGCTCAGCGGCATCGCCTTCGCCCCCAACAAGGCCCGCACGGCCGCCGGCCGGCTGCGCGGCGCCCGGCCCGGCCCGCACCCGCCGATCATGGACCCCGACCTGAGCCTCCGCGAGATCCGCGCACTGTCCCGCGGCCTGTTGCCCGGCGCCGAGATCCGCCGCCACCTCTACTGGCGCTACTCGCTCGTCTACCGCAAGCCGGTCGATTCAGCGTAGGTCCAGGAGGGCGTCCAGGTCGGCGGCCAGGAGCATCTGGATGGACCGGCCGGCGGGGGCGTCGGGAGCGGGCTTGGCGAGGATCTGGACGGCGGGTGGAAGGCCGGTGACCTGCACCGTGGCGTCGGGGAGGAGCTCGGACCAGGGCCTGCCGGAGAGGGCGGATCGGCCCGTCTGCAGCTCGGATCTGGCGTGGTCGCGGAGGGCGGCGGGGTCGCGGGTGGCGGGGGCGACGCAGATGACCTCGGTGACGTCGGTGGCCGAGGGGGCGCGGACGCCGACGGCGAGGGTTTCGGGGCCGCGGGCGCGGGAGATGACGGCCGCGACGACGTCGCCGAGGCAGTGGGCCATGGACCTGATCGTGGGGTCGTCGGCCAGGGTGTCGGAGCCGGGGTCGGTGACCAAGGCGAGGGTGTCGCGCTTGGGGGAGAAGGCGAACGAGCCGGGGGCGGTGCGCACGTTGTTGAGGGTGGCCGGCCCGGCGGTCTCGACGAGGGGCGAGTCGATTCGGATGGTCCCGTCGGGGCTGGCGGACCAGGTGGTGCCGCCGAGGTCCCCGGTGCGTTCGATGCCGAGGGCGGCGAACTTGTCGTTGACGGCCGCGACGTCGTAGAAGCCCCAGATGATGCCCGACCAGTTCGGCGGCGCGCCCGCGGTGACGGCCGTCCGCATCGACAGCGGGTCGAACGCGAGGTTCTCGGCGACCGTCTTGTCGTAGCGCGCGATGTTGCTCATGCCGGACCCGGTCAGGCTCAGGAACCGGTCCCGGTTCGCGTCGCGCAGCGAGCGCAGCGCGGCGAGGTCCCCGTACTCGATCCACTGGCGGGTGCTGTCGGTGGCGCGCACCTTGCCGAGCGCGCCGAGCAGCGCCGAGCCGGATCCGCCGGATGAGCAGGCGCCGGCCACCACGACCACGGCCGACAGGATCGCGATGATCTTCGAGCGACGCACCGGACGATCGTAGGGCCCGCGATGGCGTCAGTGGCGGTAAAAGCGTTCCTTCTGTCCCTGGCGGACGAGGCGCAGCCACTCCAGGAAGGCCTTGGGGTCGCGCTTGGTGCCGAGGAAGTACAGGCCGAACCGGATGATCTCGAGCATGCCGATCTTGCGCAGACCGGGTTGGGAGAGCAGGTAGCCGCGGTTGCGGTAGGTGTAGTAGCGCTTGATCTCGTTCTCCGGGTCCTGGGCGTGGAACCGGCCGCCGAGCATGGGTTTGAACTCGTCGGAGCCGTCGGGGTGCAGGTAGACCGCGCGCAGGCAGGTGCCGAACGGCAGGCCGGAGCGGACCAGGCGGCGGTGCACCTCGACCTCGTCACCGCGGAAGAACAGCCGGTAGTCCGGCACGCCCACGACGTCCAAAGTGGACGCTCGGAACAGCGCGCCGTTGAACAGCGAGGCGATCCCGGGCAGGAAGTCGTCGCCGAGCTCGGCCGCGCTGCGCTTCCAGGTCAGGCCGCGGCGCAGCGGGAAGGCCAGCCGCTCCGGCGTCTCGATGTTGGCCACCACCGGGGAGATCTCCGCCAGCCCCCGCGCGGACGCCTCGCCAAGCAGGGTCTCCAGCACGGTCTCGTCGGCCGGCCGGCCGTCGTCGTCGGCGCACCACACCCACTCCGCGCCCAGCGCGAGCGCGTGCAGCATGCCGAGCGCGAAGCCGCCGGCCCCGCCCAGGTTGCGGTGCGACGCCAGGTAGGTCGACGGCACCGGGCAGGACTCGACGATGTCGCGCGCCGGCTCGTCCGGCCCGTTGTCCACCACGACCAGATGGTCGGGCGGCCGGGTCTGGGTGGAGATCATCTTCAGGGAGCCGGCGAGCAGCTCGCGCCGGTGCCGGGTGACGACCACGGCCACCACGGCGTCGGCGGGCAACCGCTCCTGCCCACCCATCAGGAGTCGCCGCTGTTCGTCAGCACCGGCTGCGGCGGGTCCAGATGGGCGAACGGGTCCCGGCCCTTGTACGCCGTGAGCACCTCTCGCAGCGAGCCGCGCATCTTCATGTGCCCTTCGTCCATCCAGATCGCCGTGTCACACAGCTCGAACAATAGGTCGTCCTGGTGCGAAGCGAACACCAACATGCCGGAACGCTTGACCAGATCCACCAGCCGGTCCCGCGCCTTGTTCAGGAACGCGGCGTCCACCGCGCCGATGCCCTCGTCCAGCAGCAGGATCTCCGGATCGATCGACGTCACCACGCCAAGCGCCAGGCGCACCCGCATGCCGGTCGAGTAGGTGCGTAGCGGCATCTGCAGGTAGTCGCCGAGCTCGGTGAACTCCGCGATGTCGTCCACCCGCTTGGACATCTGCTTGCGGGTCATGCCGAGGAACATCCCGCGGATCATGATGTTCTCGTAGCCGGAGATCTCCGGGTCCATGCCGACGCCAAGGTCGAACACCGGCGCCACCCGGCCGACGATCCGCGACGAGCCCCTCGTCGGCTCGTAGATGCCGGCCAGCACGCGCAGCAGCGTCGACTTGCCCGCCCCGTTGTGGCCGACCAGGCCGACCCGGTCGCCCTCCTTGAGCGAAAGGGAGATGTCGCGCAGCGCCTCGATGATCGGCACCCGGCTCTCCGTGCCGATCTTGCCGCCCACCTTGCCAAGCACCTTCTTCTTCAACGACCGGGTCTTGGCGTCGAAGATCGGAAAGTCGACCGAGGCGTTCCAGACGTCGATGCTGACCATGTAGCGAAGCCTCACTCAGACCCAGTAGGACACACGAGAACGGTAGTTCCGCAGCACGAGCAACGCTAATCCCCAACCCACGACGGTCAGGCCGCCGACCACCGCCCAGTGGTGCCAGCTCTGCACCCCGCCGATCAGCGGCGCCCGCAGGATCTCGATGTAGTGGTAGAGCGGGTTGAGCTCGGCGATCAGAATCCGCCAGTCGCTGGTGGCCGCACCGAACTTGCTGGTCAGGATGTCCGTGGTCCACACGATGGGGGTCATGAAGAACAGCAGGTTGGTCAGTGCGTTGATCACCGGCGGGATGTCCCGGAACCGGGTGCTGATCACGCCGAACAGCAGTGAGACCCACACCCCGTTCAACGCGAGCAGCGCGAACGCGGGGATCGCCAACACGATGCTCCAGCTCAGGCCCGGCTGCGGGATCCCGCCCTCGCTGAGCACGTAGCCCGGGGTCGCCAGGTCGCTCCAGAAGATGGCCACGACGACCAGGTACACCAGCAGGTTGTGGGCGAACAGCAGCACCTGCCGCCAGGCCGTCCGGAACGAGTACAGCGTCAGCGGCGCTGGCAGGTGCCGGATCAGGCCCTCGTTGGCGATGAACGTCTCGGTGCCCTCGACCAGGCAGCCCAGCATGAACTGCCACACGATGAAGCCGACCGTGATGTACGGCAGGAAGGTGCCCACCGACGCGCCGAACAGCTGGGAGTAGAGCAGCCCGAGCGCGATCGCGGTGATCGCCATGCTGAGCGTGATCCACAGCGGCCCGATGACCGAGCGCCGGTAGCGCTGCTTGATGTCCTGCCACCCGAGGTGGCTCCACAGCTCCCGCTCCCGCATGCCGCCGCGGATGTCGGCGAGCGCGCGCGCGAAGGTGCGCGCGGTGGCCGGAATCGGTTCCGCGGGGATCGGTGCTTCGGCTGTGCTGATTGCTGGCACGGCTAGCCAGCGTACCGACGGCCGGCCGCGGGCCCCGCGCTCGGGGGCCCCACCCTCATAGGCCGGTGATCTGCACGACGACCTGCTCGTTGTCCCAGGTGTAGGCCCGGTAGCTGAACTGGATGCCGGTGCGCTCGACGTACTCGCGCCATGCCTTGTACTCGTGCTCCTGCCAGCCGGGGTAGTTGAAGAACTCGTCGAACACGATGACGCTGCCCTCCCGCAGCCGCGGGCCGGCCAGGTCCAGCACGGTCTTGGCCGAGCTGTACAGATCCCCGTCCACGTGCAGGAAGTCCACCGGGCCGGCGTGCGATTCCAGGAAACCGGGCAGCGTGTCTTCGAACAGACCGACGACGAGCTCGGCGCCGGGCACGTCCGGCAGCCCGTCGACGGAGAACGTGCCGGCCGGGTAGCCGGCCCGCCAGTCGGCCGGCAGGCCCTGGAAGGAGTCGAAGCCGTAGACCTCCTTCCCGCCCCGGGCCGACGAGATGATCTTCAACGTGGTGCCGCTGAACACGCCGAACTCCAGCGCCATCCCGCCCTCCGGGGCGAGCGACAGCCCGTACTCGAGGGTCTGGTGCGGGTGCCGGCAATGCTGCGCGGAGACCATGTGCTCGCGGGCGAACTCGCTGGCCTCGCGCGCGGCGTTGTGCTCACCGGCGAAGACGATGTCCCTGCGGATGCGCATCTCGAGGTCGTGCACCCGGTCGACCGTCCGGTTGGTCAGCAGGTGCACCTCGTCCCGGAGCTTGCTGATCTGCTCCTCGAGGTACTTCGTCTGCTCGACTTGGTGCCGCCGGAGCACCTCGTCGACGGTGCCCGCAAGCTTGGCCTGCACGGCGCGGCGGATGCTCTTGATCCCCAACCGATCGCGCATTCGGTCGAGCACGTCGAACTCCTCTCGCAGGTGAGTCAGCGCATGATAGGCCCACCGTTCGGATCACCGGAACCACGGGCGGTGCCGCGTCGACTACCGCGGGCTCACGGCAAAGGGGCCCTGTTAACAGGGTGTTAACGATTCACAGTTGTCCTATCAACTGTGAAAAATCCAGCTCCGAAAATGCGTCATACCCTGGTGCAAGATCGCGATGGCCTCGTGTCTACTGTGGGTAGAGGGATCGCGCGACCGAGGCGGAGGTCGGGGCATGGTGGACGTCCATTGGTGGCGGTCCGAGTATGACGACCAGGTCCACGCCTTTCGCACCGAGCAGGCCAGCAAGGAATTCGGTGAGGCGCTGTGCGAGCACAGCGTGCCCAACTCCAAGATCACCTGCACCGACCAGGGCCGGCGCTGCATGGCCTGCATGCTGATGGTCGGTGACCTGCTCGCCGAGCGCTTCGACGCGACCTGGGCGTCATAGCCGCGACGTAACGGGGGTTGTGGAGGTGCCCTGAAGGCCACCTTCCCGGCGCCGACAAGTGCGCGCGAAGGTGGCCTTCAGGGCGTGGGTCTGTCAGAGGTACTGACCCGTGCCGCGAATGTTCGGGCCGTCATGGGCCTCGCCCGGATGCCCGCCGGTGCCCGGCGGCAGGCCGCGACGCATCTGCTCCAGCTGCACCCTCGCGGCCATCTGCTGGGCGAACAGCGCGGTCTGGATGCCGTGGAACAGGCCCTCCAGCCAGCCGACCAGCTGAGCCTGAGCGATCCGCAGCTCCGCGTCCGACGGCGTGCCCTCCTCGGTGAACGGCAGCGACAACCGCTCCAGCTCCTCGCGCAGCTCGGGTGCCAGGCCGTCCTCCAGCTCGACGATCGACCGCTTGTGGATCTCCCGCAGCCGGTTGCGGCTGGCCTCGTCCAGCGGTGCCGCGCGGACCTCCTCCAGCAGCTGCTTGATCATCGTGCCGATCCGCATGACCTTGGCCGGCTGCTCGATCATGTCGCCGACCTGCTCACGGTTGCCGGCATCCTCGCCCGGTCCGCCGCCGGCGCCGGGAATGCGCGCGGCGCCGACCGGTGTGCCGTCCGGTCCGACCACCACCACGTGTTGCGCCTGCTCGACCTTTCCGTCGTTGGGCTGGTTCATCTCCCTCCATCCTGACCCAGGGAACCGCGGCTCTACACAGCCACTCTACGGTGTGGTCCATGGCGTTCGACGTCGCTCGGATCCGGGGACTGTTTCCCGCACTGGGGGATGGCTGGATTCACCTCGACGCGCCCGCCGGCATGCAGGTCCCCGAGCAGGTGGCCACCGCCGTCTCCACCGCGCTGCGCGCCCCGGTCTCCGGCCCCGGCGGGGTCTTCCCGGCGTCGCAGCGGGCCGAGGCGATCGTCGACGCCGCCCGGCGTGCGGTCGCCGACCTGGTCGGCGCCGACCCGGCCGGCATCGTGCTCGGGCCCAACGCCGCGGTGCTGCTGCAGCGCCTCGCCGAGGCCCTCGGCGGCAACTGGCTGATCGGCGACGAGGTGGTCGTCTCCCGGCTCGACCACCAGGCCAACATCGCGCCGTGGCTGCGCGCGGCGCAGCGGGCCGGCGCCACGGTGCGCTGGGCCGAGATCGACATCGAGACCTGCGAGCTGCCCGCGTGGCAGTACGAAAGCCTGGTTTCGCACCGCACCAAGGCGGTCGCGGTCACCGCCGCGTCCGGCACGGTCGGCACCCGGCCGGACATCAACAAGATCGCCTCGGTGGCCCACGCGGCCGGCGCGCTCGTCGTCCTGGACGCCACCTCGGCCGCGCCGTTCGTGCCGCTGGACATCGCCGCGCTGGGCGTGGACGTGATCGCCGTGTCCGCCACCGCGTGGGGCGGCCCCACGGTCGGCGCGCTGGCCTTCGCCGACCCGGCCCTGCTCGACCGGCTGCCGGCCTGCTCGCTGGACCCCAACACCAGCGGCCCGGACCGGCTCGAGCTTGGCCCGCACGCCTACCCGCTGCTCGCCGGGCTGGTCGCGTCCGTCGACTACCTGGCCGTCCTGGACGACGCCGCGTCCGGCACCCGGCGCCAGCGGCTGCACACCTCGATCAGCTCGGCCAAGGCCTACCAGGCCGGGCTGCTCGCCAAGCTGGTCACCGAGCTGCGCGGGCTGTCCGACGTGACGGTGATCGGCGACGCCATGCGCCGGATCCCGGCGCTGGCGTTCACCGTGGCCGACGTCAAGGCGGCCAAGGCCGTCGTGCACCTGGCCGACCGGGGCATCTGCGCGTTCGCCGACGAGACCCGCAGCGGCGTGTTCGCCGCGCTCGGGGTGGCCGAGGTCGGCGGCGCGGTGCGGATCGGGCTGGCGCACTACACCACGGCGGCCGAGATCGACCAGCTCGTCGACGCGGTGGCCGACCTGATCGCCTAGCGGACCTTGAGCACCACCTTGCCGAACGGCGCGCCCTCCTCCAGCAGCCGGTGCGCGTCGGCGGCCTGCTGGATCGGCAGCACCTCGTGCACGACCGGCCGCACCTCGCCGGTCTCGATCAGCGGCCAGAGGTGCTCAACGACCTCGGCGACGATCACGCCCTTCTCCGCCACCGGCCGGTAGCGCAGCCCGGTCGCGGTCACGCTGGCGCACTTGCCGAGCATCGCGCGCAGATCGAGCTCGCCCTTGCCGCCGCCCTGCATCCCGATCACCACCAGCCGGCCGTGCCTGGCCAGCACCGCGAGGTTGCGGTCGAGGTAGGCCGCGCCCATGTTGTCCAGCACGACATCGGCGCCGCGGTCGCCGGTCGCCGCCCGCACCTCGGCCACGAAGTCCTGCTCCCGGTAGTTCACCAGCACGTCGGCGCCCAGCTCGGCGCACCGGGCCAGCCGGTCGCCGGAGCCCGCGGTCACCGCCACCATGGCGCCCACCGCCTTGCCCACCTGGATGGCGTGCGTGCCGACCCCGCCGGCGCCGCCGTGCACCAGCAGCACCTCGCCGACCGACAGCCGAGCGGTCATCACCACGTTCGACCAGACCGTGCAGGCCACCTCCGGCAGGCTCGCCGCGGTCACCAGGTCCACCCCGGACGGCACCGGCATGAGCTGCGCCGCTGGCGCCGCGACCCGCTCGGCGTACCCGCCCCCGGCGAGCAGCGCGCACACCGGCTCACCCACCTCCCAGCCGGTCACGCCCTCGCCGAGCGCGGCGACCGTGCCGGAGCACTCCAGCCCGATGACGTCGCTCGCGCCGGGCGGTGGCGGGTAGACGCCCTTGCGCTGCAACAGGTCTGCCCGGTTCACTGCGCTGGCCGCGACGTCGATGAGCACCTGGCCGGGACCCGGCTCAGGCTCGTCGTGCTCGGACCACTCGAGGACGTCCGGACCACCGGGTTCGCGCATCGTGATCGCGTGCATGGCACGACCCTAGCGAGGGTCCGGACGGCCGAATCCGGATAACAGTACGAACGGGGGTATTGACCAGGTGCGACCATCCGGTAAGGGTGTCTTCGCCGGATTGTGACGATCGAGATCGGGGCGGTCGGCGCCCGGCGTCCATCCCGTCAGGTAAGGGGAACTACATGCCGTCCGCCAGTACAACGCGGAGAACGGTCGTCGCCTTGGCCGCGGTCGCCGCCGGTCTCGCGTTCACCTCGACTCCCGCGTCACCCGCGCCGCAAGCCGCAACGGATCTTCCGGACGGGCCGGCCCTCGCCCGGAACCTGGTGCGCAAAGTGACCGTCAGCGCGATCAACCGTCACCTCATCGCGCTGCAGCGCTTCACGGACCGCAACGGGGGCAACCGGGCCGCGGGGACCAACGGGCACGTCGAGTCGGCCGAGTACGTCGCCGGCAAGCTGGAGGCCGCCGGGTTCGTGGTGACCCGCCAGGAGTTTCCGTTCACCTTCGACCAGACGCTCGCCCAGTCGCTGAGCGTCGCCGGCACCGCCGTGCCGATCAGCCGGATGACCTACAGCCCGTCGACGCCGACCGGCGGCATCACCGCGCCGCTCGCCGTGGTCCCGGTCGACGACACGCCGGGCTGCGAGGCGTCCGACTACACCGGCGTCGACGTCACCGGCAAGATCGCGCTGATCAAGCGGGGCGGCTGCACATTCCTGCTGAAGTCGCAGCTGGCCGCCGACGCGGGCGCGGTCGGCGCGGTCATCTACAACAACGTGCCGGGCGCGCTGGCCGGAACGCTCGGCGACCCGGCGGCCGTGCGCATCCCGACCGGCGGCATCACGCTCGCCGACGGCGAGGCGCTTGCCACCCGGAACGGCGCGGCCACCACGCTGGAGCTGCGCGGCACCACCGAACCCCGCACCACGTACAACGTGATCGCCGAGACGCAGACCGGGCGGCACGACAACGTCGTGATGGCTGGCGCGCACCTGGACAGCGTCACCGCAGGCGGCGGGATCAACGACAACGGCTCGGGCAGCGCGGCGCTGCTGGAGACCGCGCTGCAGCTGGGCAGCTCGCCGCGGGTCAACAACGCGCTGCGGTTCGCCTGGTGGGGCGCGGAGGAGCTGGGCTTGATCGGCTCCAACTTCTACGTCGACTCGCTGGACTTCGAGGAGCAGCTCAACATCGCGCTGTACCTCAACTTCGACATGATCGCCTCGCCGAACGCGGCGTACTTCGTCTACGACGGCGACAACTCCGACGGCGTCGGCGCCGGCCCCGGCCCGTTCGGCTCGGCGCAGATCGAGAGCGCGTTCGTCGAGTTCCTCGACGCGGCAGGCATTCCGACCGAGGGCACGGACTTCACCGGCCGCTCGGACTACGGCAGGTTCATCGCCGTTGGCATCCCGGCCGGCGGCCTGTTCACCGGCGCCGAGGGCATCAAGACGCCTGCCCAGGCCGACAAGTGGGGCGGCGCGGCCAACGTCGCGTACGACCCGTGCTACCACGCCGCGTGTGACAACCTGGGCAACCTCGACCGGGTCGCCCTCGACCGCAACGCCGACGCCATGGCGTGGGTGGCCGCGTCCTACGGGATCAGCACCGAGGACGTCAACGGGATCCCGCCGGACGCCTCGGCCGCGACCGTGGCCAAGTCCAAGGCCAACGCCTCGAAGGCCCGCTTCACCTCGCTGATGCGGACCATGAGCGCGGACGCGACGGCCACCGCGGCCCACGCGCCGCACGCCTTCTGCGATCACGTGGTCGCCGAGTAGCCCGCTGACCGAAACGCCCTCCGCACGGACACCGTGCGGAGGGCGTTTCGGTTCGTGCGCCCTAGGGAGCGTCCTCAAAGTCGGTGAGTGTGACCTGGTTTGATCTTGTGTCGTGGTGCGCAGGCATGAGTTAACCGATGAGCAGTGGGCTGTGATCGAGCCATTGTTGCCGCTCTCAGGTGCGAAGGGGCGTCCTCGGGTGGGTGACCGTCGGGTGATCAACGGGATGCTCTACAAGGCCAAGACCGGGATCGCCTGGCGGGATCTGCCGGAACGGTATGGGCCGTGGAAGACGATCTACAACCGATTCTGGCGCTGGTCGCGCAATGGCACCCTCACCATGCTTGTGCGCAAGGTCCGGGTGATCGCAGAAGCGATCGACGAACTCGATCGAGAGGTCTCGGTCGATTCCTCGATCGTGCGCGCGCACCAGCACGCCGCGGGCGCTCACCGGTCCCGGCCGTACACAGGGGGTGAACGGGTCTTGGTTCGGGCAGACCGAGCCAGATGATCATGCTATCGGTCGGTCGCGTGGCGGACCCACTACCAAGATCCATCTCGCCTGCGACGGTCACGGTCGGCCGTTGTCGGTGGTGTTGACCGGCGGGAACGTCAACGACTGCACCCGCTTCGCGCAGGTCCTGGCCGGTGTCCGGTTCGAGCGATCCGGTCCGGGCCGACCTGGCACTCGTCCGGACCGGGTGCTGGCGGACAAGGGCTACTCCAGCAAAGCGATCCGCACCTACCTGCGCAGACGTCACATCCCAGCGACTATCCCCGAACGCCGCGACCAACGCGCCAACCGCGCCCGGCGCGGCTCCAAGGGCGGCAGGCCACCCGCCTTCGACAAGACCGCATACCGCCGCCGCAACATCGTCGAACGCTGCTTCCAACGCCTCAAACAATTCCGTGCGATCGCCACCCGATACGACAAGACAGCCCTGTCCTACCAAGCCATGATCGACCTGGCCACCCTCACCATCTGGCTTTGAGGACGCTCCCTAGCCCAGGTTGCTGGTGTCGAACGTGTTGCAGGAGTTGGGTTCGCCGCTGTCCAGCCCGGTGCGGAACCACTTCTCGCGCTGCTCGGAGGTGCCGTGGGTGAACTGGCTCGGGTCCACCTGGCCGCCGCCCAGCTCGCGCTGGATGTAGTCGTCGCCGATCCGGGACGCGGTGTCCAGCGCGCGGGTGATGTCGTCCTGGCTGATCGACTTGATCAGCGGGCGGCCGCTCTTGTTCACCGGGGTGGTGGTGGCGTGATTGGCCCACACGCCCGCGTAGCAGTCGGCCTGCAGCTCAAGGCGAACCGAGTCGGAGGTCGGCCCGCTGCCCTCGCGCACCCGGTTCGAGGTGCCGAGCAGGTTCTGCACGTGGTGGCCGTACTCGTGGGCCAGCACGTAGGCCTCGGCGAACGTGCCGCCCTGGGCGCCGAACCTGGTCTGCAGCTCCCGGAAGAACGACAGGTCGATGTAGACCTCCGAATCGGCCGGGCAGTAGAACGGCCCGACGTCCGACGTCGCGCTGCCGCACCCGGTCCGCACCCCGCCGGTGAAGAAGTTGGTCTGCGCCTCCCTGTAGGTCAGGTTCGACCGGGCGAACTCGTCCTGCCAGTAGGCCTGGATCGAGTTGATGATCGCGACGATCGCGCAGTCGTGGTTGGTGTTGGCGTCCTTGCCGGTGCGGCACTCGTTGGCCAGGTCGGAGTTGTTGACCTGCTCCCCGTTGCCGACGTCCCCGGTGGACAGCGGCACGCCGCCGCCGACGCCGCCGAGCTGGGACAGCACGAAGTAGATGATCAGGCCGACGATGCTCAGCCCGCCGCCGCCGATCGCGACCCGACCGCCGAGGCCGCCGCCGGCCCCGCGCTGGTCCTGTACCTGTGAGGTATCCAGCGATACGTCTTCATCGAACTCCACGGGTCAAACCTTAGGGCAGAAAAGAGCCTGGGTGCGGTGCCGCCGTAGGCACACGCACCCAGGTCCTGTGACACTCTCGCGGTGGCCAACCGGTCGCACCGGGCTGGCGTGGACACCCACCGGGCACGTCCGAGACGCCGCCCGAAGCGGGTTCAACATCGTCGACGCGCACGAGATGTGCGTTCACTACGCACACGTGCACCCGGATACCCGGTTGCCTGCCGCTCACAATCGCGACTGGGCCGATGCTGTCGGCTCAGCCGCGGGGTTGCGGCCACCGGTCGGCCACCACGGCACAGCGTTGTCTGAAGTGGGTCCTGCCACGGCATCACCTGACCCTCTCTCGACGCGGCCGGTGCGACGGGACGGTCCGGGCTGGCGCGCCCTGCTCGCATCGGGCCTGCCTCGGTTCAAATATGCTCCTCGATCCCGGTCAGGACAAGCCGCACGACCGTCCTGAACTGGTGAAATCCACGGACACCGTCCGAAGCGGACATTCCAATGTGCTCGCCGCGCCGGCCCCCGGTCGGGTATCTGGGAGAAACCTGTGGGTGAACGCATAGCCTTGTCACGTGACCTCCGCAGGATCCGAGCCCCGGTGGCTCACACCCGGCGAGATGCGGGCGTGGCGCGCCTACATCATGGGTACCGAGCTGATGCGCCAGCAGCTGCATCGCGAGCTGCAGGAGGCGCACGGGATGACCATCGCCGACTACGAGGTCCTGGTCCAGCTGTCCGAGCGGGACGGTCGGCGGATGCGGATGAGCCAGTTGGCCGGCCGCGTCGCGTCGTCCAAGAGCCGCCTGTCCCACCAGATCTCCCGCATGGAGAAGGCCGGCCTTGTCCGCCGCGTCGAATGCCTCGACGACGCCCGCGGGGTCATGGCCGAGCTCACCGAGAAGGGCATGGCCCGCCTCCGCGCCGCCGCCCCCACCCACGTGGCCGGCGTCCGCGAGCACCTCATCGACCTACTCTCCGGCGAGGAGCAGGCCATCCTCGCCACCATGTTCGAACGCGTCCTCAAACACCTCGACGAGCTCCCCACCCCACCCCGCTACCCTTGACCCCCCAGGAGGCGTGGCAGAGCGGCCGATTGCACCTGTCTTGAAAACAGGAGACCCTTCACCGGGTCCGGGGGTTCAAATCCCTCCGCCTCCGCGCTCGAGGTCCGTGGGCGGGCCTGTTGGTCAGGGCTTGGCTTCGGGGAGGGGTGGGGGTTGGCGGGGGCGGAAGCGGCCTTGGTCGAGGAGCTCCTGCAGGGTGTCGATGACGCTGCCGGGGATGGTGTCCTGGTTCCAGGCGGCGCCGCATTGGCGGCACAGGATGGACAGCTTGGGCGCGTCGAGCTCGCCGAGCAGGGCGTCCCTGGGATGGGAGCATGCCGAGGCGGGGAGCCACAAATTGTTCACGGTCATCGCCGCCTCGGCGGGAATAGTCCGTCAGCGGTGGAGCGTCGACCACGCCGCCATCCACGGTGCGCCGGTCGGGGCGCTGTGAGCAGCGTTTTCAGGCTACGGGCCCCCACGTCGGCCGGCACGGTCGTCGCGCCTCCTCGTCGCTTGCACCGGGAATAATCGTAGGGCAAGATTATTCTTGTTGTCGAGCACTGGGGTTGCGGGGGTGCACGATGGACAGCTGCGAGCGGATCGCGAGCGTTGCCGCCTTCCCCCGCGGTGCCTGGCGGGCGGCCGCGTCGTGCGGCCCCAACGGGGGCAACTGCGTCGAGGTGAACCTTGGTGTGCCGGGACTTGCCGGTGTCCGGGACGGCAAGTCGACCGGTCCGGCGCTGGTCTTCGACAGCGTGGGATGGGAAGCGTTCATGGACGCGGCGAGGTCGGCGCGGTTCGATCGCGCCTAACGCCTAACGCCTAACGCCTAACGACTTCGACCGCGGTCGGCGATTATTCTCTGTGCGGAGCATGCCTGGCCGGCGCCGGCCATGCTCGTCGGAGCGGTCCGAGTGCGGAATGCATTACATTGACGCCACCCGTCGATACCTGGAGTGAAGAGCGGAGACCCGTGTCCAGCACGGTCACGTCGCGGCGCCGGCAGCTCGGCAACGAGATCCGCCGCGCCAGGGTGGCGGCCGGGATGACCCAGCAGGAAGTCGCCGCGCTGCTCGGCTGCGGGCAGGCGAAGATCAACAAGATCGAGAACGGCGCCGTCTCGGTCAAGCTGTCCGACCTCAGGCAGATGCTCGAGGCCTTCGGCACCAGCAAGACCGAGGCCGACATGATGACGGCGCTGGCCCGCACGAGTGGCCAGCGGGGCCAGTGGTCCGGGTACCGATCGGCGGTGCCGCACTGGTTCCGCACCTTCACCGACCTCGAGCCCGCGGCCTCGGAGATCCTCAGCTGGCACGGCGAACGCATACCGGGACCGCTTCAGTCCGAGCACTACATGCTCAAGCAGTTCAGCGAGGCCAGGGCGACCGATGTGACCGCGCTGGTGCGCAACCGGTTGGAGCGCAAGCAAGTCTTCGAGCTCAAGCGCCCGCCCTTCTATCGCTTCATTCTCGGTGAGGCCGCGTTTCGCCGGATGCCGGGCGGCCCGAGCCCGTCGGTGGCACTCGACCAGGTCCAGCACCTGCTCGAGCTCGAGAAGTCCTACCCGCGGACGTTCATCCACGTTCTCCCGTTCGACACCCGGCTCTCGTTCGTTCCCAACGACTTCACGATCATGCGGTTCTCGGACGCCACGAGGGACTTCGTCTTCATCGAGCATGCGGCCGGGGGTACCTACATCGACGACGAGGGTGACTTCGAGCTGTTCGTCGACGCCTGGGACCGGCTGCGCGGCGCGGCGCTCGAGCGCAACGAGACCGCCGAGTTCCTGGAGAAGCTCGCCCAGGATCTCCGGGCCCAGGTGCAGGTGTGACGATGCGTAGGCAAGACGAGTCCGGGGTGAAAGGGATCAGCACGTGACCGAATCCGAGCAGGACCCGTTTCCGCCCCAGGGAGTTGACCTCGACCGCCCCAGCGTCGCCCGGGTGTACGACTGGTATCTCGGCGGAACCGCGAACTGGGCGATCGACCGCGAATTCGGCGAGCGGGTCCTGGCCGCGTTCCCGCTGCTCCGGCCGATCGCCATCGCGAACCGGCTGTACCTGCACCGGGTGGTGCGGCACCTGGTCCGCCTCGGGGTCCGGCAGTTCATCGACATCGGCTCCGGGGTGCCCACCATGGGCAACACCCATCAGGTGGCCGACGAGATCGCACCCGACTCGAAGGTCGTGTACGTCGACAACGAACCGGTCGCGGTGGCGCATTCTCAGGTGCTGCTCGAGCAGCACGGCGACCCCAAGCGGCATGCGGCGATCAACGCCGACCTGCGCAACCCGGATCGGCTGTGGCAGCGGGTGATCGAGACCGGCGTGATCGACCTCGACGAGCCGATAGCGCTGCTGCTGATCGCGGTGCTGCACGTCCAGCAACCCGGTCCGGACGGCGTCGACGTCGGCCCACGCGCGGTCGCCCGCTACCGGGAACTGCTTCCCCCCGGGTCGTACCTTGCCGTGTCCCACATCACCGACGAGGACGTGCCCGACGACATCGCCGACAAGCTGGTCGAGCTCAAGCGGATGTACGACACCTCGAGCAGCCCGGTGATCTGGCGTTCCCACGCGGAGATCCGGGAGCTGCTCGGAAACTTCGACTTGGTTCCCCCTGGCATGGGGTGGACCCCGGACTGGCACCCGGAGGAGACCGGCCCGACCTCGCCCGTGATCGAGTTCGACCGGCCCAACGAGGCCGTGATCTGGGCCGGTGTCGGCCGCAAGCCCTAGTCCGAGCGCTTCGGTTGGTAGTGCAGCACGGTGATTCCGCAGTCGAAGGACTGCGCGTTGACCAGGCGCAGGTGCCGGGGGCCGCCGACGTCGGGGAATACCGGCAGCCCGGCGCCGATCGCGACCGGGTTGACGAACAGGTGCAGCTCGTCGAGCAGGTCCTTGGCGATCAGGTTCGACGCCAGCGTGCTGCCGCCGTAGGTGATGATGTCGCCGCCGGGCTCCGACTTGAGCCGGTGCACCGTCTCGGCGAGGTCGCCGCCGGCCACGGTGGCGTTGTCCCAGGGGGATTCGGTGAGGCTGTCGGAGATCACCACCTTGGGCGTGTTGTTCATCCAGTCGATGGACTCCTGGTCCTCGCCCTCGGGCCCGGCCGCCCATGCCGGGATGAATCCCTCGGCGAGCTTGCGGCCCAGCACGATGAGGTCGACCGATTCACCCAGAGCGGTGGTGTAGGCCTCGATGTCGTCGGTCCACGGGAACGTGGTCCAGTCCATCTCGCCGTTCGGGCCGCCCATGTAGCCGTCCACCGTGATCTGGACCTGAAGCTTGAACGTGCGCACGACGTGCCTCCTCCTACCGGTTTCTCGCGGCGATTCTGGCCCGAACCTCCGGGCGGCGCAGCGGCGGAACGGTGGTTGGCGGCTGGCGGCGGGCGGGCAGCTCGGCGAGCAGCCGGGTGGTCACGGCGGCCACCTCGGCCACCGCGGCCTCGAACGCGTCCCTGGTGGCGTCGGAGACCGACTGGACGCCGCTGACCTTGCGCACGTACTGCCGGGCCGCCGCCTCGATCTCCTCGGCGGTGGCCGGCGGCTCCAGCCCACGCAGCGTGGTGATGTTTCGGCACATGGATCCCAGCCTAGGCCGCCAGGCGCCGGCGTGTTTGTGCCCGTTCAGGCCGGCTATCCGTGCGGCATGGCCGACACGAACCTTCCGCCGCAGCAGCAGGAACCGCCGGGTGAGACCGGGGCGATGCGCCCGCAGCCGCGGGACTCGATGGACGACTACACCGGGCGCGGGCTGCTTGCCGGCCGCCGCGCGTTGATCACCGGCGGCGACTCGGGAATCGGCCGGGCGGTGGCCGTCGGCTTCGCCAAGGAGGGGGCCAGCGTCGCGATCGCGTACCTGTCCGAGCACGAGGACGCCGAGCGGACCGCGGATCTGGTCCGGGCGACCGGGCGGGACTGCGTGCTGCTGCCCGGCGACCTCGGGGACGCGGCGCACTGCCGCGACGTCGTCGAGCAGACCGTGCATCATCTGCACGGGCTCGACGTGCTGGTGAACAACGTCGCCATGCAACGGCCGGTCGACTCGCCCGAGGAGCTCACCGAGGAGCAGTGGCTGCGCACGTTCGAGGTGAACCTGCACAGCTACTTCCGGGTGACCGCGGCCGCGCTTCCGTTTCTCGGCAAGGACGCGGCGATCATCAACACCGCTTCGGTGAACGGGCTGCGCGGGCACAAGCAGCTGATCGACTACTCGGCCACGAAGGGCGCCATCATCGCGTGGACGTACTCGATGGCGCAGGCATTGGCGGAGCGGGGAATCCGGGTGAACTGCGTGGCCCCGGGTCCGGTGTGGACGCCGTTGATACCGTCCACTTTCGACCCGGGGCACGTCGAGAAGTTCGGGGAACGGACTCCGCTCGGGCGGCCGGCCCAGCCGGACGAGATCGCTCCGACCTACATCTTCCTTGCCGCCGAACGGATGTCCTCCTACTACACCGGCGAGGTCCTTGCCCCGCTTGGCGGGGAGACCCTGCCGGGTTGACGGTTACTGCTGCTCGAAGCGCTGGCGAGTCTCGTGCATCTCGGCCTCGGCACGGGCCTTCTCGGCCTGCGCCTCGCGCCCGGCGGCCTCCCGCTGGGACGCGGCCTTGTCCTGCTGCGCCTCGCCCTCACGCTCCTTGGACCGGTCACCGCTCAGGGCGCCGACGGCCTCCTTGACCTTGCCCTTGAGGTCCTCGACGACACCCTTCACGCCCTCGGCGGGGCCAGTGTGCCGCTCAGTCATTGGCGTTGCCTCCACTCTTATCGTGGTTACGTTCAGTGGCATACCCACGGGACCACGTCTTAATCGGCAACGCACCGTCGGTGCTCGGACCGGCTCCGTGACCAGGCGAGCAACCGTTCGATGACAGGTCATCCGGAGGCTATGCACGGGCCACTATGGGAAGGCAGGATGCAACCCGTTGTGCACAGCCCGGTGCGATGGAGGCGAATCGTGTCCCGTCTGAAGTCCCTGCTCCGCCACGCCGTGGCGCCCGCGCTCGCCGGTGGGTTTCTGCTCGCGGTGCCGCTGGTGTCCGTGCCGTCGACCCCGGCACCGGAGAAGTGGACGCCGCTGTCACCGGTGCTGGTCAGCTACGACGAGTCGGCGCGAGGATCGGTCGCCAAGGGTCGCATCCTGTCGTTCAACGACTTCCACGGCGCGCTCGAGCCTCCGGTGGGCAGCGGCGGCCTGGTCAACGGCAACCCGGCGGGTGGGGTGGAGTACCTGGCCACGCACGTCAAGCGGCTGCGCGCGGCCGGCGAGGCCAACGGCGAGAAGGTGATCACCGCGGGCGCCGGCGACATGATCGGGGCCACCCCGCTGATCAGCGCCGCGTTCCACGACGAGCCGAGCATCGAGGCGCTGTCCCAGCTCGGCCTGCAGGTCACGTCGGTCGGCAACCACGAGTTCGACGAAGGCGTGACCGAGCTCAAGCGGATGCAGCGCGGCGGTTGCCACCCCACCGACGGCTGCCAGGACGGCGACGGCTTCGAAGGGGCCGACTTCCGCTACCTGTCGGCGAACGTGGTGGACAAGCAGACCCGGCTGCCGATCCTGCCGCCGGTCGACATCCGCATCGTGCAGGGCGTCCCGGTCGGCTTCGTCGGCATGACGCTCAAGGGCACGCCCAGCATCGTCAACCCCGCCGGCATCCAGACCGTCGACTTCCTCGACGAGATCCAGACCGCGAACTCCTACGCCGAGCTGCTGCGCTGGCTGGGCATCAAGTCGCTGGTGCTGCTGATCCACGAGGGCGGGGCGCAGAACCCGCCGCCCACGCCGCAGGATCCGTCCAGCTGCGCCAACTTCGCCGGCCCGATCACCGACATCGTGGCCGGGCTGCGGCCCGAGTACGGGCTGGTGGTCTCCGGCCACACGCACCGCTTCTACAGCTGCGCGCTGCCGAACTCCTCCGGCGCCAACTCCGTCGTCACCAGCGCCGGCTCCAACGGCACGCTGATCACCGACATCGGCTTCACGCTGGACCGGCGCACCAAGAAGTTCACCAGCATCGCCGCCCGCAACGTGATCGTCGAGAACGGCGTCCGCCTCCCCGACGGCTCCTGGGCGCGCGACGCCGCCGGCAACTTCATCCGCAACCCCGACCTGGTCGACCCGGACGCCAAGGTGCTCGTCGACAAGTACCGCACCGCGGTCGCCCCGATCGCCAACCGCGTGGTCGGCCGGATCACCTCCGACATCACCCGCGCCACCACCGCCGCCGGCGAGAGCGCGCTGGGGGACGTGATCGCCGACGCCCAGCTCGCCTACACCCGGTCGGTCGGCGCGCAGATCGCCCTGATGAACCCGGGCGGTATCCGCGCCGACCTCAGCTTCGCCTTCTCCCCCGGCGGCGAGGCGCCGGGCGAGGTCACCTACGGCGAGGGCTTCACCGTGCAGCCGTTCAACAACCTGGTCGTCACCCAGACCTTCACCGGCGCTCAGCTCAAGGAGGTCCTCGAGCAGCAGTTCGTCGGCTTCGCCGGGCAAACCGTCCAACGGATCCTGCAGATCTCCGCCGGCTTCGCGGTGTCCTACGACAGCACAAGGGCCGCCGGCGACAGGATCACCGCGATGTCCCTCGACGGCACCCCGATCGACCCGGCCGCGAGCTACCGGGTCACCAGCAACGACTTCCTTGCCAACGGCGGCGACGGCTTCACAAGGCTCACGGCCGGCGCCGACCGCGTCACCGCCCCCGGCTTCGACATCGACGCGCTGGTGGCCCACCTCGGCGCCGGCGCCCCCGTGGCCCCCGGCCCGCAGAACAGGATCACCAAGGTCGGCTGACTCATACGATTGGAGCCCATCCGAGCCACACTGTCAGCGTGACCATGTGGCCGACCTGCGAGGTCGAGGCCTGCGCCGGCGTCAAGGCCAAGGGGTTCGATCGCTGCCTCGGTCACCTGAGCGGTGACCAGCTCGAGCAGTTCCTGGATGCGCTGCAGCCAAAGGCTGATCTCGACGCCCGGGGAACAACCGTCACCGCAAGCCTGCTGGCCCAGCTGATACCAGCTCTCGGGGAGTTCGGGCACCTGGACTTCACCAAGGCTCAATTCGAAGACGTGGAAGAAGTTGAGCTGCTGGGTGACCGGCTCACCTTGGACCGCGCCAAGTTCGCGCGCTGGGTGCACATCGGTGGTCGGGCCGACTATGTGTCGTGCGTGGGAACCCAGTTCGTCGGCGGTGTGCGGCTGCAGGTCAGCTACGCCGCCGTCGACGCGTCCGAGGCCACCTTCGGCGACACCTCCATGATCGCGACAAGTCACCGCTACGCACCGTGGCCGCGAGGCGGCAAATGGGACAGAGAATGGGAGGAGAGGTTCGCTGGGACGGGCGTCAGGCTGTTTTCCTTGCGCGGCTGTGATGTCAGAAATCTCGTACTGGTCAATGTGGACCTGAGCTGGTGCCTGTTCGCCGGCGCCCACCGGCTGGACCAGCTTCGCCTCGAGGGACGTTGCCGGTTCAACACCGAGCGTGCTCACTGGTGGTGGACGCGGCGCCAGAAGTTGGCCGAGGAGTATCTGTCGTTCACCCAACAGCAGCACCCGCACCTCGGGGTACCGGTTGCGGCTGGGCCGGCCCGGGTCGCCGGGCTGTACCGGTCGTTGCGTAAAGCCTTTGAGGACAGCAAGAACGAGGCCGGCGCCGGCGACTTCTACTACGGCGAGATGGAGATGCGCCGCCAGTCGCCGGCGACGCCGTTATCGGAGCGGTGGATCCTCACCGCTTACTGGCTGCTGTCCGGTTACGGCCAGCGCGCCGCGCGGGCGCTCGCGGCGCTCGTCGTGGTCATCGCCACGGTGTCGGTGCTGCTGTTCACCGTCGGGCTGCCCGGCGAGCCCGTGTGGGCGGGCCCGAGGGTGGAGCAGTCGGCGCGGATCGCGTTGGGGGCGGTGGTGTTGCGGGATGCGGGGCAGCAGCTGACCTCGGCGGGTAGTTGGACCGTCATGGTCGCCCGGGTCGTCGGGCCGGTGTTGTTGGCGCTCGCCGTGCTGGCCGTGCGGGCGCGGGTCAAGCGGTGAGGTCCTCCGGGGGTTCGGTGAGCGGGAGGCGGACCTGGAAGCGGGTGTCACCCGGCCGCGAGACCACCCGGAGGTCGCCGCGGTGACGGTTGACCACGATCCGCCAGGAGACGTCCAGGCCCAGGCCGGTGCCTTCGCCGACGTCCTTGGTGGTGAAGAAGGGTTCGAAGATCTGGTCGCGGATCTTGTCGGGGACGCCGGGGCCGGTGTCGCAGATCTCGACGAGGACGGACTGGTCGTCGAGCGCGGTGCGGATGGTGAGGGTGCCGGCGGCGCCCATCGCGTCGAGGGCGTTGTCGATGAGGTTGGTCCAGACCTGGTTGAGCTCGGCGGGGTAGGCGGGGATCTGCGGCAGGCTGCGGTCGTAGTCCTTGACGACGCGGATGCCGTCGGCGAAGCGGTGGTTGAACATGACCAGAGTGGAGTTCAGGCCGTCGTGGACGTCGATCCACTGGTGCGGGGTGCGGTCGAGCTGGGAGTACTGCTTGGCGGAGTCGAGCAGCTTGGAGATGCGTGAGGTGGCGTCGCACACCTCGTTGATCAACGTCTCGGTCTCCACGGTGTAGCCGAGCCAGTGGATGGCGCCGACCAGGTGCTCGATGTCCACTTCGGACTCGAGGCGTTCCAGGTCCGCGATCGTCACGCCGCCGCCGACGAAGATGGGGGCGAGGTCCCAGCCGTTGGGCACGTCATGCGAGTCGAGCCAGTCGCCGAGCTCGTCCTCCCGGTCGGAGGCGTCCAAAGGGGACAGTGGCTCCAGCGTTGTCATGCGGGCGACGATCTCCTCCTGGATCGCGGTGAGCCGCTTGAGCTGGACGGCGTCCAGATCGGACCCGGCGAGGACGGCCAGCTTGTGCCGCATGCCGGCGACCCGCTCGCGCAGCGCCTCGGTGGCCCGGCTGGCGGCGGCCGCGGGGTTGTTGAGCTCGTGGGTCAGCCCGGCGGTCAGCCGGCCGAGGGCCAGCAGGCGCTCGCGCTGGCCGATCACCGACGCCCGGTTGCGGCCGCCGAGCACCACGCCGGCGAGCAGGTGCGCGGCCATCGGGAACCACTTCCGGAACTGCTTGCCGAACTCGTCGGCGGGCAGCACCAGGAAGGTGCAGTCGGTGACGGCCCTGGTCGAGCCGCCGTAGCGCGGGTTCTCCTCCCCGAGGTAGAACTGCACCGACCCGGTGTACGCGCCGCGGTAGTCGGACCGGGTGATCTCCACAGACTGCCCGCGGACCAGCCGGCTCATCGACAGCGTGCCGGACAGCAGCACGTAGAACCCGGTCGCCGGCTCGCCCTCGGTGGTCACCATGGTGCCAGCCGGAAACTCCTCGACCCGGCCGGTCTCGGCCACCCAGGCGAGCTGCTCGTCGGTCAGGTCGGCGAACAGGAACAGCTCGCGCAGCTCGTCCGGGGTCATCGGTCCTCCAGGTAGCGGTGCACGAGGGTGACGGCCATGGCGCCCTCGCCGACGGCCGAGGCGACCCGCTTGACCGACTCGGCCCGCACGTCGCCGGCCACGAACACGCCGGGCACGCTGGACTCGAGGTAGTACGGGTCGCGGTTGAGCGGCCAGCCGGGCGGGCGACTGCCGTCGAGGAGCAGGTCCGGGCCGGTGCGGATGAAACCCCGCTCGTCACGGGCGATGTCCGTGCACAGCCAGTCGGTGCGCGGGGCCGCGCCGATGAAGATGAACAGGTGTCCGGTGTGGACGGTCTCGGAGCCGTCCGGCCCGCGCAGGGTCAGCTTCTCCAGGTGGTCGGCGCCGTGTACCTGCTCGATCTCGGTGCCGGTGCGCACCTCGATGTTCTTGATGTCCTCGAGCTGCTCGATCAGGTAGTGCGACATGGAGCTGCGCAACGACGATCCGCGGACCACGAGCGTGACCCGCCTTGCGTGCCGGGAGAAGAACACCGCCGCCTGCCCGGCGGAGTTGGCGCCACCGACGATGTAGACGTCCTCGCCCGCGCACTCCGGCGCCTCGGTCATGGCCGAGCCGTAGTACACGCCGCGCCCGGTGAGGTCGTCGATGCCGGGAGCGTCCAACCTGCGGTAGTCCACCCCGGTGGCCAGGATCACCGAGTGCGCGGCCAGCTCGGAGCCGTCGCCGAACTGGATCACCCGGGCCGAGCCGCGGACGGCCAGCCCGGTCACGTCCCGCGTGGTGAGGATCTCCGCGCCGAACTTGCTGGCCTGCCGGCGAGCCCGGTCGGTCAGCTGCGCGCCGGAGACGCCGTCCGGGAAGCCGAGGTAGTTCTCGATCCGCGAGCTCTGCCCGGCCTGGCCACCGGTCGCCCGCCGCTCGACCAGCACCGTGCGCAGCCCCTCGGACGCGCCGTACACCGCGGCGCCGAGCCCGGCCGGCCCGGCGCCGACCACCACCAGGTCGTAGAAGTCCCGGGTGGGCGTGGTGGACAGGCCGACGGCGGCGGCGATCTCCGTCTCGCTCGGGGCGCGCAGCACCGTGCCGTCCGAGGTGATCACCACGGGCACGTCGGTCTCGGTGGCGCCGGCCGCGTCCAGCAGCCGCCGTCCCTCCGGCTCCTCGACGCTGTACCAGCGGTACGGCACGGCGTTGCGGGCGAGGAAGTCCCTTGCCGTGTAGCAGCCGGCCGACCAGCGGTGCCCGACCACCTTGATCTCGGTGACCGGGGTCTCGCCCACCGCCCGCCAGGTCTCGACCAGCGCGTCGACCACCGGGTAGAGCTTCTCCTCCGGCGGGTTCCACGGCTTGAGTAGGTAGTGGTCCACGTCCACCAGGTTGATCGCCTGGATGGCCGCGTCGGTGTCGGCGTACGCGGTCAGCAGCGCCCGCCGGGCCCGCGGGAACAGGTCCATGGCCTGCTCGAGGAACTCGATGCCGTTCATCTGCGGCATCCGGTAGTCGGCGAGCATCGCGGCCACCGGCTCGCCGCGCAGCTTGAGCTCGCGCAGCGCCTCCAGCGCCGCCGGTCCGGACTCCGCGCGCACCACGCGGTAGTCCTCGCCGTAGCGCCGGCGCAGGTCCCTCGCCACGGCGCGAGAGACCGCCTGGTCGTCGTCCACTGTGAGCAGTACGGGTTTCGGCACGATGCCGACGGTAATTGAACTAGCCGAGCAAGACGAACACGGCCGCGGTGGCCAGCGACCCGAGGACGAACCCGGTCAGGGTCAGGGTGCCGAAAACCCTTGCCCGGCACAGCAGCCAGGTGATCGCCAGGCAGCTGAGCAGGACGGCGGTGGCGACGGTGGTGGAGTCGGACATGGTCGGGCCCCCTCCCGGCTAGGTTCGGTACTCGATGTCCCGAACGTCGGTGATGAACATGTGGGCCGGCGCGTGGGTGATCGCGAACGGGATCTTCGACTCGATCAGCGCCGCCTGCGGGGTGACCCCGCAGGCCCAGAACACGCAGACGTCGCCGTCCGCGATCTCGATCGGGTCGCCGAAGTCGGGCCTGGCCAGGTCGGCGATGCCCAGCGCGGCCGGCGCACCGACGTGCACCGGTGCGCCGTGCACCGCAGGGACCCGCGCGGTGACCGCGACCGCGGTGGCCACCTGACCGGCCGGGACGGGGCGCATCGACACGACCATGGGTCCGCCGAACCGCCCCGCCGGCCGGCACTTCCGGTTGGTGACGTACATCGGCACGGCCGTGCCGTTCTCGACGTGCCGCAGCGGCACCCCGGACTCGGCCAGCGCCGCCTCGAAGGTGAAGCTGCAGCCGATGAGGAACGTCACCAGGTCCGCCCGCCACACGTGGCTGACCTCGGTCGGCTCCTCGTCGAGCACGCCGTGCCGCCACACCCGGTAGCGGGGGAGATCGGTGCGCAGGTCGGCGTCGGGCGCGAGCACCGTCGTCGCCGACCCGGCATCGGTCACGTCGAGCACCGGGCAGGGCTTGGGGTTGCGCTGCGCGAACAGGAGCATGTCGTAGGCGTGCTCCCGCGGCACCGACACCAGGTTGGCCTGGACGTACCCGTCCGCCCAGCCCGAGGTGGTCGCCACCACCCCGGAGCGGAACGCCGCCCTCGCCTCGGCCGGAGTCGACATGACACCTCCACTTAGGACAGTTCGGCGCCCCGGGTCTCGGGGAGCCAGAACAGCGACACGAACGCCAGCGCGTAGGCCAGCGCGCCGAACGTCATCGCGCCGCCGGTGCCGAACGCGTCGGCCAGGTAGCCGATCGTCGCGGGGAAGGCGGCGCCGACCGCCCGGCCAAGGTTGTAGCTGAAGCCCTGGCCGGCCCCCCGGGCCCGGATCGGGTACAGCTCGGCCAGGTACGACCCGAACCCGCTGAAGATCGCCGATGCGCAGAAGCCGAGCGGAAAGCCGAGATACATGATCGCCGAGCCGGTGCTCGGCGGCAGCTGCGTGTAGAGCACCAGCAGCAGCCCGGAGGCGACGGCGAAGATCCGGAAGGCGTTCTTGCGCCCCAACCGGTCGGTGAGGTAGCCGCCGGTCAGGTAGCCCAGGAATGCGCCGGCGATCAGGAAGAACAGGTAGCCGCCGGTGCCGATGACCGACAGCCCGCGGTCCTTCTTGAGGAAGGCCGGCAGCCAGGTGGCGATCGTGTAGTAGCCGCCCTGGCAACCGGTGGACAGGATGGCGGTGAAGACGGTGATCCGCAGGAGGTCGGGGCGGAAGATCGCGGCGAACGATCCGCGCGCCGCGTGCTGCCGGTGCTCGGTGTAGACCGGGGCGTCGGTCACCTTCATCCGGATGTAGATCACCGCGAGCGCAGGCAGGGCGCCGGTGAAGAACAGGATGCGCCACGCCGTCTGCTCGTCGACGAGGTTGAACACCAGCGTGTACACCAGCACGGCGGCGCCCCAGCCGATCGCCCAGGCGCTCTGGATCACCGCCACGGTCCTGCCCCGATGCCGGGCCGACGCGTACTCGGCGACCAGGATCGCCCCGATCGCCCACTCCCCGCCGAACCCGAACCCTTGCAGGGCACGGAAAACAAGCAGCGTCTCGTAGTTGGGCGCGAGCCCGCACAGCGCGGTGAACACCGCGTAGGCGATCACCGTGAGCATCAGCGTGCGGACCCGGCCGAACTTGTCGGCCAGCACGCCGGCGACCGCCCCGCCGATCGCGGAGCAGACCAGGGTGGTCGTGGCCAGCCAGCCGCTCTGCCCGCTGCTGAGCCCGAACGTCGCGGCGATCGCGGTCAGGCTGAGCGGAAGCACCCAGAAGTCGTACGAATCCAATCCCCAGCCGAGGAACGCGCCGTGCACCGCGCGCTTCCCCTGCGGTGGCAGCTCCCGGTACCAGGCGAGCCGAACCTCCTGGGGCTCCTGCCGTTCCTGTGATTCACGAACCGTGCTCATGACCCACCTCGCTCGTTCGGTGGCTATCCGTGACAGTTGAGGCTAGAGGACCGGAGAGCATCTGACAAGGGGATCGTTCAACGTACGATTGTTGAACGATATGACAAGACCATGATTGAGCGTTAGCTTTGAGGACGACATGTCGGATACGGGAGGCAGCGGTGCCAGCAGGGGATGAATGGGCCGGTCTCGAGCGGGACCGGGCGTTGCTCGACCGCACGAGCATGGCGGAGCGGGTGGCCGGCATCCTCCGCGAACGGATCATGGAAGGTCAGTTCCCGCCCGGCTTCCGGCTGTCCGAGGAGACGATCATCAAGGGCCTCGGCATCTCCCGCAACACCCTGCGCGAGGCGTTCCGCCTGCTGGCCCACGAGAAGCTGCTCGTGCACGAGCTCAACCGCGGCGTGTTCGTCCGCAAGCTGGGCACCGACGACCTCAGCGACCTCTACCGCGTCCGCCGCGTCGTCGAGTGCTCGGCCCTCCGCGAGATCACCGAGATCCCGAAGGCGGCGATGGACCGCCTGTGCGCCGCGGTGACCGACGCCGAGCAGGCCGCCTTCGACGAGCGCTGGCCGGACGTCGGCACCGCCAACCTCCGCTTCCACGAGGCCATCGTGAGCCTCATCGGCAGCCCAAGGGTCGACGAGCTGATGCGCCGCGTGTGGGCCGAGCTACGCCTGGTCTGGCACGTGATGGAGAACCCGCGGATGATCTACGAGCCGTACGTCGCGAAGAACCGGGAGATCCTGGAGCTGCTGCTCACCGGCGACCTCGAGGCCGCGGCCAAGCTGCTCGACGCCTACCTCACCGACGCCGAGGAGCGCCTCGTCGCCGCCTACGCCGACGCGTCCGAACGGTAGCCTCCGGTCCACCCGTCGCGTCTCGCGTGCCCTCGGGACCAAGGTCCCGCGCGGGAGGGACCGCAACCCGTCCCGCGGGGGATCCGCCGCGCGGGGCCGCGCGCGAGGGTTGCGGTATGCGCACCGCAACCGATGACGCGGCGGTCCAGGCGGATCTCCGGTATGGACTGTCCGAAGTGGAGAGCCGGCTGGCCGAGGAGCTCACCGACGTCGACGACGGCTTCCTGACCGAGGGGGCGACGTACCTGATCCGGGCCGGGGGCAAGCGGTTCCGGCCGCGCTTGACCCTCCTGAGTGGACAGTTCGGCGACCACCCGCACCGCAAGGAGGTCATCTCCGCCGCCGTCGTGGTCGAGCTGGTGCACGTGGCCACGCTGTATCACGACGACGTGATGGACCAGGCCACCCAGCGGCACGGCGTGCCGTCGGCCAACGCCGCCTGGGGCAACAGCGTGGCCGTGCTGCTCGGCGACCTGCTGCTGGCCCGCGCCGCCCGGATCGGCGCCGAGCTCGGCGACGAGGCGCTGCGCCTGCAGATCCACACCCTGGACCGGCTGATCCGCGGCCAGCTGCGGGAAACCGTTGGCGCGCAACCGGACGAGGACCCGATGGCGCACTGCCTGAGCGTCATGGCGGACAAGTCGGCATCGCTCATCTCGATGTCGGCACAGTTGGGCGCGCTGGTGGCCGGCGCGGAGCCGCGGGTGTGCGCGGCGCTCGCTCGGTTCGGCGAGCGGCTGGGCATGGCGTTCCAGATCTCCGACGACCTGATCGACATCCGGTCCGGCGCCGCCGAGATGGGCAAGACCCCCGGCGCCGACCTGCGCCAGGGGATCGTGACCGTGCCCATGCTGCACGCGCTGGCCGCGCAAGGGCCCGAGGCCGACCGGCTGCGCACGATCCTGCGGCGTGGTCCGCTCACCGACCCCGAGCCGCACGCCGAGGCGCTCGACCTGCTGCGCCGCTCGCCGGGGCTGGCCATGGCGCGGGCCGACGTCCGGGCGTACGCGGCCAGGGCGCGGGCCCAGCTCGTCGCGCTGCCGCTGATCCCCGCCTGGGCGGCGCTCGAGTCCATGTGCGACTTCGTGGTGGACCGCACCAGCTGAGTTGAACGGCTCGCTCCACAAGCTCCGCTCACGGCTCCGAGCATGATCGCGCGCGCCGTGTCAGGATGCGCGCATGCCAGCAGCGTTCAAGGACCTGGTGCTCGACGCCGCCGACCACCAGGGGCTCGCCGACTTCTGGTGTGCCGCCATGGGGTACCGGCGGCACGACGAGCTGGACCCGCCCGAGGACGGCTGGGTGCGGCCGGTCGACTGGCCGGTGCCGATCGCCGACCCCGCCGGCCGGGGACCGCTCATCTGGATCCAACCCGTTCCCGAGGCCAAGACCGTCAAGAACCGCATGCACCTCGACGTCCGCGGCGACGTCGACGAGCTGGTCGGCCTCGGCGCCACGATCGTGCGCCGCCGCGACGACGAGATCGAGTGGGACGTGCTGGCCGACCCGGAGGGCAACGAGTTCTGCGTGTTCGCCCCCGAGGGCACGTGACCGCGCTGGAGGCGGTCGCCGTGGTCCTGGCCGGGGTGTTCGCCGGCGGGATCAACACGGTGGTCGGCTCCGGCACGCTGGTCACCTTCCCGGTCCTGCTGGCCGTCGGCTACCCGCCGGTGGTGGCCAACGTGTCGAACGGAATCGGCCTCGTGCCCGGCTCGGTCAGCGGGGCGGTGGGCTACCGCCGCGAGCTGACCGGCCAGATCGGCCGGCTGCTGCGGCTCGGCTCGGCGGCCATGCTCGGCGGCATCGCGGGCGCGGTGCTGCTGCTCGTGCTTCCGCCGAGCGCGTTCGAGACGATCGTCCCCGCGCTGATCATGCTGGCCCTTGTGCTGGTCGTGCTGCAGCCGTGGCTGGCCCGCAAGCTCGCCGCCACGCAGGAGGACCGGCACCCGCACGGCGGGCTCCCGCTGCTGCTCGCGATCGTCGGCACCGGCGTGTACGGCGGCTACTTCGGCGCCGCGCAAGGCGTTCTCATGCTCGCGTTGATGGGCATCCTGATGGACGAGACCCTGCAGCGAATCAACGCGGTGAAGAACGTGCTGGCCTCGCTGGTGAACCTGACGTCGGGCCTCGTGTTCGTGTTCGTCGCGGACGTGGCCTGGCTGGCCGTGCTGCTGCTCACGGTCGGCTCGATCGCCGGGGGCCTGCTCGGCGCCAGGGTGGGCCGGCGGCTGCCGGCGGCGTGGCTGCGCGGGGTGATCGTGGTCGTCGGGATGGCGGCCGTCGTGCAGTTGCTCGCCGGATGAACCTGGCATCCTTTCCCGCGTGACCAACGCGGTGCACCTGTCGCACGCCGAGTTCGACATCGTCTGGGAGCTGCTCGGTCTCGGCGAGCACCCGTACCCGATCAGCGTCCCGAGCTTCGGCGCGACCATGGACGAGCGGGCCGCGCTGCGCGACCGGGTGCTCCGCGAGCTGGCCGAACGGGGCCTGCACGACGGGCGGGAGCTGCACCCGCGCCTGGAGGACCTGCTGGTCATGTTGGTGCGCAACAGGTTCACCATCGACGGCCAGCTGGCCGTTGGCCGGCACCTGCGGGTCCTCGCGGCCGGGCGGGGTGACTACGGCCTGCTCGCCGTGCTGACCGACGACGATCTGCGCCTTGAGCCGGTGCGCGGCGGTGCCGTGGTGAGCGCGGTGGTCGCGTTGCTGCCGGATGAGAAGCCGGGGCCGGGCGGTCCGGTGACGCTGCCGAGCGCGCTGTTCGGCGAGGCCGCGGAGGCCTACGAGGGCAGCGGGTACCTCGGCTTCGAGCGGGTCATGCAGCGCGGCGGCATCACCGGACGCGGCCTGCGCACGCTGAGCACGCTCGTCGAGTCCGGCCGGCACGGCGGCGGCCAGCTCGCCGCCAACAGCGTCGACCGGGTGGGCCGGCGCACCCGGTCGGCCGTGCTGAACTGGTTCGACACCGAGGCCGGCCGGTACGTGGTGTACGCCGAGCGCCGCCGGGACCGCGAGGAGTGGCTCACCTTCACGCCCGGCGACGCGCAGCGGATCGCCCAGCGGCTGACCGATCTGGTGGCCAGCGTGAACCCGTAGCCCGGCGTGTAGAAACGTATGGCATGAGCATTGGTACTCCGGACGTGTTGTGGCGCCCCGACCCGTCGCGCGTGGGACGCAGCCGGATGGTGGCCTTTCGGGACTGGCTGCGGGCCGAGCGCGGCCTCGACTTCGGCGACTACGACGCGCTGTGGGCGTGGTCGACCAGCGACATCGAGGCGTTCTGGGGCGCGGCGGCGGAGTTCCTCGGCGTGCGGTTCCACCAGCCGCCGTCGCGGATCCTCGGTGCGGCCACGATGCCGGGCGCGCAGTGGTTTCCCGGCGCCACGCTGAACTACGCCGAGCACGCGCTGGGTCCGGGGCCGGGCAAGGGCGACCATGACCTAGCCGTGCTGTTCCACCGTGAGGACGGGCTCGCCGAGAAGGTCAACTTCGGGGAGCTGCGGCGCCAGGTGGCCGGTGCGCGGGCCGGGCTGGTCGCGCTCGGCGTGCGCCGCGGCGACCGGGTGGTCGCGCTCGCGCCCAACACACCGCGCACGCTGGTGGCGTTCCTGGCCGCGGCGAGCCTCGGCGCGGTCTGGTCGTCCTGCTCACCGGACTTCGGTGCCAGGGCCATCGCCGACCGGTTCACCCAGATCGAGCCAACCGTGCTGATCACCGTGGACGGGTATGTCTACAACGGACGCACGTTCGACGTCCGGTCCACGGTGGAGCAGCTGCGCTCCGGCATCCCGAGCCTGAAGGCCACGGTGCTGATCCCATACCTTTCGGACGAGGCCACGCTGCCGGACGGGCCGCATCCGGTGGTGCGCTGGGACGATCTGGTGCGGCACGAGGGATCGCTCGAGTTCGAACCGGTCCCGTTCGACCACCCGCTGTGGGTGCTCTACTCGTCCGGCACCACCGGGCTGCCGAAGGGGATCGTGCAGGACCACGGCGGGATCGTGTTGGAGCACCTGAAGATGCTGGCGCTGCACTGCGATCTCGGGCCGGGGGAGCGGTTCTTCTGGTTCACCACCACCGGCTGGATGATGTGGAACTTCCTGATCTCCGGACTGCTGGTCGGCGCCACGATCGTGCTCTACGACGGCAGCCCCGGGCATCCCGACCTCGGCGCGCTGTGGCGGCTGGCCGAGTGGACCAGGGTCACCTACTTCGGCACGTCCGCGCCGTTCATCCAGTCCTGCCTCAAGCAACACCTCCAGCCCGCGCGGTCGCACGACCTGTCCGCGTTGCGGGCGATCGGCTCCACCGGCGCGCCGCTGACGCCAGAGGGCTTCCGCTGGATCGCCGACGAGATCGGGCACGGCGTGCAGATCTGCTCGGTGTCGGGCGGCACGGACCTGTGCACCGCGTTCGTCGGCTCCGCGCCGGACGTCCCGGTGTGGCTCGGCGAGCTGTCCTGCCGCGCGCTCGGCGCCGCCGTGTTCGCCTACGACGACGAGGGGCGGCCGGTCACCAACGCCGTGGGCGAGCTGGTGATCACGCGGCCGATGCCGTCGATGCCGGTGTTCTTCTGGAACGACCCCGACGGCGCCCGGCTGCACGAGGCCTACTTCGACACCTATCCGGGCGTCTGGCGGCACGGCGACTGGATCATGATCACCGACCGCGGCTCGGCGGTCATCTACGGCCGCAGCGACTCCACGCTCAACCGCGGCGGCGTTCGCATGGGTACCAGCGAGTTCTACCGCGTCGTGGAGGGCTTCGACGAGATCGTCGACTCGCTGGTGATCGACACCTCCGGCGCCGGCCAACCCGACGGTGAGCTGCTCTGCTTCCTGGTCCTCGCCCCGGGCGTCGAGCTGTCCACTGTGGAGCCTCGGCTGCGCGCCGAGCTGCGCAGCGGGCTGTCTCCCCGGCACGTCCCCAACCGGTTCATCGTGATCGACGAGGTTCCGCGCACCCTCAACGGCAAGAAGTGCGAGGTCCCGGTGAAGAAGATCCTGGCCGGCGTCGCCCCCGACCGCGCGGTCAGCCGCGACGCCCTTGCCAACCCCGACTCGCTGACCCCGTTCCTCGGCCTGGCCAAGACCTGACGGCTAGCGTCCGACGGCGTACCCCTGCATTCCCCTTGGGTTCGCCGCCGCGCGCAGCATCCCGTCGTCGTCACGCGTCACCGCCGACAGCCGGCCAAGCGACCACGGCTCGGACCGGACCACCCGGTGGCCGCGCCGTTCCAGCTCCGCGACCGCCGCACCGTCCACACGCGACTCCACGACGATCTCGCCGGGCGCGCTCTGCCGCGGGTAGAACGACGACGGGAACGCCGTGGTGTGCCAGGCCGGCGCGTCGATGGAGGCCTGCAGGTCCATCCCGAACGCCGCGTGGTTGAGGAAGAACCCGAGCTGCCACTGGTCCTGCTGGTCGCCGCCCGGCGTGCCGAACGCCATCGCCCGCCCGTCCCGGCGGGCGAACGACGGGGTGAGCGTGCTGCGCGGCCGCTTGCCGGGCTCCAGCGAGGCGGGCAGGCCCTCCTCCAGCCAGAACATCTGCGCCCTGGTGCCGAGGCAGAACCCGAGCCCGGGCACGGCCGGTGAGCTCTGCAGCCAGCCCCCGGACGGCGTCGCCGAGATCATGTTCCCCCACCGGTCGGCCACGTCGATGTGGCAGGTGTCGCCGTACTGGGACACCGTCGGCTCACCAAGCCCGCCGGTGCGCACCAGCGGGATGACCGGCGCTCGGTGCTCCGTCAGGTACCGCGGTAGTCGCGGAGGTGTGGTGTCGGGCGAGCCCGGCCGCAGCTCCAGGCTGGCCTGTTCGGTGACCAGCGCCGCCCGCCGGCGCGCGTAGTCGGGCGACAGCAGGGCGTCGAGCGAAACCCCGGGGACGTCGCCGTACCACGCCTCCCGGTCGGCGAAGGCGAGCTTGGCCACCTCGGTGATCCGGTGCACCAGCTCGGCACTGCCGGGTGCCGGTAGCTCGCCAAGCGCCTCCAGCATCGCCAGCTGCTGCAGCAGCACCGGCCCCTGGCACCACGGCCCCACCTTGTAGACCGTCCAGCCGTGGGTGTCCAGGCTGACCGGCGTCTCGTAGCCGGGCCGCCAGCCGGCGCAGTCGTGGCCGGTGAGCAGGCCGGTGTGCCGCTCCCCGGAGTCGTCGAGCACCGGCGTCCGGCAGAACTTGTCGATCGCCTCGGCGACGAACCCCTCGTACCAGGTCTTGATCGCGGCGTCGAGCTGCGCCTCGCGGCCCGGCCCGGCCGCCTCCGCCTCGTCCACCAGCCTTTGGTACGTCGCGGCCAGCGGCCGGTTGCGCAGCGGCTGGGCGACCGGCAGCCACAGCTCCGCCGACGTCGTCCACTCCTCGGCGAACAGCCGCTCGACCGCGCCGATCGTCTCCAGCACCCGCGGCACCGCGTGGTGCCCGCCCTCGGCGTACCCGATCGCGTAACTCAGGATCTCCCCGATCGGCTTGGTCCCGTGATCCCGCAGCAGGGTGAGCCAGGCGCCCACCGCCCCCGGCACCGTGGCCGCCAGCAGCCCCGTGCCGGGGACCAGCTCGAGACCCAGCGCGTGGAACTGCTCGATGGTCGCCGCCCGGGGGGCCACGCCCTGCCCGCACAGCACCCTCGGCTCGGGATCGCCGGAGCCGACGAAGATCGCCGGCACCTCCCCGCCCGGCCCGTTCAGATGCGGCTCCACCACGTGCAGCACGAACGCCGCCGCCGTGGCCGCGTCGAACGCGTTGCCCCCTCGCTCCAGCACCGCCATCCCCGTCGACGACGCCAGCCAGTGAGTGGACGCCACCATCCCGAAGGTCCCGGTCAGCTCAGGCCGTGTGGTGAACACCACCCCACGCTAGCCTGCCGCGGTGACCGCCGGGGAACTGTGGAGGTGCCCGAGCTGCGGGCGTACCTTCGCCAACCGCAACCAGACCCACACCTGCGCCCCGCCCGGTGACCTCGACACCCACTTCGCCGGCAAGGCCCCCGCCGTCCGCGCCTGCTTCGACCGCATCCTCGCGGTGGTCACCGCGCTCGGCCCGGTCACCGTCCTGCCCGAGAAGACCCGCATCGCCCTGCACGTCCGGATGAGCTTCGCCGCCTTCACCCCGCGCATCCACTGGCTCGACGGCCACCTCGTCCTGGCCCGCCGGGTGGACCTCCCCCGGTTCCGCAAGATCGAGGTCTACTCTGCGCACAACGTCCTGCACGCCCTGCGTCTGACCGACCCCGCCGAGGTCGACGATGAGCTATCGTCCCTGCTCAGCGAGGCCTACCAGGTCGGAGCCCAGCGGCACCTCCGCCGCTAGCCGAAGCCGCTTTGCCCGTCGGCCCACCCGCCTTGTACGCTGTCGCCCCGGGAGGCTTCGCCTAGTCTGGTCTATGGCGCCGCACTGCTAATGCGGTTGGGGGCAACACCCCCTCCCGGGTTCAAATCCCGGAGCCTCCGCCAAACTGAACATGCGCCCGTAGCTCAACGGATAGAGCATTTGACTACGGATCAAAAGGTTAGGGGTTCGAATCCCTTCGGGCGCGCCACATCACACCGCAGAGAGACCACCATCTAGCTGCGGTTTCTGATTCTCAGGGGTATCACCTCCTCGTGTGGATAACCCGGCAACCGCCTCGTGGGTGCCCGATGGGTGCCCGAGCGTTCCGCGGGGTGCCCGGGGGAGGATGGCGGCGGTCGCCTCGGCAGCGGCCTGGGCCACTTGGGGGAGCACCGATGTGTAAAGGTCGCTCGTGGTGGCCAGCGCGCTGTGGCCGAGAGTGCTCTGGATGATCTTCAAGTCGATCCCGGCGGCGAGCATCAGCGTGGCGGCTGTGTGCCGGGTGTCGTGCAGCCGGAGCGGTGGCAGGCCGGCTGCGGTGTAGAGCTTCTCGAACTGGTCACCAATCCAGCTCGGTCGCAGCGCCGACCCGTTCGGCCGAGTGAACACCTTGCCCGACTCGACCCACGCACCGCCGAGCCGCAGCCGTTCCTTCCGCTGCCGTGTCCGGTGCGCGCGGAGCAACTGGACCGTCTCGGCGTCGAGCGGGATAGTCCGCTCACCGGCCGCGGACTTCGGCGCCCCTTCCTCGATCTCGTACTCGACTTCCGTCAGTTGCATGCTGACCGTCAAGGTGGCGGCATCGAGGTCGATCTCCGTCCAGGGCAGGCCGGCCAGTTCGCCACGGCGCAGGCCGCGCTTGACGGCCAAGTGCCACAGCGGTTCGAAGTCCGGGTCTTGCTCGGCGACGTAGTCCAGGAAGGCGCCAGCCAGCGTGGGCGTCCACACCATCACCGGACTCGGACGCAGGCCGGTGCGCCGCCACTCCTCGACCCGCTCGGCGGTCCAGATGATCGGTCGAGGCTTCTTGGCCGGGATCTGCCAGTGCGACGCCGGGTTGAAGGTGCACCGCTGCTGCGTGATCGCGTCGTTAATCGCTGCACGAAGCGTCGCCCTAATACGTTGCCGACTGGTCGGTCCGACCGGTCGCCGGAACGGCGGCATGGCGTCCAGTTGCTCCCTTAGGCGGCGCTTCTCGGCTCGCTTGCTGGTGGCCTTGATCTGCGCCAGCAGCGTTCGCCGATCCTCATTGGCCGCCACGATCGCATCATTGGCGTCGAGGATCTTGTTGTCCATCTCGACCAGATGGCCGACCGTGAGCCGGTCGATCCGGATGTGGCCGATCAGCGGTTTGAGGTACATCCGAACGTGGCCCTCGTAGAACACCGCCGTGGCGCGCCGATGGCTGCCCTGCTCCTGCTTCAGCCAGTTGTCCAGCCAATCTCCGACCGTGAGCTTCTCCGTGAGGTCCTGCCCGGACTTCAGCTTCCTGCGCACCTCATCGAGACTCGGGATCGGCTCGTCCTTCCCCAGTCCATCCAGCATCACGGCGATGGCGTCGCCGTCCTCCTCGGTCTTGCCGAGGGCGAGGAGTGCGCGCACTGCGTCCAGGTCGGCCTGTGCGTCCTCCTGAGTGCGGTAGCCGGTGCGGCGGAAAGTTCGCCGGCGCCCTTCAGCGGTAGTCCGGAGTTCTTGCCGCAGCTGCCATGAGCCGTGGCCGCGCCTGGTTAACTTCGGGCATCTCGCCCCGAGGTCTCGACCGTTCTCGTCGCGGCATCTGCACCGACGACGGACACTGCCGGCGTTCATTAGCGTCCATCCTCCGCTTCCAGCTGTTGAAGCTCGTTTTCGGCCCGCTTGTAGTTGGCGACGGCCTTCAACCATTCTTGTTCTGCTTGCGCAAACCGTTCCTTCACCGCTTCGTCAAAGCGATTACGACCGCGCATTGCCTTTTTCGCGCTTGCGTAACGCTCGCGCTTGAGCTGTAGAGCGTTCACGGCCTGCCTATGGGCCACGCGTGCCAGAACTGAGCGCTCGTGTGGCTTTTGGTCGGCAAGATCAACGAACGAGCCTACCTGAACCACCCTCTCAGAACCCTGTGGTCCCGTCAGAGTCGGGATATGCCTACCAGACGTAGCAAAGAGTCGTTGGTATTCATCGACGCTAATGTCGCTCAGATATGTGAGTTCGGTCGGCAGCTCCGGTATAGGCCAGTCGGTGTTTTGAACGAAATGCCGCCGCATCATCAGTATTTGCGTGTCGAGTTCAGTAATCTGTTCGGCGACCTGTGTGCGCCTTTCTTTGGCGATCTCCCACTGAGATTTCAGGCTGTCGTCTTCTAGAATGCCCGTCAGGTGGCGAAAATTTTCTCCCTCAGCCATCCTCGCTTTGATTGTGCTCCGATACGCTCGAAGATATCCAATCGCCGCCGTTGCATCTATCCACAGCAACGCGGCTGAACGAGTGTCCTCGTCGGGTACGTGGCCTACGATAGTCGATTTAATGCGCTCGATAGTACGCCAGTCGTTCATATCCTCGCCAGCAAACCAGCGAAGTGCCACGTCTGTTGTCAATCGCGTGTTGGGTGTGAGTTCGACTTCCCGCTCATCCGGATACGGGACAATAAGCAAGATTGGCGGAATGTTGAGAGCCAAAGCAATGACCACGAGTTCGTCAATAGTGACCAGCCGACGACGGATTCCGTCCTTGCGTCGCCCGCTCTCGATGTTGGTGAACGACTCGGCGGTCAACTTCGGCATGCCGAGCTTGGCGCATTCCTCAGCAAGACGATCACGACTCCAACCGCGGTGCCTTCGCCACGTTGTGATCATCTCCCCGACAGTGTCGCTGAGCACCTCTAGGCCACTCCCGTCCCTGCTAGTCCCGGTTCGTACCGCGTCGAATGTACACGTTCGCTCCAGTTGGCGGTCAAGGGCGCGTCGAGTCGACGTCTTGCGCGCGTGTGTCGGGTTGACGTGGTGCGGGACAGCGACGTACCGTCAGATCGACGCACTGTATAGGACGCCAAGGAACTCAGAGGGACCATGCCACTGCACTGGGCGTCGAAATGACATTGATCGATCCTATCGGCGAAAAAGTGACGTCAGATCGACACGACTACGGAGAGTGTAGATGACGAGGATTACAACGTCAGCCGATAGATCGGTGCCGACCCTCGATGAGATTCGGCGCTGGCCAGCGACGGTTGACGTCGTGCAGGCCGGTCGTGCCATCGGACTCGGCCGCAACGGTGCATATGAGGCGGTCAAACAGGACCGGTTTCCGGTCCGGGTGCTCAAGATCGGCAACCGCTTGCGTGTTGTGACGGCCGAGTTGGTGGCACTGCTGGAAGCGGTGCCCAGCTCGAGCGCCACGACTGACCCTGCAGCTTAAGGCGGTCGCCGTGACCGCTAACTCCCCCAACAAGAAGGGGCCGGCCGACAGCTTCCAGGCACTCGGCGCGACCCCTGTCGAACAACGAGGTGACCCGATGTCGACATCAACAACCCTACCAGCAACCCCGCACGTAGATGCTGGTCAGGCGGCGCCCACGCCGCCGGCCGATGCCGCGGTTCGCCGTGCGGTGCGCGGGCTGAGACAAACGCTCGGCCACCAGACCGAGGCGTTCCTGGAGTGGCTCCGCAGCCCCCACGCCGCCGCGTGGGCAAGTCCATATGCCGCGGACCAGCGCCTTGGTGACGGCGGCGGCACGGTTCAGGTACTCCTCCGGCCGGGTCAGGTGCGGTTCGTCCTACGTCGGCACGGCGCCGCGGTGCCGGTGGTCGACGACATCCTGTCGCCGGACGAGGCCCGCGACTGGGCCGAGGCCCTCGAGTCCGCCGGGGACGGCGGGTTCCAGGACCTGGCCGCCGCCCTCCAGAGTGCCGCCGACGCAGCTGAGGCCGGTGGCGACCGATGAAGATCCACATATTCACGCGGCGCCGGGAGGAGCTCGACGAGTTGCGGGCCGAGGTCGCCGTCCTGCGCCGCGATCTTGAGGGCGTGCTCGCCGACCTCGCGCTGCGGGAGGCCTTCGACCGCGTCCGCCGCACCCATGGCGGTGAGCCGTGATCTACGACCGCGAGTGGGCCAAGCAGGTGCTGGTCCAGACGGCCACCCCACCCGACCGCAAGATCCAGCAGATCAAAGACCTGCAGGCGGCGGCCGGGCCGGGGAACCTTGGCTTGAAGGAAGCCAAGAACCTGGTCGATCAGGTTCAGGATCAGGGTGTTCGAGAGTTGACGTCGGCCGAGAGGGCGCTCGGTGCCGAGTACCGCGTTGCGCTGCACGCCCGGATCGCCATCGACCACGACCTTGAGCCGGGCCGGAACCGGGGCATGAACCTGGCAGACGTCCGCAACTTCATCGCCGGCACCGGGCGGTTGACCGAGGCGGAGCGGGAGAACCTGCTGGCGGACATGGACGCGGTGTTCGAGCGCCTGCACGCAATCAGCGGCAGCTTGGAGAAGGTCGGCAGCGCGATCGAGGAACGACTCGGTAGCCGCCGGCCCTCGCCGGACGGAGGTGTCCAGTGACACCGCTGTCTGCCAGGGTCACCGCTCCCTGCACGGCGGCGGCGTGTGACAACCAGGCGGCGCTCGTGTACCGCCGGATGCGCGCTCGGCCGCTGATCACCGAGTCTGAACTCGTGACGCTCGAACGCGCGAAGTACTCCGGCCCTGGCGAGCCGCTGCCTGAGTCACGGGGGGTGGAGCGGTGAGCGACCCGATCACGGGACTTGCCGAGCTGCTGGAGCAGGCCCGACAGCGGCTGGCGTTGCATCCGTGCGCCATCGAGGAGAACAAGGACGACGATCCGCCGGTCTCCTCGCGCCTGGTTGATCACGTGGTGTCCAACCTCACCCAGCTCCGCGAGGTGCATCGGGAGTCGGACGCTGACACCGATGCCTACTGGGTGCCGGCCGTCCCGTCCTACCTCGACGAGGACGGCGACGAAGTATGGAGCCAGTGGGAAGGGGCGGCCGCCGAGAAACTGCGCCGGATGGCTGCCTTCGCGATCGTCGTGGCGGCTCTGCATCGCAGCGCATACGAGGAGCAGCTCATAACTGCGCTCGTCGCCTTGGAGGCGGCTGACTCCGCGGAGCGCGAAAGGTGTGGCGCTGATTCCACACCTTCCCCGGGGGTGGCGCGGTGACCGACGAGCTGGAGCTGTTTGCCGTCGGCCAGGGGACGGACCTCACCGCGCCCGAGGCACGCGCCGAGCGAGACCGGTACGGGGATCGCACGGACGTGCTGGACAAGGTGAAAGCGCTCCGGCTCCTACCGAACGGCGTGCACCTCACGGCCGAGCTGGTGGCCGACTACTACGAGGTCCCCACCGACACGGTCAAGAAGTTGGTGCAGCGCAACCGCGAGGAGATGGAGGCCAACGGCTACCGGCTCCTCGTCGGGGCGGAACTCAGGGACATGTTGTCCCTGAGTCGGATGGATGCTCGGACCCCTCACCTGGGGGTGTTCGACCGGCGGGCGGTCGTCCGGGTGGGACTGTTGCTGCGCGACTCGCCCATCGCTCGTCGGGTTCGTGACGCCGTACAAGATGGGTACGACGCTGCCGGCCTGCCGGATCTGTCCGACCCGCTGCTCGCGCTCCAGCAGGTGAGCGTCCAGTTGTCGACGGCGATCAAGCTGGCGCTCGCCGAGCGGCAGCGCGCGCAGGTGGCCGAGGCCCGCGCGGCCGAGCTTGAGCCGCTGGCCGAGGGCTACAGGCATTTCCTGGAGTCGGACGGCACGGTGAAGTGGGCCAACGCCTGCGATCACCTCGGGGTGGCCCCGAACCTCTTCGGTGCGTACCTGCGGGAACGGAAGATCCTGATTACCGACGAGTTCACCGTGGACCGCGACGGGGTGGAGGAGAAGCGCCAGGGCGAGCGGCACAACCGGCCGTATGCGGACTTCAAGCACTGGTTCGCGTTCCCGGCCTACGGCGAGTCCGAACGACTTGACCATGTCCCAGTCCACCGGCGGTACGACCGCCGGGTGACCTCGGCCGGCATGGACGGTCTGCTGCGGGTCCTCAAGCGACACGTCGTCGAGTGCGGACGGTGCTCTCTGTGCGCCTCGGTCCACCGCAACAAGCCCACGGTGTACGCCGCATGGCGACCCGAACCTCCGCAGCGTCAGATTGGAGCCTGACCATGATCGAGGAACTGGCGCGCGAGTTGGCGCGGCTCGACGTCGACATGGACCCGGAGGAGTTCCTACCGGATCCCACCAAGATCGAAACCGAGCACATCACCGGCGATGCGTGCCTGATCTGCCGAGGTGAGGTGACCGCCGACAACGCGACGGTCGTCGGGCTGTGGGGCAGTAAGCCTGGCCCGAACGGCGAAGGGCACATCTGGGCTTGCGTCCCGGACTGCGCGCTCGAGTGCCTTGCCTTGCAGGACAAGGTCCGTGGTGTTGAGCCCCCAGAGGATCGCTCCTACGCCGCCGTCCACAAGCACTACTGCGACAATTTCCCGCTCTACCGCGAGTACTGGGCGGTCGTCGAGGAGCACAGCGACCAGGACGCGCCGATCACCGTGGACCGCGGCGGGATCTCCACGGTCGACGCGGCCCGGATCGCGCTGGAGCGCATCGGCAAGCCCGCCCGGGATGCGGACGATGCCCACTGGGCGTACGCCTACGTCCGGCAACTCGGCGACGAGGTAGCCGCCATGGCCGATCCCGCCACGCCGACGATCACATCGGTGCTGCTGGACCATTTCCTGCCATCGTGGGGCCGGATCCCCACTCTGAAGGAGTGGCTGGCCGAGCCCGAGGTGGAGCAGAACGACACCGCCGACCAGATCGCCGAACGGCTGGCTTCGGCCGGCCTGATCGGACGCGTCGTCAAGGACGCTCTGCCCGCGCTGCTGGTCGAGGTGATCGAGGAGGACGCCCGGTTGCGAGCCACCCGGCGACACGACGCGGAGCTGGACCGTGAGCGGATGCTGCACGCCCGCGGCGAGTTCGACAAGAGTGCCTTCCCTCGCGGTGCCTTCCTGGGCCTGCCCGTGGACGAGAGGGGTGACGGTGAGCTGGGAGGCCGTGCAATGGGCGCTGAGGGACGCGCCGATGTTGAGGACTGAGGCCAACAAGTTCGACACCACCGCCCGGCTCGTGCTCGTTGCTCTGGCCGAGGTTGGGCGCGGGAAGCCGTGCCGGTCGTTCCCGGCTCTGGCCACGCTGCGGCTGTACACCGGGCTTGACCGGCGGTCCATTCAGCGTGCGCTCGGCCGGCTTTCGACCGCTGGCCTGATCAAGGCGGTCGGCAAACGGCAGGACGTCACCGTGTGGCAACTGGACCTGTCGCTGAAGCGACCAGACAGCGACCTCGCGGACCTTGAGGCCGAAGTGGAGACCGCCCGGCTGGACGAGCAGAAGCGATGGAAGCGGCGCAGCGCAAGCCGCTCCGGGACGGAAAGTCCGGAGTCCACGTCCGTCTCCGGGACGGAGAATCCCGGAGAGGAGGGCGACTCCGGGACTTTGCACCCCGACTCCGGGACGCAGAACCCGCACTCCGGGACTTTAAGTACCGGACTCCGGGACGCAACGCCGCCCAGAACCGATGAGGAACCGGTGAATGAACCGGTAGTGAGTGAACCAGTTCCGCCAGAAGCGGCGGACGCTGACGCGCCGCGCGGCGGGGACGAGCCCGACGTCATCGAGGCTGAGATCGTCGAGGACGACGAGGGATTGTTCGACTCCTCGGCATCATCCATAGCGGCCAAGCCGAAGACGAAGCGGCGCGCCCGGAAGGTGGACCTGGAGAAGGATCGGCGGCAACAGCAGGCACACGACCTCGCCGACCGCTACTACCGGTCCAAGAACCGGATGGTCAAGTTCATGGCCGTCCGCGGTGTCGTGGTCAAGGCGCTGGAGAACTACCCCTACGAGGTGGTGTTCGAGGGCGTGAAGCGGATGGCCACACAGGACCGCAACCGCCCGTTCACCCTCGACACCTTGCGCGAGGCGATCGAGCGCAACTGCGGCGTCCTCCCGGCCACCGGGCGAGGCAATGACCCGCTGGCGCAGTTCGCGCCCGGCGACCAGATCCAGATCCGCACCGAGTTCCTGAAGACCCGACCGAACTGGGAACGGCTGTCCACCTACGGCATCACACCCGCCAACGCCCACCTGCTCGGCTACACCCACCAAGCGTCGTAGGAGTTCTCCGTGAACGAGATCACCAGATACACCAACCACCACAGACCAGCCGCGACCGATGGAACCTCGCTCGCCGTCCGGTGCGATGTGGACACCGACGGCGCACTCGACCTGTTGCAGTTCGTGGCACGTTGGGACAACCGCAAGCCGAGCCGGGCCATGGCCGAGGCATGGGCCACCTCGGCACAGCTGGCCGGCTGGACCGAAGGCGAGGCAAAGGAGGCGATCGCCTACCTGGCAACCCATGTGCGGGAGTACCTCACGCCGGCCATGGTCACTGCCCGGATCGAGTCGCAGCGGCACCGCGCCCGGCTGGCCGACGACGGCTGCAACGAGGACGGCACCCGCCGGGTCAGTTTCGCCGCCGCCCTGCAGGTGTGGCGGGACGCCTTCCGCTCGGTCGGGCCGCATCCCTCCGCCGAGCAGGAAGCGAAAGCTGCGGAGCTGCTGGAGCAGATGCTCGACGGCGCCGGGGATCCACTCGTCGTGCTTACCGCCGCGACGCTCGCCGGCCGGCGGGTGTCCCCGCGAATCGACTGGGTACTCGAGAAGATCGCGAACGGCAAGGAGCATGCAACGTTCGTCGACCGCATGCCGATCTGTCCGGTCGAGTTCATCCGGGACAACCAGCTCGACGTCGAGTTCGCGGTGAGGCACGCTGACTTCCCGGCCGCCTGGCGGGTGTACGACCCGCTGACCGTGCTCGGCGTTCCGGAGCGACAGTTCGAGGACTACCTGCCGGCCTGGCGCCACTACCGCGCCGTGGACAAGGTCCCCGACCACGCCCCGACACCCCGCGACCTTCCGGAGTGGGTGGTCGAGCACTTCGCCGACACGCGGCACCGGTCCTGGAGAGACAACCAGCTACACGGCGACTACGGCCTGACGCAGGAGGGGCTGGAGGCCGAAGCCGAGCAGTACAGGACGGCCAAGAACAGCGTCATCGATTGGCTCCGCCAGGACCAGCAGCGCTGGGAACGTGAGCGGTTGGTCCACGTCCGGGCTTGGTACGCCGCGCACCCGCATCGTCGCCGTGCCCTGGAGTCGCCGCTCGATTCGACCAACGCCGCCTGGTGGGACAACTGATCATGAAGGACATCGACTGGGACCACATGCGCCAGCAGCTCGAGGCCGCACAGCGGGTCAAGCAGCGGCTCGATCAGATCGTCCGCCGCGCCGCCAGACCAGCGATCGTCGGCATCGTCCTGAGCACCATCGGCTTGACGGCGGCGCTGTGGTCCCACATCGCGCCCGGTCTGCACTGGACAGCACACCTGGCCGCCGTCCCCGCCGGTGCCGTGTTCGGCTACGGCCTCGTGCGCGTCGCGATGGCCGTGGACACCTGGCTCACCACCCGGAGGTCAGCGTGAGCGACCTGGGGGCCGTCTTGCGTAGCGCGTCTCGTCCGGGGAAACCCGGAACGGCCGGATCATCGGTGGGGCCGACGGGTTCCGCGGCTGGGTGGTTCGCCTCGGATCCACAGTTCAAGATCGTCGCGGTGGATACGCCATGGGCTGTTGGCGGCAGTCTGGTAGCCCTTCAGTCCGGATTTCCAGCGAGTGCTGAAGCCGGTGCGCAGCGCTCGATACAAGGTCTCCTCGCCGCGCCGCGTGTAGGCCGCAGCCTCCTTGATCGTCATCCAGGGCGATACAGCTGTGGGAGGGGCCTTGGGAGCAGCCGCACTCGGCGTCGCGACATCCTCGGCTGGAACGAGCCGTGCCTCCTCAATCCGCTCGGTGACCCGAGCTACAACTTGCTCAACGACGAGGTTCAGCGCCAGGGCAATGCCGCGTGCGAGTTCGGCGACTTCGCTGTCGGTGAACAGCTTCGAGCGACCAGGTGCGTCCACAGCCGGAGCCTATCGGCGAGTCGATCTTGTACGTCGAAGAGGTGCGGAACCGTCCACCGGCTGGTCGAGCAGTGGAGAACGGTGTGAGCAAGAGCTACAAGCGCGGGCGGGCGCTTTGCTCGACGCCGGTGTGCGGCAACCCGACCCCGCGAGAGGCGTTCCTTTGCACGACGTGCCGCGAGGTGCTGGAGCGCGACCTGGCCACGGTGCCCGCGCTCATTGAGGAGTTGCACATCACGCTGGCCCGACTGGACTCCTTCGCCCCGAGCGGTCAATTCAGCGACGCCGGCGCGCTGCTGCACAAGCCGCGGGCCGGGGAGGCGCTATGGGTGTTGACCAACGCCATCACCACATGGACGAGGCTGTTCTGCGAGCACTATGGCGTGCGCACCACGGAGGAGTTCGCTCGGGCAGCGGAAGGCGTGACCGCTTCGGCCGCTATCACCTCGGCGGCCGCGAAGTGGCTGTTACGTCGCGTACGCTCGGTGGCCATGCATCCCGCTGCGGGCGAGGCGGTCGACGAGATCGGCTCGGCGGTGGAGCTGGCCTATTCGGTGATCGACCGGCCGCCGGATCTGTTACCCGCCGGCCAGTGCGGCTACCTCGGCTGCACGGCGATCCTGTACGCCGAGCCGGATGCACGCACGATCACTTGCCGCGTGTGCGGTTCGGACCACGACGCTGCGGAGCGTCGAGCGTGGATGGACGAGTCGGCCGCCGAGCAACTCCTGACGGCCACTGCTGCCCTGTTGTGGGTCAAGCTGATCGCCGGGTGGACAATTCCGCCCGGCACGTGGCGGCGCTGGCTGTCCAATGGCGAGATCGTCGCGCAAGATCGTGACCATGTCGGCCGACCCATCTACAGGTTCGGCGACGTGCAGGACCGTGCCACTCGGTGGGCGCAACACAAGCAGCAGCGTGTCGCAAGTTGACAATGGGCTGACCTGCAGCGAACATGTGCTTAGTCACCATCGGTGATCTGTGAGATCGGGTCACCAGTGTCAATAGCTTGAAACCCCCAATGCCACCTCCCCGGCCTTGGGGGTTCGGCATGCAACTCCTGGCCAGCGCTGGGGCTGCCTTCCGGTCGCTACAGTTGAGCAGGGCAGGCACGATCGCTGCATGATGAAGGACAGGGAGTTCATCGAGACTGTTCTCGCAGCAATCGAGAAGCGAGAGCGGGCCACGCGGGAACCGCAAAACGCGGTCGATCAGGTCGCCGGGCCTGACGCTGTGGCGAGAGCGTGCCAGGCACAGCGGGAGCTCGTGGAGGCATACGTTCGAGCACTGGCCGACGCCGAATCCGCGAGAAACGTGGTGCGAATGATCGCACTGCGTGACTACGGCATCGACGTCAACGACTGACGATCACCCGGCCGCCATGCGGAGACCCGTGCCACGCAGGTAGTAGTCGTACACTCATCCTGCCGATCGGACACGAAACAGCCGAGCGACCCGTCGTCCAAGGTATTGCCCACTACCTTCGACTACGACGACGAACCACCCGGCCGCCGTGCGGGAACCGCTACAACTCGAGCAACGCCCGTAGCGTAAGAGCGAGTAACCCGGCCGACATCGCAGCGGCCGGGCTGTTGCTCACTAGTGCAACGAACTCAGCCACGAGTGCCGTAGCGACCAAGGCACGCACAAGCTGACGCTTCGGGTCCGGATCTTCTTCCGGTGTTCCATGTGTATCCAAATCGCTCATCGTCGCTCCTGTCTGCCCGAGTTGCCAAAGGTTGCGGCGCTCCTCAGTGTCGAGGACTGACAAAACCGGTCCACGCCAAACACGGTGCCAATGAGTGGTTTTCGTCCGTTCGAGTGCGCGACAACCACCTTTGACCTGCGTAAACGGCGAATGGCATCGGGGTCAGTGTCACGTGCCGTTGACAGTGCCTGGGGGTAGGGGAGGGAGCGTCGAGACGGGCTGGCGGAGGCCAGGAGGAAGGCTCCCGCGCCAGTTTTACTTACGGCTCTGACCTGCGGAAACGTGAGAGGGCGGCCGTGTGGCTCGTGGGGATGGTCGGGAGGGCCCGTTCTCGGAGCTGTACCGGTCTTCGGCGTGGCGTCGGATCCGACACCGCCGCTGATCCCGAGTGAGCAGAAACTGACGCATCCGTTCCCCGGGGAGGTGCACGGTGGATATGCGCATCGCCTGGCCGATCTACCTCGTCGGTGCCTTCCTGGACTTCTTGATCCTGGAGGTGTACGCCCTGGCCACGGGCAAGCAGACCCTCACCCAGTGGACGCAGGTCCTGGTCGGGGTTGGGTCGATGCGCCCCACCTGGTGGATCGCGGCGTCGCTCGGCGCGCTGCTGCTGCTGTGGTTGTGGGTGCACCTGTTCACG
>NZ_DASZCQ010000009.1:0-29385 GCF_035942955.1 Actinophytocola sp. | reverse complement strand
GGCCGCGCCGCGGGGCGCGGCCGCCGTTCCTCACCTGGCGATCTTGGGTCGCCTGAGTGGAGCGAAGGCAACCCCGTAGGTCGCCTTAACGACGGGCGCTCGTGGCAAGGTCGTGCGGATCGGCTAGAGGGTCCGACTCGCGTGCCCGAGCAAGGGCTAACTGGACAGAACCGCAGGTCAGCGCCTACGGCGGCTAGGACCACCCGATGTCGGGAACGCTCGCCCAGCGGACCGAGGGCGGCGGTAGCTCCTCCAGGAACGCGAACTCGACAACCGCTGGCCGCAGTTCCGGCAAGAAGATGAACGACTCCGGTGGTAGTGCGGTGTCGTCGGGGTTCCAACTGTCGTGCACGAGGGTCACGTCATCGCGGCCAGCGTCGCCGCGGGTCATCCAGGAGTGGAGCCGGCGGTGCTTGTCGAGGGCGACCAGCACGGCGGCGGCCACCTGGTGTTCGCGGTTGAAGTGGAACCGTAGGTTCGCCGAGGGCGCCGTCTCCCCCTGGGGCGTGAGGTACATCCTGGCCACCATGGAGTCGTCGCCCTCGGCCTCCAGCAGCTTCATCAGCGCGACCACCCCGCCCGCGTTGTCGAACGTGACGGTGTGGACGGCGCCGGACAGGTAGAACACCCCGGTCGCTTGCAGGTACCGGTCGTCGGGCCTAGCAAGGTCCACCTTAGCCAGGCTGCGGCCGGTGGTTGAGGTCATCGTGCGTCTCCGGTCAGCTTCACCGATGGTCGGCCCTCGTCGATCTCGCGCGGCGACCAGACGGCCAGTGTCGCACCGTCCGGCAGGATCGCCGGCACGATAGCGGCGCAGGAGTAGGGCTGTGGTGCCTCGGTGCCGCACACCCCGCGAGGAAAGTTGATCACCAGCACTCCCGATGTCAGACCCTCGGCGCGCATTAGTGCGGCCACCTTGGTCTCTACATGATCGACCACGTTGGGCCGAACCGGCGGCTGCACCACCCCGATCTCATAGAGGACCGCCAGCACCCGCTCCGAGTCGGCGTCCCGCCCGCTCTCGATCCGATGCTCGCTGCCGTCGGCGTCGTAGAACAACCCGGTGGTGATCTTGGCGTCCTTGATGGTGGCGTACCGGCCGGCCGCCCAGGTGGCGTCGCCGGCCGCCGCGGCGATGTTCTCCGGGCAGGAGTCGCCGCTGTCGGCCTCGGCCTGCGGCCACCACGACGGGGTGTAGCTGCACGCGAACCGGCCACACGATGGCGCCCACACGAAGTTCAGCAGGAACCACAGCGCCGCGACCAGAACCACGATGCCGGTGAGGGACGAGACCGTTCGGCTCAGGGGTCGCAACGCCACAGTTTCGTAGCGTCCTGTGTACTGAGCGTGGCCAGCAAGGACCCCCACCCGTTCGGAGCAGCGGGAGCCGGCACGTGCCGAGGCTGCGGGATGGGCGTGCGGTCCTGCCGTACCCTGGAGTACGTATCTCTTCGCCGAGGTCAAAGCCCCCGGCCGACGGGCCGGGGCGGCGGAGAGGAGCCGCCTCGGCGAAGGGCAGGCAACCGGCCGTGAACATCGACGACGCGCACATTGGGCGCCGTGTCTAGCGTTCGTCTCCTGAGTACAGGAGGTGGACGCGGTTGTGGCTATGAGCTGCGGCTATGCCCTTGCCCGTGATCGTTCGCGGGTGCGCCGGACGTGGTGGTGGCGGCCGTGAGCGGTGTGGCGCAAGCCTTCCTGGCTGGCCTGTTGTGGGCGGTTGCGGTGCTGATCATCGCGAGGTGGTCGAATTCTACTTGTCTACTTGAACCGGACGGATCTCCTGTATGACCTGCAAGAGACGGTGCGGCAGCTTGGGGCAAGCACTCACTGCTTATACCCCGCCACATAGCGTCAAGGCCAAGCGCTCCGCACGCGCAGCACTCGGCGGCTGGCTCATCGGCTCACCGATGACCAGGTGCGGGAGCTGATCGCCGCGTTCGAGGCTGGCGAAGCTACCCGTCTGGAGCTGGCCGAGCGATACGGCATCGGTTGTACCAGCGTGGCTAAGTTGCTGCGCGAGTGGCGTAAGCGTCAAGCTCAAGAAGGTGCAGCGTGGGCAGGCCAAACCCTCTGTTGATCAAGTATTCGTCATGGGTGCAGAAAGATCAATTAGCCTACCGTCTGTACCCGCTACCTACTCCACCCGCACCCGGTTTGCTGCCAATGCCGAACCGGCCACGATAGCGACCAAACCCAGCCCGGTACTCCAAGAAATGTGTTCACCCAACAGGAGCCAGCTCAGCACTACGGCTACCCCTGGCGACAGGTAGAAGGCCAACGTTGCCCGCGCCGGCCCAGCGTGCTTAATCAAGGAGTAGTTCAGGTTCAGGGTGACGCCAGTAAAGACAATGCCCAAGGCCAAGAGTGCCACACTGCTTGTCGGACTCGGCCGAGCATCTGGTAGCGCCAGCAAACCCGGAACGAGCAGCATGACTACCGACACCATCATGGCGACGGTCGCAATGCCCAAGGGTTCAGCAAACGTCAGCTTGTTATGAATGAGCAGCGCGCCGCAGGCGTAACAGAGTGCCGCGCTGACCAGTAGTACTCCCCCGAACAATGCCCGCGTGCCGCCGCTCAGGTCTACGCCGAACAGCAACACCAAGCCAGCGAAGCCGAGCAGCAGCCCGAATAATCCGAGGATGCCTTGTGGCCGTTCATCAGGGTCAAACTTGAGCGCCAGCATAGCGACGAACAACGGTTGTGCGCCAATGATGATGCCTGCCAGTCCGGGTGACAGCCAATGTTGCCCAATGGTTAGAAGGGTTAATGGTGCCGTGGCTTGCAGCAGTACGGTTATGAGTACCCAGCCGGGCTGTTGTCTGATCGCGGGCAGTACGCCCCGCTTCAAGGCGAACGGCAACAAGAACAGTGCGGCCAGAGTGACGCGACCCAACACCACCAACACGGGCGGAAAGCCACGTAACGCGAAGTCAATAACCAGATAGGCCCCACCCCACAGCAATGACAGCGCGACAATACCGGGCCATATCCAACGGCTGGTGTGGATTGCCAACTGTCGGCCTAGTGCACCGAATGAGTCAGAGCCTGAACGCTCTCCAGATGAGCATATGGCTTGAAGGCTGGTAAGAGTTCACGTACCCGCCGCTGATTCCGCCCGGATTCCGTCAGCAGTGCCAACTGCCACGCCTCTTGCAGCGTATCCGCGGCGGCTTCGGGTTCAGACGGGTTCGTAGCGCGATTGGTCTCCATCATCTGAGCGGTGGCCAGGTCAATCAGCGTGCCCGAGCGTTCGCGGACGTACTGTTCCGGTAGCAACTCGCAGGCTGACTGGAGCGTGACAACAGCGGCCTGGCCGTCGCCAAGTCGCATCAGGCAGCGACCCTTCAGTCTGGCGGCATGTTCCTGAGCATTGAAAAAACCAAACCAGTGCGGCACGGTGTCAGGCTGAACAGTGTCGAAAAGTTGCTCGGCTTGCGCCAAGGCTTTTGCGCCAGCTCGAGGGTTATCGGCAAAGGCGTAGGCTTCGGCCATTGCTTCATACAGCCAGGAGCGGACGGCCGGATTAACGCCCAGGCGTGGGCTGTTGGCAATCCGCAGAGCACCGTCAAGCAATCGGACTGCTTCATTACCACGCTTGGCGTGCAAGTGAATGTAGCTCATCACCCCGAGCACGTAGGCGTGCAACGTCGGGTCTTCGCCTTCTTCGGCACTGGATAGCGCAACAGAGCAAAAGTGACGTGCCGTCGGGTAATCCTGACTGTCAATGGCGAGCCAGGCCGCGAGTTGGGCGGTATCGCCAAGCAACGCGATGTACCGGCCATACAACTTGGATGGCACCTGATCGGCTGCCGCCAAGAGCCGGTTGAGATGGGCGACGGTATCACCGTAGACCGCACGGGCACCGGCTTGATAGTCAATCTGCCGGTAGTTGTCCGTGAGGGACTCATACTGCGTCAGTAGTTCGGCACGCATGGGCACTCTCGCATGACTGTGTTCAGACGATCCAATAATGGCATTGGTGCCGTAGTTCAGACCGGCAGAAAAATTCCACGTCGGTTGCTGGGTGTTCGGCTGTGGTAGATCAGCTTGCCACAGTAGCGGCGGCTCCTCATCGGCAAACAGCTTTTGCAACCGCTCCTTGCTCACCCCCAGAAGACGCGCCAGCTTCGGCCACAGGTACGGCCATGGGACGTGTTCGCCAGCCTCCCAGCGCAGCACCGTCGAGCGATCAACGTGCAAGGCTTCGGCCAGCGCCTCTTGGGTATAACCGGCAGCCTTGCGCGCAGCCACCAGCTTCCGGCGACGCTGGGCCACCATACGGGCACCTCCAGTCAGGGCGGTAGATGGCCACCGTAGCACCTGGACGGACGTTAGCCCAGGTCAGGTGCCAAAGTGCCGCTTCGCTGCCGCCGAAGTCCGCTGTTGCTGCTCTGGTCGCGGCCTCCAGACGGGACGACGCTTGTGGATCAAGGCACCCGGCGTCGGGCCTCTCCCGACACGGCCGCCAAGCGCCGGTTCCGCTTGGAGTGCGTGATCTTCGGCGCTGGCTCTACGGCGGCCGTTGCCCCGGCGCTGAGTGCCTGCCGACGTAGCCGACAGCGGAAGCGCCTGACAGATGTCTATGCCGATCGTGTTCCTTCTAGTCGTCAGTACGGCCGTGTTCGTCATCCGGTTGACGACCAGGCTGCGTGGTCAGCGGCGGGAAGTTCGACGGTGAACGTGCCACCTCCAGACGAGGCTGCCCATGCAGACGGCCGGTTGATGCATGACCTCACCGTGGTCAACGGCCAGCTCAGCCGCTACGTGCTCAATTACCTCGATGCCGATGCCGGACAGGTTGACCCAGTAGGCGCGTCCGAGGAATGGGCTATGGCTGAAAAACTCATTGCTCTTGCCAGGCGCATGCAAGCCCGGGCCAAGCGCCGGGCTGCCTTGGGTGAATCGCCGTTATCCGTCGAAGGAGCCACGACACCACGACAGCTTACGAACGGCACCTAGACGGAGTAGCGATGACCATCTACCACCAACCCGAACTGATCGACGTTGACACTTCCGGTAGGCCCACCACGCGGTCATTGACCTGTTCGGCAACGCTCAACGAGTTGCTTATGGCCGGGCCGCACGGTTCGTGCCGCGAGCAGGCTGTCTGGTGGGAGCGGATGGCGGAGTTGTTTGAGCTCAGGGCGGTGGAGCTTGCTGATCGGGGCTTGCCGAGTTTTGGCAAGAATATGGTGTGGCTCGCGGAGTACCACCGGCGGCGGGCAAAGGAGTTGGCAAATACGCCGGTTCGAGCCCGTAAGCTTCTACCCCTACGCGGCTCGGTGAGGCATCCATGACTTTCTATGAGCAACCCGAGCACGAACTGACCGACAAAGAACGACCGCTGGCCGCGGTCATTGGGATGAGCGAGAAGATTCCCTGTGGCTTCCAGATCGGGATACCGATGCACGTTGCCCACGCCATTGAGCTGGTGGACGAGCTGTTCACCGAACATAAGCTACCCTCAAGTACGAGCTGCTTGGTGAGCTGCGGTTGTGGAAATAGCACTCCGAGCAAGGTTTGAAGTTCTCGCAGCAATGCGACGTGCTCATGCAGAAGGTTATTCGGTTGGTGGATAGTACCTGCAAGCACTGACTACGGAGCCAGCCATGAGCCTGGTGATTGAGTCTCAGCCAATGGGTAGACATCACCGACGGGATGAGGATGTCACCTTAGCCGTCCAGCAATACGAATATTTAGTGCGGCTGTTGCAACAGCACAAGCCTGCCGAACGGTCGGGGTTGTGTTTGGTGTGCGGTATTGGTTGGCCGTGTGTTGAAGCGCGATTGGCTGCTGGAGCCAGGCTCGGCAGGGAGTGACGGAAATTCGGTCCTGCCTGGCGGCAATACTTTTCTACCCTCGCAGACAAGGAGCGCCGACCGTGACCGCGGTGTGGATGGTGCCGCACTGTGCCCTGACTGCGCACGCATTCGACCGAGCCGAGCTGGCGACCCTGCCGCAGGTGTCGGCCCTGCGGTGGTGCGGCACGTGGCCGGTGGCCGAGTTGGAGGAGAACGAGCTGGCCGAGCGGTGCCGGCTGTGTCAGCGCGCGGTTGACGAGCTGGAGCGGAGCAGCCCATGAGCCGGGCGGCCGGCGTCGGGCCTTTCGGTGACGGCCGCCCTTCCAAGGTAGACAGTCCAAAGTAAAGGGATGTGAGTGCGAAGTGGGAATCGTCCGCAATGGTCACGAGGCTTCGGACCGGTGGTCGTACATCAGGCGCTTTCTTGGCGGCGTTGCCGGCATTGCCGATGACTTCCTCGGCTGGTGGTGGCGTGGAAAGGACACGTTGAGCCCGGCCGAGTTGGCCGCCGCCCACGAGCAATGGGCGGACCGGGCCGAGTGGCGCCTGGCGCAGCGGGCCGAGGAACTGGCCAGTGACCGGATCAAACGCTATCTCGTGACATCGTGGACTGACTCCGTGGCCTATACCAGCCGGCGCTTGGCTGCGCAGGCGCGGGGCGAACTGTCCGAGTGGATTCCTCAGCGGGAGCGGCGTCCCGACCTGCACACCGAAGCCCGTGCGATCTTCGCCGACATCCTCACCGAGCTGAACATCCAGTCTCAACCGACCAAGGAGCAGTCCTCGGTGGTGCACCTGCGCAAGGCCGGATAGCCATGCCGACGATCGGCACGGCCGGCACCGACAACGGCAACCAGGACGGGCGCGAGAACCGCGGCGGCGGCGAGGATTCGTCGCGAGAACCGTAGGGCGGTGGTCCGAGTGAGCACCGGGCAGAAGCCGGTCGGGGCCGATCTGTTGCACCTGTTCGGCCCGTGGCTGGCCGGGGTTGAGCTGGCCGCGGGGCGGTGCCTGCAATCGACTGAGCCGGCCGCGAGGCAGTTGCTCGGCCAGCGGTGCGGCGTGGAGGGCTGCCGGTCGCTGGTGTGCGGAACCGCCGATGATGATCTCGCCGAGCACCTGAGCAGCCATCGGCGGCGCTGCCATGGGTGAGATCGAGCGGCGTCGGCCGCGGTCGGCCGATCGACTCGCCGAGGCGCTGGACGCGACGGCCGGCGAGTTGGCACGGCGCACCGAGCCGGTGCCGACCACTGCGGCCGACCCCGACACCGTTGATCTGCTCGGCGCGCTGGCCCGGCTGCGGAAGCTGTCCGAGCAGTTGCAGCGGGACCTGACGGAGGGCAAGGAGATCTCCAACGCGCGTTGGGAAGCACTCGCCGCGGCGTTCTCCGCGGCCAGCGAGGAGATCCGCGCGCGGCTCTGGCTCGGCGACGCCGTTGTGGACGGCGACATCGCCGAGCCCGAGCCTGGGACGGAGCCGGGCTGATGTGGCGGTACGTGGTGGACCGACCAGGCGGCTACGCGCACGCCGTCCCGAGCGGCCTTGACGCTCCCACGCTCTGGGCGGTGTGCTTGCGCACGATCAGCTCGGCGACGGCCGTGGACGCCGATGAGCGGGTGCCGCACGTCTGCGCCGTGTGCCGCGCGTTGGCGCACGATCTGGCCAGGCTCGACGCGGCCGACCGACCGCTCCGGTCCAACATGGACGCTGTATGAGCCCATGGCCACGATGCCGAGCCATCCGGGTGGGCGGTCGCTGTGGCATGCGTCGATCGACCCAGCGCGGCCGGCTGAGGTCACCGGACCGATCCTGGCGGCGCGGTGCGCGGAGTGCGAGCGGAACAGCCACGTGTGGCACCGGGTGCAGATGGAGCGGTTCAACGGGCGGGTGTCGCTGCGGCGGTACGTATGCCGGTGCGACATGTGCGGCCGGTGTGACGCGCGGCTGGTCAAGATCCGCATCGACCGGGGGTAGGTGGGAATTCCCTTCCCCGTTTGTGCACTCCGGTGCGGCCGTTCTATTGCCCCAACAACTGAAATCGAGAAACGGAAGGACTTAGGAATTGGTAGAGCTATGTTGGGCACAATTGCCGAGCGGGGCGCACTGCACGCTACCGGCCGGGGCACAGCGGCGACCACATCGCCGAGTCCGGCCGGACGGGCAACATCATTGATGCGTCACGTGAAGCGGTGCCCAGCGACAGTACGGGCGGTGAGACCGTGGTCAGGGGCGGCCCGTGTGTCGTGCTGGCGCTGGCACTGGCCGCTGGATTTATCGCGGCCGTGGTCGGAATCGTCGAAGATTCGCTTTGGTCGGGCTGACGATAGACCCCGGGCGCCCGTTCTTATTCGGTGAGCAATGCGCGGAGCCGGGTCTGTTGGCGGGTGATCTCCTCGGAGATGATCTCGCACCGGTCGGCGACGGTTCCCATGTAGACGGCGGGTGCGTCGGGCGGGAGCATGCGCCACTGCGGCCATCCCGCTCCAGCCGGCACAAATGATCATGCAATCGGCGGACCTCGTGCTCGGCCGACCGGCGGCACGCGACCCCACTGTAGGACCTGTGCCGGAGAGTACGACTCGCCGGGCTGGTTTACCGACGGGCGCTGCCGAAGCGACGGGTGCTCGTCGGCGGGCGGCGGGCGGGACGGTCCTGCCGTGCCGATCCCCTGCTGACCAGGCTGATGATGAGGCCGGCGATCGCGACGACCAGGGCGACGCCGAGCACGACCCAGAGCAGGGTGACGAGGTTGTCGGTAAGCGCGTCGTAGAACTTGCCGGCCAGCTCCGGGGACCGGCTGCGGGCGGTGAGCTGGCTTCGGCCGATGAACAGGAGCAGCTGGACCAGCAGCACGGACAGGGCGACGCCGATGCCGGCCACGGCCAGCGTGCGCCCACGCCGCGGCGAGATGAGCAGGCCGATGACGAGGAGCGCGATCACCGCGGCCGGCAGCGCGACGCTGAGCGTCTCCATGGCATCGAACGCGGGCACGGCGTTGCGCACCGCGGCCCGGGAGAACATCGGCACGGTGGCGTCGACGTCGGGCAGCTGGTCGGCCAGCGGCACGCCCTCGGCGACCAGCCGGGCCTTCACGTCCGCCACGACGTTGCCGAGGTCGAGCAGGACGGTGTCGTCCTCGATGCGCAGGCCGGCGGTGGTCTCGCCGCGGAGCATGGCCAGCACCTGGGGATGGGCCGTCCGGTTGGCCGCGATCCAGGCCGGCCGGAACTGATCGCTCTCCACCACGTTGGTGACGGCCGACCGGACGATTCCGCGCACGGAGTCGGGCAGCGGCCGGTCGCCGGGGCCGAGCCGCTGGCTGATCTTGTCGGTGACCTCGGTGATGATGGCCTGCCGGACGGCGGGGTCGTCGGCGAGCGGCGTGACGGCCTCGACGTACCGGTCCTGGCTGGTGATCTCCCGGTCGAGCGCGTACACGGCCACCGCGGGACCGGCCAGCAGGCAGCCAAGCACCACCAGCACGGTCGCGAGGACGGAACGGGATGTGTCCATCGGCTCCCCAATTCGGTCGCCGGCACCTTACCCCGGGCACTAGCGTCCGCTAGATCCGATCTAGCGGGTGGTCGTCCGGTTCTCGCGCCTACGGGTTGACCGCTGGGAGACCCGAGAGGAGGCGCGGCGATGGCACGGGATCCGCTGCGCGTCGCGGTGATCATCGGCAGCACGCGCCAGGGACGGGTCGGCGACCGCGTCGGCCGCTGGTTCGGCGGGCTCGCCGCGCGGCGCGCCGACGTCGAGGTGACCGTCGTCGACCTGGCCGACTTCGCGTTCCCGGCGAGCTATCCGGACACGGCCACGCCGCCGATGATCGAGTTCGCCGGCCGGGTCGGCGCGGCGGACGCGTTCGTCATCGTCACGCCGGAGTACAACCGCAGCTTTCCGGCGTCGCTCAAGCAGGCGATCGACTTCGCCTACGACGAGTGGCGGGCCAAGCCGGTCGGCTTCGTCTCCTACGGCTGCGGATCCACCGGCGTGTACGCCGTCGAGCAGCTGCGCGGTGTGTTCACCGAGCTGCAGGCCACGACGGTGCGCAACAGCGTCGGCTTCAACCTCCTCGACGGAGGGTTCGACGAGCGGTGCCGGCCGCCCGACCCGGACCGGGCGGCACGGGCCGCGACAACCATGCTCGACCAGCTCATCTGGTGGGGTTGCGCGCTGCGGGACGCAAGGGCGGCGCGCCCGTATGTCTCTTAGCATCGAAAGGGGAACACCATGGCAACTGACCTGGCGATCGAGACGTCGGGCCTGGTGAAGACGTTCGGCAAGACCCGCGCGGTCGACGGGATCGACCTCGCGGTGCCGGCGGGCACGGTGTACGGGGTGCTCGGCCCCAACGGCGCCGGCAAGACCACCGCGGTGAAGGTGCTGGCCACCCTGCTGCGGCCGGACGGCGGCGAGGCCAGGGTCTTCGGCCACGACGTGCTGCGCGAACCGGACGAGGTCCGCCAGCGGGTCAGCCTGACCGGGCAGTACGCGTCGGTCGACGAGGACCTGACCGGCACGGAGAACCTCGTGCTGCTCGGCCGGTTGCTTGGCCATCGAAAGCCGAGGGCCCGGGAGCGGGCCGCGCAGCTGCTCGAGGCGTTCGGCCTGACCGAGGCGGCCGACAAGCAGGTGAAGAACTACTCGGGCGGCATGCGGCGGCGCATCGACATCGCCGCGAGCATCCTGAACACCCCGGACCTGCTGTTCCTCGACGAGCCGACCACGGGGCTCGACCCGCGCAGCCGCAATCAGGTCTGGGACATCGTCCGGGCGGTGGTGTCCCAGGGCACGACCGTGCTGCTGACCACCCAGTACCTCGACGAGGCCGACCACCTGGCCGCGCGCATCGCGGTGATCGACCACGGCAAGGTGATCGCCGAGGGGACCAAGGGCGAGCTCAAGGCGTCGGTCGGCGCGGGCTCGGTGCACGTGCGGCTGCGGGATCCGGGGCAGCGTCCCGACGCCGAGCGGGTGCTGACCGGCTGCCTGGACGCGCAGTTGCAGCTTGATCCCGACCCGGTGGCGCTGACCGTCCGGGTCGGCGGCGAGGGCAATGGGCACAACGCGGCCGAGCAGGCCTCCCGCGCGCTGCACGAGCTGGCCCGCGCCGGCATCACCGTCGACAACTTCTCGCTGGGACAGCCCAGCCTGGACGAGGTCTTCCTCGCCCTCACCGACCGTTCCGCCACGACCGAGGAGACCGCGGCATGAGCGCCCCGACCATCACCGAGACCCGTCCGGAAGAGCTGGCGCCCGTCTCCGCCGAGGACCTGGCCAGGGTGCTCGTCGACACCGAACGCCCGCCCCGGCCCGGCGCCCTCTCGGCGGCCGTCACGTTCGGCTGGCGGGCCGTGCTCAAGATCAAGCACGTTCCCGAGCAGCTGTTCGACGTCACCATGTTCCCGATCATGATGGTGCTGATGTACACGTACCTGTTCGGGGGCGCGCTGGCCGGCTCGGTCACGGCGTACCTGCAGTTCCTGCTGCCGGGCATCCTGGTGATGAGCGTCGTGATGATCACCATGTACACCGGCGTGTCGGTCAACACCGACATCCAGAAGGGCGTGTTCGACCGGTTCCGCACGCTGCCGATCTGGCGCCCTGCCCCGATGGTCGGCTACCTGCTCGGCGACCTGTTCCGCTACGTGATCGCCTCAGTTGTCATGCTCGCCGTTGGCCTGATCATGGGCTTCCGCCCCGGCGGCGGCGTGACCGGCGTCCTGGCCGGCGTCGCCCTGCTGGTCGTCTTCTCGTTCGCGTTCTCCTGGATCTGGACGATGTTCGGTCTGCTGATGCGGACCGAGAAGGCCGTCATGGGCATCAGCATGATGGTGATCTTCCCGGTCACGTTCCTGAGCAACATCTTCGTCGATCCCAGGACGATGCCGGGCTGGTTGCAGGCGCTGGTCAACAACAACCCGATCACCCACCTCTCGGCGGCGGTCCGGGGTCTGATGGCGGGGCAGTGGCCGGCCACGGAGATCGCCTGGACGCTGGGCTGGGCCGGCGCGCTCGTGGTGATCTTCGGGACGTTGACGATGAGGTTGTACAACCGCAAGTAGCCGTGCCCGGGGGAGAAACGGCCACCCGGTGTCTACAGCGGACGCCGGGCGGCCGGCCGCGGTTACCGGCGCCAGGCCACCGTTCCGTCGTACCGGCAGGTCACCCCGGTCGACACGCTGTCCCGCAGGTGCGCCGCCAGCTCCGGATGCTGATCGTCCAACTTCCGCAGCGCGTCCCGGATCCGGGCCGTCACGGTCTTCCTGGCCCGCTCGGTCTCGTCCCCCAGCCGCCGGCTCCGCCCGGCGAGACCCACGGCGGCTCGCAGCTCGTCAAGCAGCGCTTGCCGCTCCCGGTCCAGCTCGGCCGCCCGGCCGTCGTCGCCGAGCTCCGCCGCCCGGTCGATCTCTTCGTCCAAGGTGGACAGGCGACGCCGGTACGCGGCACGTGCGGTGTCGTCCAGGACCGCGTCCCCGCCGAGCCGCCGGGCCGCGACGACCAGCTCTCCGCCCGACGGGTCGAGCAGCTCCACGGCCGGGACGTCCCGGCCCGGCCGGCCGAGCAGGACGTGCAGGTCGCGCAGGCCCTTGGCGTCGGGCACGTGCACCGTCCGCCCGGCCATGGTCAGGGTCCACACCGAACCGGTGCGGCGGAACTCGTTGGCCGCGGTGGACTCGGCGCGAAGATCCCGCAGCCCGTGGAGGATGTGGCGCATGCCAAGCGCGCCTGCGTCCCGTTCCACCTCCTCCAGCAGCGAACCGGGTGATGCGCCGCGGGTCAGCAACACCCTGGCGAGGTGGAAGCGGGCCTCGACCGACCATGGGCGGGCGCCGAGGAGGTCGGCCGACCGGTAGGCGGCCGTGAGCCCCGAAACCGCCTCGTCCCACCGTTCCCGGGCGGCGTCGATCAGTCCCAACCAGAGGCTCATCGGCCCGCTGATGTCGCAGCCGTACAGCGACACCACCCATTCGCCTGCGTACGGTGCAAGGTCGGCCCGGGTTCGGTCGCACAGCGCGGGGTCGCGCGTGGCGGCGGCCACCTCTGCCCGCAGGCGCAACCACAGGGACAGGAACGCGCGGTCGGACGGGCCCGAGCCGCGCTCGGCCAGCAGGCGCACCGGAAGCTCCAGGTTTCCGCGGCGGACGGCGGAGATCGCCTCGAGCAGGCGCGCGTGCCGGTGGCCGCTGCCGGCCAGCGCGCGGTGCAGGTCGTCCAGATCCTCGTACCGGCCCTGCAGGAGCCGGAGCGACCAGCGAATGTGCAGCTCCATCTGGGTGAAGGAGGGGTTGGTCTCCTCGAACGAGGCCGCGGCGTCGAGCAGGGCCTCGGCCTCGGCGAACTGCCCGGTGAGGGTGGCGATGATGCTCCTGTCGATGGACGCGGCCATTGTGGACAGTGGCATGCCGTTGCGGTTGGCGAGGGCGACGAGCTGGTCGAACTGGTCCCGGTACCGGGGATCGCCCTGCTCGACGAGGGCCACCCAGCGGAAGGAGGACGCGAACAGCTCCATCTGGTAGTCGGACGTCCGGCGGGCGACGGTGATCAGCTCGTCGGTGAGGGCCTCGCGTTCGGCGGCGGTGCCGGGGCCCCACATCGCGTCGTGGCGGGCCCACAGGCTGAAGCCAAGGGTCTCCGCGTCGTCGCCGGTGCGGGCGAGGGTCGCGACGCGGACGGCCAGCTCCTGGGCGAGGCGGTCCGGGGAGGCGTCCGGCTCGGCCGCGCCGACCAGGCGGGTGTGGACCTGGCGGACGAGGTCGGCGACGAAGGGGCGGCGCTGCGCCGCTTCGTCGATCCAGCCGTAGAGGGTGAGGGCGACCCTGGCGAGCAGCTCGGGGTCGTCGAGGTCGCGGGCCACGGCGACGACCTCCTCGAACAGCCGCCAGGCCTCGTCGCGGCGGGCCTGGTGGTAGCAGGTGCGGGCCAGGTCCAGGCCGACCTTGACGCGGCGGCGCGGAGTTTCCGCGAGGTGGTAGGCGCGGCGGTGGTGGGTGATCGCCTCCTCGTCGGCCAGGCGATGGGTGGCGTCGCGGGCGGCGGCGAGCAGATGGTCGACGGCGCGGGCGGGCTCGACCTCGGGGCCGGCCAGGTAGGCGTGGTTGGCCAGGTCGCCGGGGACGACGAGGTCGGCGAGCGCGGGCGACCGGTCGATGGCGTGGACGACGGCGGCGTGCCGGCGGCGGGCGTCGGGTTTGTCGAGCGAGTCGTAGAGGGTCTCGCGGACGAGGTCGTGCGCGAAGGCGAAGCGGCCGGCGCCGAGCGGCAGCACGAGGCGGGCGGCCTGTGCCTCGTCGAGCAGCCGGTCCACCTGGGGAACGGGGGCGGCCGCGGCGGCGGCGAGCACCTGGCGGTGGAACTCGCGGCCGAGGACGGCGGCGGTGGTGAGCAGCTCGGTGACGGGCGCGGGGAGCAGGGAGATGCGGCGGCGGAGGGCGTCGCGTACGCCGGGGGCGATGGCGGTGATCGAGCCGCCGGTGTGCCAGAGGCGGGCGGTCTGCTCGACGAAGAACGGGTTGCCGCCGGTGCGCCGGTGCACCTCGGTGACCAGGTCGGCGTCGGGCTCCCGGCCGACCGTTCGAGCCATGAGGGCGCCGACGTCGGCCCGGTCGAGGCCGGTCAGCGTCACGGTGGTGGCCTTGGCCTGCAGCGGGACGATCAGCGAGCGGAGCGGGTGCCCGGCGGACTCGACCTCGACGTCGCGGTAGGTGCCGATCAGCAGCAGGCGCTCGAACCAGGTGTGCTGTGCGGCGAACTCCAGCAGCGCGATCGAGGCGGAGTCGGCCCAGTGCAGGTCGTCGAGCACGACGACGACGGGACGGGCGTGCGAGACGGAGACCAGCGCGGTGGTCACGGCGTCGTAGAGCGGAAAGCCCTCGGTGGCCTCGGCGGCCGGCGACTCGCCGAGCAGCGCCGCAAGGCCGGGGCCGGCGGCCCGCTCGGCGGCGGCGTAGTCCTCGGCCGGGACGGCGCGCCGCAGGCCGCGGACGACCTGCACCCACGGCCAGTAGCCGGGCGCGCTGTCGGAGTCCCAGCAGGATCCGTGCAGCACCAGCGCGCCGAGCTTGCGCGCGTCCTCGGCGGCGCCGGTGACCAGGGCCGTCTTGCCGATCCCCGGCTCGCCCGTGACGAGCACGAGCCCGCCGTGGCTGTCCACCGCGCGGCCGATCTCCGCGCGCAGGATCCCGGCCGGATGGTCCCGCCCGATGAGCGCCCCCGTCATGAGGCAGACCGTACCCGATCACCCATTCTGAACATTGTCCAAAATAGCGGCCGTCTGGTAGAACGTGTTCTATACAACGGGAGGAGGACCCGGTGGACGCGCTGCTCAGCGGGCAGGTGTGGGCGGACTTCTGCCGGGCCCTTGAACGGGCCGGCGAGGTCGTGTTGCGCGAAACGGCCCCGGCGACGCCGCTGGACCGCGCCGAGGGGTACCGCTACCTGACCCGGCTGCTGCGCGAGATGCTCTACGCCACGGTGGAGAACGCCGACCCCGACTTCCCGCGGCTGCGCGGGCTGGACCTGGTGAAGATCGGCGCGGACAACCCGGACAACGTGTACCTCACGGCCACGGTCCGCGGTGACCGGACCTACCGGATCACCGGGCGGCGCGGCACGATCGCCTACTTCAGCATCGGCTCGAAGGCCAACCGGTACGCCACCGACGGCACCATGGCCTCCACCGGCGAGCTCACCGACGCCGACCTCGTCGTCGGGCCGGACGGCGCCGTGGAGATCATCGCCAGCGCGACCCCGCACGCCAAGAACTGGCTGCCGCTCGCCCCCGACTCCACCAGCCTCGTCGTCCGTCAGTCCTATTTGGACCGTACGAGCGAGGAGCCGGGCGAGTGGCGCATCGAGCGGGTGGGCGGCCCCGCCGCGCCCGGGCCGCTCGACCCGGAGTTCATGGTCAAGGCGCTGCGCCGGGCGGCCATGGCCGTGCACGGCACGGCCGCCACGTTCGCCGGGTGGACCGAGCTGTTCATGACCAGGCCCAACGAGCTGCCCGACTTCGGCCAGGAGATGTTCCAGCGGGCCGGCGGCGATCCGGAGATCTTCTACCTGCATGGCTACTGGACGCTGGATCCCGGGCAGGCCTGGGTGATCGAGACCGAGGTGCCGGACTGTCCTTACTGGAACTTCCAGCTGGACAACTGGTGGATGGAGTCGCTCGACCACGCCCACCGGATCAGCGTCAACAAGCACACCGCCGGGCGCAACGACGACGGCACGGTGACCATCGTCGTGGCCGAGCGGGATCCCGGCTGGGGCAACTGGATCGACACCGCCGGCCACACCAGCGGCACCGCCCTGCTGCGCTGGCTCGGCGCGACCACCCACCCGATCCCGAGCTGCCGGGTGGTGCCGTTGTGAACCTGCGCGTGGACGAGCTGCTGGACGCGGCGAAGACCAAGACCGGGCTGGCCGAGTTCGGCGACGAGTGGTTCGTCGAACCGCTTCGACACCTGGTGCACGCCCTCGACACCGAGGCCCGCCTGTCCCCCACCGGGCTGGAGCTGACCCGCCGCCGGCTCGTCGCGCTGCTCGCCGACCGGCTGCGGCTGCGCGCGCTGCAGCGGGCGCACCCGCAGATCCGCGACCTCGACGTCCGCGTGGCGGCGGAGATCTGCGGCCTGCCGCGCACCGGTTCGACCCTGCTGCACCGGCTGCTCGCCGCGTCCCCGCAGCTGACCTCGACGCTGTCCTGGGAGACCTCGTACCCGATCCCGTTCCCCGGCGAGGGTCCGGACGCGGCCGAGCGCAAGCACCGCGCGCGGGAGCGGGCGCGGCTGTTCCTCGAGCTGTCCCCCGGGTTCGGCGACATCCACACGATCTCCTGGGACGACGCCGAGGAGGACGTCATCCTGGTCGACCGCTCGTTCCTGTCGATGAGCTTCGAGTCGTTCTACCGGGTGCCCTCGTACGGCGCGTACCTGCGCGCGGCCGACCAGACCCCGGCCTACCGCGAGCTGCGCGAGTGGCTGCAGGTGCTGCGGTGGCAGGACCCGTCCCGCGCCGGGAGGCGCTGGGTGCTCAAGTCGCCGCACCACCTGACCGCGGCCGGCACGGTGCTGGACACCTTCGCCGGGTGCAGGATCGTGATGACGCACCGGTCGCCGGTGCGCGCGGTGCCGTCGTACGCCTCCATGGTCGCCTCGATGTCCGCCCAGTACAGCGAGCACGTGGATCCGGTCGCGATCGGACGGTACTGGAGCGTGCGGTTCGCCGAGACGTTGCGCGCCTTCGACTCGGTGCGGCGGCAGCGCCCGGACCGGTTCGTGGACGTGCGGTTCGACGCGATGCTGCACGACCCGCCGGCCCAGGCGCTGAAGGTGCTCTGCGCGCTCGGGCTGGTCCCCGGCGGCGCCGACGAGCTGGCGTTCCAGCGGTACCTGGTGCGCAACCGGGCCGAGCGGCACGGCACGCACTCCTATGCACCGGAGGACTTCGGGTTGTCCGCCGCGCAGCTGGAGCGGGATTTCTCCTTCTACATCAAGGATTACCTGTGATCCTTTCGGACGAGGTCGTGATCATCGCCGGGGTAGGGCCGGGCCTGGGCGCCCGGCTGGCCGTCCGGGCCGCGGCCGAGGGCGCGAAGGTGGTCATGGCGGCGCGCTCCACCGGCGTGCTGGAGCGGGTGGAGAACGACATCGCTGCCGCGGGCGGACAAGCCGTCGGCGTGGTGTGCGACGTGCGCCGGGCCGAGGACGTCGCGGGCGTGGTCCGGACCGCGGTCGACCGGTTCGGCACGATCACCGGCCTGGTCAACTCCGCCTACTCGCACCCGGGCTTCTTCGACCTGCTGGAGACCCCCGACAAGGGGCTGCGCCGCTCGCTGGAGATCATCCTGCACGGGACGCTGGCGATGATCAGGGAAGTCGTGCCGCACATGCGGTCCGGCGGGCGCGGGTCGATCGTCAACGTGGGCACCATGGCCGCGCGCAAGCCCAAGCGCGGCGAGGGCGGCTACGCGGTGGCGAAGGCGGCGATGTCGTGTGCCAGCCGGTACTTGGCGCTGGAGCTGGGCGAGCACGGAATCCGGGTCAACCAGGCCGTGCTCGGCTGGCTGGACGGGCCCGGCGTGCGGTTCTACCTACGCATGACCGCCGAGCAGCGCGGCGTGACCGAGCGCGACGTGTACGACGAGATCGCCGCGCGCAACCCGCTCGGCCGCATCCCGACCGACGAGGCCTGCGCGGGCGCGATCCTGTTCCTGCTGTCCCGCCTGGCATCCGAGGTGACCGGCGCGGTGCTGGACGTCAACGGAGGGGAGTTCATGCCGACATGACCGAGATCGTCATCTCCTCCGTCCCGGTGGAGATCTCCGCACCGGCCGCGTTCGTGTGGGACGTGCTGGTCGACTATCCGAACTATCCACAGTGGAATCCGTACACCGTCGCGGTACACACCACGCTGGCCGTCGGCGACCCGGTGGACCTCACGCTGCCCAACCCGGACGGTTCCGCGGGCACGTTCGTCAACCGCGAGTACATCCGGATCGTCGACCCGCCGCACCACCTGCGCTACGACACCGGTGACGAGCTGCCCGGCATCTTCGCCGTGCGCGACCAGTGGATCGAACCGCTCGGGCCGGACCGGTGCCGCTACCGCACGACGGACACGTTGTCCGGCAAGCACGCCCGGCTCGTGTACGACACGAACGGAGCCTGGATCAAGGCCGGCTTCGACGCCGTCGCCAACGCCCTCAAGGCCCGCGCGGAGCTGCTCAGACCCGCCCGATGAGCGTGCCGGCCACCGTGTCGATCAGCTCGTCCATGGCGGTGCCGTCCATCGTGTGCGGTTGGAACACCAGCCGGTGCACCCCGGCCTCGGCGTAGCGGCGCGCGGTGGCGACGTCCACCAGGTCCGGCGGGGTGATCGTGATCTCCAGCTCGCCCAGCTCGGCCGGCCGGTCGTAGCGCTGCTGGGCGGCGCGCAGCTCGGCCACCGCGGCCGCGGCCGCTTCGACGTCGAGATCCCAGCCGTACCAACCGTTTCCGCTGCGCACGGCGCGGCGGTAGGCGGCCGGCACGTGCCCGCCGACGATGATCGGCGGGTGCGGCCGCTGCACCGGGCGCGGTCGCTGGAGCACGCCGTCGAACGAGACGAACGTCCCGTCGAACGACGGCACCGGCTCGTCCCACAGCGCCCGCATCGCGGCCAGGTACTCGTCGGTGCGGGCGGCCCGCTCCGCCGGCGACACGCCCATCGCCCGCAGCTCCGGCTCGATCCAGCCGACGCCGACGCCGACGGTCAGCCGCCCGCCGGACAGGAAGTCGATCGACGACAGCTGCTTGGCCAGCAGCACCGGCTGGCGCTGCGGCAGCACGATGACGCCGAAACCGAGCCGGATCCGGGTGGTCAGCGCGGCCAGGTGGGCCACGGCGACGACGGCCTCGAGCCGGGGCTGGTCGGGCGGATCACCCCCGACCGGCATCGCGATGTGGTCGCCGACCCACAGCGCCTCGAACCCGGCTTCCTCGGCCGCCCTTGCCCGACGCGCCAGCGTCTCCGGTTCGGCGCTGCTGCCCCGGTGCAGCCCGTACAGCGCCAGCTTCAGTCCGTCCGCCACCCGGCCATTCAACATCAATTCGGTACGGCGAGCACCCCCATATCCCGCAGCCGGCCGATGACCGCGGCCGCGGCCTCGTCCGGGGTGAGCACGGTCGTGTCGATGCGCAGCTCCGGGCTCTCCGGCCGCTCGTAGGGCGAGTCGATCCCGGTGAAGTGGGGCAGCTCGCCGCGCCGGGCCTTGGCGTAGAGGCCCTTGACGTCCCGCCGCTCGGCCACCTCGAGCGGAGTGTCCACATGCACCTCGCAGAACTCCCCGTCCGCGACGATGCTTCTGGCCAGCGCCCGCTCGGCGGCGAACGGGGAGATGAACGCCACCAGCACGATCAGCCCGGCCTGCACCATGAGCCCGGCCACCTCGGCCACCCGCCGGACGTTCTCCACCCGGTCGGCGTCGGTGAAGCCGAGGTCCCGGTTGAGCCCGTGCCGCACGTTGTCGCCGTCGAGGATGAACGTGTGCCGGCCGTCGCGGTGCAGCTCCTGCTCGACCAGGTTGGCGATCGTGGACTTGCCGGCCCCGGACAGCCCGGTGAACCACACGACGCAGCCGCGGTGTCCGTTGAGCGCGGCCCGCATGCGCTTGTCGACGGTCAGCGCCTGCCAGCGGACGTTGGTCGAGCGGGGCTTGGCGGTGTCGAGCAGCCCGGCGCCGACCGTGGCGTTGGTCAGCCGGTCGATCACCAGGAACCCGCCGAGGTCCCGGTTCACCCGGTACGGCTCGAACGCGACCGGGGCGTCGAACCCGACGGTGGCGAGGCCGATCTCGTTGAGCCGCAACGCCCGGTTCACGGTGACGCCGACCGTCCGCGCGCCGATCTTGGCCAGGTAGGACCGGCCGGGCAGCAGATCCCGCTCGCTCATCCAGATGACGTGCGCCTCGAACTCCTCGGCCACCGCGGGCGGATCCGCGGCGGCTGCCAGGATGGCACCGCGCGCGACGTCGAGCTCGTCGGCCAGCACGACGGTCACCGACTGGCCGGCGACGGCCTCGGCCAGGTCGCCGTCGAACGTGACGATCCGGGCGACCCGGCTCTCCTGGCCGCCGGGCAGCACCCGGACCGGATCGCCCGGCCGCACCACACCACCGAGGATCCGCCCGGAGAACCCGCGAAACTCGGGGCCCGGCCGGTTGACCCACTGCACGACCATCCGGAACGGACCGGCCGCGCGGCGGTCGTCCACCTCGGCCGACTCCAGCCAGCCGAGCAGCGACGGCCCGTCGTACCACGGGGTCCGCTCGCTTCGGGTGACCACATTGGACCCGTCGAGCGCCGACACCGGGATGCACGCAAGGTCGTCGAGGCCGAGCGTGGCGGCGAACCCCCGGTACTCCGCCGCGATGTCGTCGAACACCCGCCGGGAGTAGCCGACCAGGTCGAGCTTGTTCACCGCCAGTGCGACCGCGCGGATGCCGAGCAGCGACACCAGCCGGCTGTGCCGGCGGGTCTGGCGCAGCACTCCCTTGCGGGCGTCGACGAGGATCACCGCGGCGTCCGCTGTGGACGCTCCGGTGACCATGTTCCTGGTGTACTGCTCGTGGCCCGGGGTGTCGGCCACCACGAACTTCCGGGCGGCGGTGGCGAAGAAGCGGTAGGCGACGTCGATCGTGATGCCCTGCTCCCGCTCGGCGGCCAGGCCGTCCACCAGCAGCGCGAAGTCCAGGCCGCCGACCCGCCGGGAATCCCGCTCCAGCGCGGCGAGCTGGTCGGAGTACAGCTGCCGGGACTCGTAGAGCAACCGGCCGATCAGCGTGCTCTTGCCGTCATCGACGCTGCCGCAGGTGATGAAGCGCAACAGGCCGCAGTTCTTACGCGGCTCCGCGCGCGCCGCAATCGCTCCGGCAGGGCGGTTGGCACTCGGTCTCGCCTCGCTGCCGGCGGGTGCCCTGCCCCCGCGATCGCGGGCCTCCGGCCGAAGCGCGCCCGGTGGTCGCCTTGGTTGCCGCGACGTCATCGTGACACCTTCCCGGCCATCAGAAGTAGCCCTCCTGCTTCTTGCGCTCCATCGAGCCGGACTGGTCGTGGTCGATCACCCGGCCCTGCCGCTCCGAGGTGGTCGCGGCCAGCATCTCGTCGATGATCTCCGGCACGGTCGCCGCCGTGCTGCGGATGGCGCCGGTGAGCGGGTAGCAGCCCAGCGTGCGGAACCGGACCGGCAACCGTTGCGGCCGCTCGCCGGGCCGCAGCCGCATACGCTCGTCGTCGACCATGATCAGGGCGCCGTCGCGCTCCACCACCGGGCGCTCCGCGGCGAAGTACAGCGGCACCACCGGGATCGCCTCGCGGTGGATGTACCGCCACACGTCCAGCTCGGTCCAGTTGGACAGCGGGAACACCCGGATGCTCTCCCCCGGCCCGATCCGGGTGTTGTACAGCCGCCACAGCTCGGGCCGCTGGTTGCGCGGATCCCAGCGGTGCTGCGCGGTGCGGAACGAGAACACCCGCTCCTTGGCCCTTGACCGCTCCTCGTCGCGCCGGGCGCCGCCGATCGCGACGTCGAAGCGGTGCTTGTCGAGCGCCTGGCGCAGGCCCTGGGTCTTCCACATGTCGGTGTGCCGGGCCGAACCGTGGTCGAACGGGTTGATGCCAAGCGCAAGGCATTCCGGGTTGCGGTGCACGATCAGCTCCAGCCCGAGCCGCGCCGCCGTGGCGTCCCGGAACGCGATCATCTCCCGGAACTTCCACGTGGTGTCCACATGCAACAGTGGAAACGGCGGCGGCGACGGGTGGAACGCCTTGCGGGCCAGGTGGAGCAGCACCGAGCTGTCCTTGCCGATGGAGTACAGCAGCACCGGGCGCTCGCTTTCGGCGACCGCCTCGCGCAGGATGTCGATGCTCTCCGCCTCCAGCAGGTCGAGATGCGTGAGCGTCGCCATGAAGGAACCATAACGGTAAATTGGACAACGTTCAATATGTTCTGAACGTTGTTCAGTATGCGGTAGGGTGACGCCGTGGAGACGACGACCGCGTGGGGCGACGCCGACGGGCGGCGAAGGGACATCCTGCGCTCGGCCGAGAAGCTGCTCACCGACGCGGGCTACGCCGGGCTGACCATGCGGGCCATCGCCGAGGGCGCCGGGGTCAGCTCGGGCACCGTGTACCAGTACTTCGGCGGCAAGGAGGACGTGTTCGTCGCGCTCATGGCCGCCCGGCTCGAGGCCCTGGCCAGCACGCTCGACGAGCTGGACCGCGGCCTGGGGATCCCGGGACTGCTCAGCTCGGTGCTGCCGCAGGTGACCGAGCTGTGGCGGCTGTTCGGCCGGTCCGCGCAGCAGTGGCAGTCCAAGGTGCTCGCCGGCGGGCGGCGGGGCAAGCGCGCGGTCACCTCGACCACGGTGTTCCGCCGCACCCTGCGCGCGCTGGACCGGGCGGTGCGCGAGACCGCGGCCGCCGCCGGGACGTCGGTCATCGAGGATCCCGCGCTCCCCCACTGGGTCTGGGACGCGCTGATCGGTGTGGCCGACGACCTGCTGCACGGCGCGTCCACGCAGACCCGGGTGTCGCCCGAGCGGCTCGTCGAGTTCGCCACGACCGCGATCGAGCGCAGCATCCTGATGCGCCCCTAGGTATTGCACGGGTCTTTAGGCCCTATCGGGCTTGCCCGTCCGGCCCTGGGACGGGCCCGGAGGATGCGACACGATCGAGATCACGGTGGAGGTCGGCGCCGACGCGCTCGGCGCCCGGCCTCTGAAATAACTGGGGCACATCTGACGGATCACATCGCCTCGTGCCTGCCAACGGAACCTCAGGGGACCGTGACGGCACCCAGCCACAATCAACCCGCCAACCGCACCATCGGCTGGAACGCAACAACAGCGGTTAATCCCGGAGAGGCGGAACGGTCAAAGGCACGCGCCAGGTGAGGCGGGTGCCGCCGGACGATCCCGTGGTGATCGTGGCGGTGCCGCCGCACTGCTCTGCCCGGCGCTCGATGCCGAGCAGACCGCTGCGCGCGACGCCGTCCGGCATGCCGATGCCGTTGTCCGCCACGTCGATGATCAGGTGATCGGTCGCCTCGACGGTGACGATGATCTCGGTGGCCCGCGCGTGCCGCACGGAGTTGCTGACCGCCTCGCGGAGCACGGCCACGGCGTGTCCGCCGACCGCGTCGCCGACCAGCGTGTCGACCGCGCCGGAGATCCGCACCGACGGCGACACCGCGACGTCGGCGGACAGCTCCGCGACCGTGTCCAGGAGCCTTCTCCGCAGGCTCAGCGCGCGGTCCTCCTCGCGGGTGTGCAGGTCGAAGATCGAGGTGCGGATCTCCCGCACGGTCTCGTCGAGCTGCTCCACCGCGCGGGTGACCCGGCGCCGGGCCTCCGGGTCGGTGATCCGGCGCACGCCGCCCTGCAGGCTCATCCCGGTCGCGAAGAGCCGTTGAATCACGTGATCGTGCAGGTCACCGGCGATCCGGTCCCGATCGGCGAGCAGGTCGAGCTGGCGCTGGGTGCGCTGCTTGTCGGCCAGCTCCATGGCCAGCGCGGTCTGGTCGGCGAACGAGGCCAGCACCGGCACCTGCTCCTGCGCGAACTGCGCGCCGCCCTTGTGCCGCATGGCCAGCACCACGCCGCTGACCAGATGCGCCGCGCCGAGCGGCACGGCCAGCGCCGGCCCGTAAACCCCGCTCGCCACACCGAATCCGTCGGGCATCACGTGCGAAAGGTCCGGGATGAGCGTCGGCGTGCCGGTGGCGATCACCTCCGCGATCGCCGGCTCCGACGCGCCGATGACCGAGCCGATCAGGTCCTCGCCGCGATCGCCGGCCGCGACCCGCACCACGAGTTGATCGGGCATGCCCCGGTCGACCAGGAGAATGACCGCACTGTCCGATGTAGACAGCTCGCGGACCCGCTCGACGATCAGCCGCATGGCCTCGTCGCCGGTCGCGCCGCCCAGCAGCAGGGCGTTGACCTCACCGGACGCCTGCTGCCAGCGCTCCCGCAGCCGCGACTCCTCGAACAGCCGGGCGTTCTCCACCGCCACTCCGGCGGCCGCGGCCAGGGCCTGCAGAACGACCTCGTCGTCGGCGGTGAACTCGGCCTCGGCCCGCTTCTCGGTCAGGTAGAGGTTGCCGAACACCTCGTCGCGCACCCGAACCGGCGCCCCGAGGAAGCTGCGCATCGGCGGGTGGTTGGGCGGAAAACCGACGCTCGCCGGGTGCGTGGCAAGGTCGGGCAGCCGGATCGGCTCCGGATGCTCGATCAGCAGCCCCAGCAGGCCCTTTCCCTGCGGAAGATGTCCCATCCTGGACCGGGTCTCGGCGTCGATGCCGACGTAGACGAACTTCGCAAGGCCCCCGTCCTCGCTCAGCACGCCGAGCGCGCCGTACCGGGCGTCGACGAGCTGAACGGCGGTCTGGATGATCCGCTGCAGGGTCCCCTCGAGCTCCAGCCCCGCGCCGACGGCCAGCACGGCGTCCAGCAGGCCCTGGAGCCGGTCCCTGGTCTTGACGATCTCGGCGAGCCGATCCTGAACCTCGCCGAGCAGCTCATCGAGCCGCAGGCCGGCCAGGGTCAGGCCGGCTCGTTTGGACCTGATGGTTGGTGGCAGTTCCTCCGGCATCCCAACCTCGTCGCCCGTCAACGCGGTCCTTCCGCGGTTTCCAGCTTCGCATGGGGTGGTGGGCACGACAAAGAGCACTTCTACCCCAGTGGTATCGCCCCGTCACCAGCGCCGGCTCCACTGCGGCTCCACCCGCGCCCACTCCCGTGTCCAGGTCGCGCGCCGCCACCGGTTCACGGCGAGAACCCCGAGGATGCAAACGACTGCACACAGCGCCGCCCCGGTCAACCACACCAGCAGCGCCACCACGAAGCCCGCCATGGCCGCGCCCGCGACCGTGGCCGGCCGGTCCGTCGGGTTTCCGGTCTCATCCAGCCAGATCGGCACCTCGGCGCCGGCCCGAAGCCCGGCGTCGGCGCGAACCTCCCCGGTCCGGATCACCCCGCCGGCCGTCCATCGCGCGGGCACCACCGCGGTATGGGTCAACCCGCTGCCCGGCCGCGCCTGCGGCGCGTCCCGGACGAGGGTCGCGACGGTGGCGTGCCGCTGCTGGGCCTGGGCCTGCGCCACGCTCGCCCTTGCGGCGTAGGCGTCGGAGGCCGCGGTCAACGCGACCGGGACCAATGCCAGCGCGACGATCAGCACGCTCAGGACGAGTGCGCGCTCGACCCGGTCCGGTGGCCGGATGAATGCGCCCCGGGTCCACAATCGTTTGCAGCGTGCCAGCATGCTCATTCAGTTGCCCTTGCCATGGTGGAGTTCGTCCCTCACACCCTGGCGAGCGGACCGTGCGGAAGTCAGGGTCTTTGGTCCCTGGCGGGGACGGTGGTCGCTCGACTATTTCGAACGCCCATTCCGGAACAATCCCGATAAGGATCAAGATTCGGGGTTCTGGTCGATGACGGTCGGCTCGGCCGGCTCCTCGGGCGGCTCCCGGTGCTCGACTTCGATCGACCACTCCTTGGCCAGCGCGGCGATCGCGGCGACAGCGGTGACAACCGGCGCGGCGACCGCGGCGATCACACCGGCGGTGACCGGGATTTCCATGACGGTGTGCCCCTCGTCGTTCTTGATGACGAGCCGGCGCACGTTCCCCTCGTGAATGAGTTCCTTGACCTTGTCGATGAGTGCCTGCCCGCGGAGCCGGACGGTCCTGCGCGCGTCGGCGGGATCGGTGGTCATGTGGCGTCTCCTTCGTATGTCTTAAGTGGTCCCTAAAGGCACTCTGCCCAGCGGTTTAGCCCGATCGGGCGCGCTGGTTCCGGGTCCAAGGACTCTGGTAAGTATCCCCGGTGCAAGAGATCCTTGGACTGCCGTGGCAACCCCCGGTGGATCAGCCGGAGGTCGGACGAAGGCCGGGTCGCGCGCAGGGCTCCGCGACCGGTTCTCATTGTGCGGGAGCGGTCCGGCCTCCGGGCTGGTCAGTGGGCAATCGCCACGTCGACCCTCGCGCACCAGAGCCCAAAGTCCTTAGTGATCGGTGAGTTTGGCCCTGTTCGCTGCCCCGGTCGGGGGCGACGCTGGGAGGCGAGCGTAGGAGGTCGACGTGGACAGCGCGCCGCGCCGATTGGTGGAGCTGACGACGCACGAGTCGCTCCGCCTACTCGGGTGCGCCTCGTTCGGCCGGATCGTGTTCACCGCTCAGGCGCTGCCGGCAATTCGGCCGATCAACCACATCGTCGACGGGGACGCGGTCATCGTCCGCACGCACCTGGGGGCCGCCACCGGAGACGCGGTCGGGGTGGTGGTGGCGTACCAGGTCGACGAGATCGACCCGGTGACGCATGTCGGCTGGAGCGTGACACTCACCGGGATCGCGCGGCAGGTGCACGATCCGCGCGACGTTGCGCGGTACCAGGAATTGCTGCGCCCGTGGGTCAACGGGCAGCGCGACGAGATCATCCGGATCCAGCCTGAGCTGGTGACCGGCTACCGGCTGACCACGGACCAAGGTCCCGGGTAACCGGGACCCCGCGCCCTGCCGGGACTCGCGCGCGTGCACGATGCTGATCCCATGGGCGCACGTGATCGGGGTCGGCGGTGAGACCCCTGGACCCCCGGCTGCTGCGGCACGCCCGAACCGCGCGCGTGTTCGTGCTCGGCTGCGCGGCGCTGGGCGTGCTCACCGCCGCGCTCGTGCTGGCCCAGGCCGAGGTGCTGGCCACGGCCATCTCCGGCGCCTTCCTCGACGCCGCCGGACTGTCCACTCTGGCCGTTCCCATTGGACTGCTCGGCCTCGTCGTCCTGGCCCACGCCGCGGTCTCCTGGGTCTCGGAGACCGCGGCGCACCGAGCGTCGGCCGGCGTGCTGACCGAGTTGCGCGCCGCGGTGGTGGGGCACGCGCTGGCCGCCGGGCCGCGGCGCGACCCCGGCCGCTCCCCCGCCGAGCTGGCCACGCTGGCCACCAGGGGCGTGGACCGGTTGGACGGCTACTTCGCCCGCTACCTGCCACAGCTGCTGATCGCCGCGGTGGTGCCGGCCATGGTCGCCGCGCGGATCCTGCTCGCCGACTGGCTGGCCGCGGTGATCGTCGGGATCACCGTGCCGCTGATCCCGCTGTTCATGATCCTGATCGGCCTGTACACCCGGCACAGCGTCCGGCGCCAGTGGCGGACCATGTCGGTGCTGGGCAACCACTTCCTGGACCTGGTGGCCGGCCTCGCGGTGCTCACCGCGTACGGCCGCGCGCGGGCGCAGCGGCGGACGCTCGCCGAGATCACCAACCGGTACCGGGTCCGTACCATGCGGACGCTCCGGGTGGCGTTCCTTTCCGCACTGGTGCTGGAGCTGCTGGCCACCCTGTCGGTAGCGCTGATCGCCGTGTCCGTCGGCCTGCGCCTGGTCTCCGGTGGTCTGAACCTGCACACCGCCCTCGTTGTGCTGATCCTCGCGCCCGAGGTCTACCTGCCCCTGCGTGCGGTCGGCGCCCGCTTCCACGACAGCGCCGAAGGCGTGGCCGCCGCCGAAGAGATCCTGGCACTGCTCGACGAGCCGCTGCCTGACCGGGTGGACCGGCGGATCCCGGCGCCCGACCCGTCCCGGGTTGCGTTGCGGCTACAGGAGATCACGGTTCCTGGCCGGTCCGGCCCCGTGCTCGACGACGTCTCGCTGCGCATCCGACCAGGAACGGTCGTCGGCCTCACCGGCCCCAGCGGCGCGGGCAAGTCGACGCTGCTGGACCTGCTGCTCGGCTGGTACCGTCCGGCCGCCGGGCGGATCCTGGTCGGCGACGTCGACCTCGCCGACCTCGACCGGGCCGCCTGGCAGGCCCGGATCGCCTGGGTGCCGCAACATCCCCGGCTGCTCGCCGGCACGGTCGCCGACAACATCCGCCTCGGCAAACCCGACGCGAGCGAGGAGGAGGTCGCCGCCGCCGCATCCACCGCCGCCCTCGACATTCCACTCGGGACGGTCGTCGGCGAGCTCGGCGCCGGCCTGTCCACCGGCCAGCGGCGCCGGGTCGCCCTGGCCCGAGCCGTGCTCCTGGACCGCCCGCTGCTCCTGCTCGACGAGCCCACCGAGGGAGTCGACGCCGACACCGAAGCCCAGATTCTCGACCGCCTCCCGACCCTGCTCGCCGGCCGAACCGCGGTCATCATCACCCACCGGGAACGCGTGCTCGAGCTCTGCGACCAGGTGATCCACCTCCCCGGCCCCACTTGTCCACAAGCACCCGGTTATCCCCAGGCAAGATCCACATCCCCCGTTCCGTCACCCCCTCCCGGTACGATGGACCAGGGGTCGCCCCCCGGGAGCGGTGGGGGTTGGGTAGGGGTAGGACGCGCAAACGATCTTGAGCGCGGAGATGATCTCGGGCGCGCGGATGATCTTGGGCGGGTTGGTGATCTGGGGGATGCCGGCGATCTCGGGTGGGGAGCGGTGTGGGGGTGGCTGCGGGAAGCGGTGCGTCCATATTGGACTCGATTGGCGGTGGCCTGTGTCGCGGGGGCGGCGGCGCTGGGCAGCGGGGTGGCGCTGACGGCGACGTCGGCGTGGCTGATCTCGGCGGCGGCGCTGCATCCGCCGGTGCTCACGCTGATGGTGGCGATCGTGGCGGTGCGGACGTTCGGGCTCGCCAAGGGGGTGCTGCGGTATGCCGAGCGGCTGCTGTCGCACGATGTCGCGTTGCGGGCGCTTGCCGAGCTGCGGGTGCGGGTGTGGACCGCGCTGGTGCGGATCGGGCAGGCGGTGACCGGACGGATGCGGCGCGGGGACCTGCTCAACCGGCTGGTGTCCGATGTGGATACTCAGCAGGATGTGCTGGTGCGCGGGCTCGTTCCGGCCGTCTCGGCGGGAGTGGTCGGCGTGGGGACGGCGATCGGAATCGGTGTGCTGCTACCGGAGGCGGGGCTGGCCGTCGCAATGGGACTGGTCGGCGCCGGGGTGGTGGCGCCGGGGCTGTCCGTGGTCGCGGCGCGCACGGCCGAGCGGCGGACCGCGGTGCTGCGGGCCGAGGTCGCGGTGTGCGCCGTCGAGCTACTCGGCGCGGCGCCCGATCTGATCG
>NZ_DASZCQ010000008.1:0-8912 GCF_035942955.1 Actinophytocola sp. | reverse complement strand
CTCGAACGCCGCACCGAGGTCACGCAGCAACGGGCCGATCGACCAGCGGTCGGCGGCGATGTTGTGCATGACCACGAGCAGCACGTGCTCGGCCGGGCCGAGCACGAACAACCAGGAGCGGAACGGCCGCTCACCGGTGATGTCGATGGGCTCCCGGATCGCCCGGGTAATCGCGACGTCGAGCGCATCCTCGTCGCACTCGACCACGCGCAGCACGGTCGGGACCGAGCCGGGCGGCAGGATCTTCTGGTAGGGCTCCCCGTCGTGGCACGGAAAGACCGTGCGCAGCGCCGCGTGCCGGTCGGCGACGTCGGCCAGCGCGGTCCGCAGCACGGCCGGATCCAGCGGTCCGCGCAGCCGCACCGCGAAAGGGATGTGGTGGGCCACCCCTTCGCCGAGCTGGTTGAGAAACCACAGCCGCCGCTGGGCGTACGACAACGGGATCACGTACGCCTCCCGCGCGCCGCCGCGATCCGGTCGCCGTGGAACGGGTTGATGCTCATGGGAATCGCCTCACTACGTCGTTGGTCTGATCGGACCGCACCACGATCCCCATCAACGGGTGCTCCAGTGCGTTGAACGACGCGTTCCTCACCCCCAGCAGGGGGACGTCCCGCTCATTGCACTCCCAGCGGTGCCGGTTCTCCTCTCCGCTCGACTGGTTTCCACTAGGTGGCTCAGGTGAACGGCTGTACCCCTAGGGGACAATTTCCCGCGCGGGCCACTTGCATGCGCGATTTTCGGCGCACCCGATGACACGCGCGTTTCAATTCCAGCCCTCCTTCACACCCGCTTTGGCCTGGTCAGGACCACGCAGGTAACTTTCTCCGACCCGCTATCGCGGCGTTATCACGGGCCCATCGCGGCCGCGCCGCCGCCGATAGCCGACTGGAGAAGGCGGGCGATATAGAGATAATGATCATCTTTCCTAGCGTCGTGATCGACCCAATCCCCACGGCGCTCCAAGAAAATCAGCCGAGAGCGCCTCCAGAATCAGGAGTCGCCACGATGTCTGTTATTCGCTCGCTCGCCGTCGTGCTCGTCACCGCCGCCGCGCTGGTCGTCGCCCCCACCGTCGCCTCGGCCGACACCAACCCCACCGGCACGGCCACCGTCAACAACTGGCCGTTCGACTGAGCCCCCCGAAGCCGCCCCGCTCGCGCCCTCGCCTCCGCTCGGAGCGAGGGCGTTTCAGCTCACGTCGACACGTGCTCGAGATCGGTCAGCGATTCCAGCAGGCGCCGCGCTTCGCTCTCCAGCGCCGGCGCCTTGCGCTCGCCGAACGTGGTCACGGCGTGCTGGACGAGCTCGACCGCCTGGGCCTGCTCACCCCGCTGAGCGAGCAGCGGCGCGAGGTCCAGGTACACCCTTGCCATCCCGACGCTGTCCAGCATCTTCTCCCGCAGGCTGATCGCCTCGCCGAGCAACTGCACCGCGTCCGCGCGCCGGCCGAGCTTGGCCCGCACGGTGCCGAGCGCGTGCAGGGCGAAGGCCTCGCCGACGATGTCGTGGTTGCCCCGAAGCACCTCCAGCGCCGTGCCGAGGACCAGGTCGGCCTCGTCGTGCCGGCCCTGCGACAGCAGGGTCTGCCCGAGCCGGTACAGCACCTGACCCTCGATGCGCCGGCTGCCGGCCTCCCGGCACAGGTCCAACGCCTCGCCGAGCTGATCGGTCGCCAGCTCGTAGTTCCCCCGGTCGGCGGAGATCCGCGCGATCTTGCTGAGCACGTAGGCATGGCCGATCGGCATCCCGAGGCGGCGGAACGCGTCGAGCGCCTCCCAGAATCCGGCCAGCGCCCGGTCGGTGTCCCCCTCGTGATAGTCCAGCAGTGCCAGGTTCCGCTTGGCCACGGCGATGCCGAGCAGGTCGCCGAGCGCGACCGCGATGCTCAGCGCCGGCTCGAGCACCGCCCTGGCCGCGGCGAACCGGCGGCGGCCCAGATACAGCTCACCCAGCGAGCACAGCACGGCCGACTCGCCGCGCCGGTTGTCGGCCCGGCGCACGACGTCGAGTGCGCGTTCGTGGGTCTGCTGCCACTCGTCGGCGTACCCGCCGACCTCGAACAGCGTGGTCAGCCGGACCGCCAGCTCCCAGCAGTGCTCGTCGAGTCCCTCGTCGGCGGCCTGGTCGACCGCGGCGATCAGGTTCGGGCCCTCCACCTCCATCCAGCTGGTCGGATCGACGGGCATCGGGTCGGGGTCGCCACCGGCGGGCCGCCACCGCGGCGCGGTGCCGCGCATGCCCGCGTAGTCGGTGCCGAACACCTCGCGGTAGGCCTGATCGGTCCGGGCGAGCCAGGCGCCGAGCACTCGCCGCACCGCGTCCCGCCGGTCCTGCTGGTCGGCCCGGCTGAGCTGCTCGCGGGCGAACAGGCGGATGATCGCGTGGAAGCCGTACCTGGGCTGCCCGTCGAGATCGACCCCTGCCACGTCGAGCATCTGCATGTCGACCAGCCGCTCCAGCAGGCCGGCCGCCTCCATCGGGTCCTCGTCGAGCAGCGCGGCGGCCACCCAGCTCGGGATCGTCGCCAAGTTCAACGCGCTGAGCAGGCGGAACAGCCGCGCGGCCGTGGGCTCAAGACCCTCATAGGTCAGCAGCAGGCTGGCCCGGACCATCAGGTCGCCGTGCGCCAGCTCGTCGAGCCGGCGCCGCTCGTCGGCCAGCCGGCCCACCATCGACGCCAGCGACCAGTGCGGCCGGGCCGCCAGGCGGGCCGCCACGATCCGCAGGGCCAGCGGCAGCCCGCCGACCATGCGCACCAGCGCGGTCGCGGCGGTCGACTCGCCGGCCACCCGCTGCGGGCCGATCACCTTGCCCAGCAGCTCCAGCGCCCGCTGCGGCGGCAGCAGATCCACGTCGAGCACCCGGGCGCCGGGCAGCTCGGTCAGCCGCATCCGGCTGGTCAGGATCACCGCGCAGCTGCCGCTGCCGGGCAGCAGCGGGGTCACCTGGCGCACCGCCGCCACATCGTCGAGCACCACCAGCAGCTGCCGGCCGGACAGCAGGCTGCGGTACATCTCCGCCCGCTCGTCGAGCCCGTCGGGCACCGCCGACCCCGGCACGCCGAGCGCGCGCAGGAACCGGCCGAGCGCGTCGGCCGGGGACACCGGGTTGCGATGCGAGCCGGCCAGGTCGCAGTATAGCTGACCGTCCGGGAACCGGCGCTCGGCGACCCGGTGGGCCACGTGCACGGCCAGCGACGTCTTGCCGATGCCCGCCTTACCGGCGATCACCACCACCCGCACCGCCGCGCTGTCGCCGTCCAAAAGCGCCGCCTCGGCCTGCTCGATCAGGCTCTCCCGGCCGGTGAAGTCCACGATGTCGGCGGGCAGCTGGTGCGGCCCGGCAGCCGGGCGGACCTCGGGCGCCGCGGGCTCGCGCACCTCGGGTTGCAGCGCGGGATCCTCGGCCAGAATGGCCGCCTCCAGGCCGCGCAGCTCCTCACCCGGCTCAAGGCCCAGCTCGTCGACCATGATCCGCCAGCCGGCCCGGTAGACCTCCAGCGCCTCGGCCGGGCGGCCGGCCCGGTACAGCGCGATCATCAGCTGGCCCCGCAGCCGTTCCCGCAGCGGATGCTCGGCCACCAGGCTCCCCAGCTCACCGATCAACGCCTGGTGCCGGCCCAACTTCAGCTCCAGATCGATGCACGTCTCGAGGGCCGACAGCTTGGCCTCCTCCAGCCGCACCGCCGCACTGCGCAGCACCGACCCGGCCTCGCCGCCCAGCGCCGGCCCCCGCCACAGCGCCAGCGCGCGCCGCAGCAGGTCGACCGCCTCCTCCCGCTGACCCTGCCGCTCAACGGCCGCGGCCTCGGCCACCAGCCTGGTGAACACCTGGCTGTCCAGCTGGCCGTCGGCCACCCGCAGCAGGTAGCCCGGCGATTTGGTCACGATCGGCTGCTCGACCCCGAGCCCGGCGAACGCGTGCCGCAACCCCGACACGCAGATCTGCACCTGGCTGCGCGCGGTCGCCGGGGGCGCGTCGTCCCACACCACGTCGATCAGCCGGTCGATGCTGACCACCCGGTTCGGCTCGAGCAGCAGCGCCCCCAGGATGATCGGCTGCCGGCCCGGCGGAATCCGCACCGCAACGTCGTCGCAGGTCACCTCGATCGGACCGAGAATCTTGAACCGCACGCCGGTGCCAGCGCGGCCCGAGGGCTCGGACCTCGTCACGTCCACTCGCCGACCTCCGCCACTGACCGCCCGTCTCCGCCGACCCGCGCACGACCCCCAACCTTTTGATTATGGTCGCATCCGGGCCGGTGGGAAAGGGTATGAATCCCCTAGCCATGAGCTGGGCCAAATGGCCCTCATTTGGCCAGATCTGCGGAGAAATGTCACATGATAGCCGCGCCATAACGAGCCGATGCCGCGCCTGGTCAGGCTTGTCATCAATCGGGATCCGACCAAGGAGCACGCCGCCCCCACCGAATGGTTCGCCCCATGAATGACGATCACCTGACCGCGTCGTGGCCGTCCGCCTGCGATCCGACCTCGGTCGCCATGGATCACGTACGGCTCAGCTACTGCTATCTCGATGACGGCGACGTCGACGCCTACCGCTCGCTGTTCGCCGAACCGGCGGCCGGGCGCGCCCCGCAGGCCGACCGGTCCTGCCGCCACCTGATCTACGAGGTGTTCGGCTCCGGCCGCCGGGTGGCCGCCATCGGCCGGCGGCTCAGCCAGCAACCGGTCGCCGGGGAGCGCGCGACCGACGTGCATTTCGTGGACGTGTTCACCGTCGCCGACAACGGCCTGCTGGTCGACCGGATGACGTTTCTCTCACCGCCCTGCTGCTGACTCCCTCGGCCGAGAATTCACGCCGCGTCGGCCGGCCAGGGCAGCCGCACCACCAGGCAGGGGCCGCCGACGAACACGCCGCCGTCGACGCCGAGCGCCTTGCCGCCCGCGTAGCTGTACGGGCCCTCCACCTGGACCGGCAGGATGCCCAGCTGGTCGGCGATCACGCTGTGGCCGTGCACCACCCGCTCGCCGCCGAGCACCGACAGCAGCTTGTCGACCACCTCCTCGCCGTGCGGGCCGCGGAAGGCGTGCCGGGTGGTCATCCGCCGCCACACCTCCCACCACTCGACGATGTCGTCGGACCGCAGCACCTCGCGGATCGTCGAGTTGATCTCGTCGAGGTCCGAGCCCCAGCCCAGGTACTCGGTCGTGTCGGAGTGCATCAGCAGGTGGTCCTCGACGAGCGCCAGCACCGGCCGCTCGGTCAGCCACTCGATGTGCTCGCCGGTCAGCGCCTCCTGGTCGCTGGCCTGGCCCCCGTTGAGCTCCCAGCTGCGGGCGAAGCTGCGCGGCCCGAAGTCCGAGGGGACCTCGGTGTCGCCGAACCGGCGCATGCCGAGCAGCAGGATCTCGTGGTTGCCGAGCAGCGTCTCGACCCGGCCGCCGGCCGCCTCGGCCTCCGCGGCCAGCCGCATCACCAGGTCGATCACGCCGATCCCGTCCGGGCCGCGGTCGACGAAGTCACCGAGGAACCACAGGTGCGCCTCGCCACCGGTCCACGCGGTGTCGCCGGCGTCCACCAGCCCGGCCTCGGCCTCCGGGTCGACCAGCCCGGCATCGGCCAGCGCGGCGATCAGCTCGGTCCGGTGCCCGTGCACGTCACCGACCACGTAGGTCGGCGTCGCAGCGTGCTCGTCGGACACATGCAGACCATAGGCCAGCGGCTCATCGGGTGCCGGTCAGTCCCGGTCGCCGGCGAACGGGTCGTCGGTGTGCCCGACCAGCTCGGCCACCGAGGAGATGATCCGGCTCGGCCGGTACGGGAAGCGCTCCGCGGTGTCCCGGTTGGAGATGCCGGTCAGCACCAGGATCGTGCGCAGGCCCGCCTCGAGGCCGGAGCGGATGTCGGTGTCCATCCGGTCGCCGATCATCAGGGTGCTCTCCGAGTGCGCGCCGAGGGAGTTCAGCGCCGAGCGCATCATCAGCGGGTTCGGCTTGCCCACGAAGTACGGCGCGCGCCCGGTGGCCCGCTCGATCAGCGCCGCCACCGACCCGGTGGCCGGCAGCGGGCCCTGCAGGCTGGGCCCGGTGGCGTCCGGGTTGGTCGCGATGAACCGGGCGCCCTGCCCGACCAGCCGGATCGCGGTGGTGATCGCGGTGAAGCTGTACGTCCGGGTCTCGCCGAGCACGACGTAGTCCGGGTCGCGGTCGGTGAGCACGTAGCCGATCTCGTGCAGCGCGGTGGTCAGCCCGGCCTCCCCGATCACGAACGCGGATCCGCTCGGGCGCTGGGAGTCCAGGAACCGGGCGGTGGCCAGCGCGGACGTCCAGATGGCCGACTCGGGCACGTCGAGCCCGGTGCGGAACAGCCGGGCCCGCAGATCGCGCGGGGTGTAGATCGAGTTGTTGGTCAGCACCAGGAACGGGGTGGACTTCCCGCTCAGCTCGGCGATCAGCTCGTCGGCGCCGGGGATGAGGTGCTCTTCGTGCACGAGCACCCCGTCCATGTCCATCAGGAAGGTCCAACTGCCCATGCGCCCATCGTCCCAGCACTCGTCGGTCTCAAGAGCACGGGACTACCCTCGACAGGGTGACAGCGGTTGACCTCGGCCTGCCCGCGGTGCGCCGATCGACGCCCGCGGAGGGTGCGACCCGCCCCGACACGCCGTACCTGATCGACTCGTTCGGGCGGGTCGCCACGGACCTGCGCGTGTCCCTCACCGACCGGTGCAACCTGCGCTGCACCTACTGCATGCCGGCCGAGGGCCTTGACTGGCTGTCCGGCCCGGACGTGCTGACCAACGCCGAGCTGGCCCGGCTGCTGGACATCGCGGTGACCCGGCTGGGCGTCACCGACGTCCGGTTCACCGGCGGCGAGCCGCTGCTGCGCAAGGGGCTCGACGAGATCATCGCCGGCACCGCGGCACTGCACCCGCGACCGCGGATCTCCATGACCACCAACGGAATCGGGCTCGCCCGGCGGGCAGAGGCGCTGCGCGCGGCCGGGCTGGACCGGATCAACGTCTCGCTCGACACGCTGGACAAGGAGCGGTTCGTCGGGATCACCCGGCGGGACCGCCTGGCCGACGTGCTGGCCGGGCTCGCGGCCGCGCGGTCGGCGGGGCTGGCGCCGGTGAAGGTCAACGCGGTGCTGCTGCGCGGCGTGAACGACGACGAGGCCGTGCCGCTGCTGCGCTACTGCCTCGAGCACGGCTACCACCTGCGGTTCATCGAGCAGATGCCGCTTGACCCGCAGCACGGCTGGGACCGGGCGCAGATGATCACCGCCGAGGAGATCCTTGACCGGCTGCGCACGGCGTTCGACCTGACACCCAGCCCGGCAAGGCGCGGGGCGGCCCCGGCGGAGCGGTGGCTGGTCGACGGCGGCCCGGCCGACGTCGGCGTGATCGCGTCGGTGACCCGGCCGTTCTGCCAGGCCTGCGACCGCACCCGGCTGACCGCCGACGGCGCGCTGCGCAACTGCCTGTTCAGCCGGACCGAGACCGACCTTCGCGGACCCATGCGCGCCGGGGCCACCGACGAGGAGCTGGCCGACGCCTGGCGGGCGACCATGTGGGCCAAGCTCGCCGGCCACGAGATCAACGAGGCCGGCTTCGCCCAGCCGTTGCGCCCGATGAGCGCGATCGGGGGCTGACCGGTGATCCAGGTGCGCTACTTCGCCGGCGCCCGCGCGGCCGCCGGCGTCGCTGCCGAGACCATTGCCGTGCCGGCCGGCTCGACCGTGCAGGACGTGCTCGACCTGCTGTCCACCCGGCACGGTGCGCGGCTCGCCAGGGTCCTCACCGCGGCCAGCTTCCTCGTCGACGGCATCGCGGTGCGCGACAAGAGTGCACCGCTGCGTGACGGGGTGGAGCTCGACGTCCTTCCCCCGTTCGCCGGAGGCTGACACTCTGCGTGACGAGCAGGTGACCGTTAACCCGAACGGGGTGATCCAAACCTCAGTCCCGGTGAATTATCTCGGGCAGGACACGGCCCGATAACGGCCAATCACGGCGGTTTGACCTGCGCAAATACGCGCTATCGCGAGACGATTCGATGACGTTACTGTGACGACGGTCACAGCCGTATTGATTTCCTATTCCGGCCTCGATTACGTACGGTCCTTTTTCGGTTGGTCCCGACCAACTCGCACGACCCGGGTGCCCGAGCGCCGAGCCCTGTCCGAGGGGTATCCGGGAAATAACCCCGAGTGAAAGTGGCTTCTGGACAGGGGCGAATACCTACCTCGCAGGCGCGGGAGAGAGACCACAATGAGTCGAGGCAAGCACCGTAAGCCGAATGCTGCTACCCGCACCATTGCCCGCATCGCCGTCGCGGGCGTTGCCCTCGGTGCTCCGTTCGCCATCGCCGCCGCGCCGGCCCAGGCCAGCCCGGACTGGGACGCGATCGCCCAGTGCGAGAGCGGTGGCAACTGGTCGATCAACACCGGCAACGGGTACTACGGCGGTCTGCAGTTCAAGCAGAGCACCTGGACGGCCAACGGGGGCACCGGGAACCCGGCGAACGCCTCCCGTGAGGAGCAGATCCGCGTCGCGGAGAACGTGCTGGCCAGCCAGGGCATCGGCGCATGGCCCGTCTGCGGCAAGCGCAGCGGTGGGGGCGCCGCCAAGGTGTCCAAGCCCGCCAAGAAGTCGACCAAGCCGGTCAAGAAGCAGCGCACGGCCCCGGCGCCGGCGGCCCCCGCGGCCCCGGTCGTGGCCCTGTCCAACCCGAACGGTGACTACACCGTCGTGGCCGGCGACTCGCTGTCGAAGATCGCGCAGGCGCAGAACGTCCAGGGTGGCTGGAAGACCCTGTTCGAGCTGAACAAGGACTACATCAGCGACCCGAACCTCATCCTGGTCGGCCAGAAGATCGCCACCAAGTAAGCCGATTCAGCAACTGTTCGTGAAACGAGAAGTGGCCCCGCCGTGCCCACGGCGGGGC
>NZ_DASZCQ010000007.1:0-7873 GCF_035942955.1 Actinophytocola sp. | reverse complement strand
GCGCTGCGCGCGGCGCGGGTGTCGTTCCTCGCACGGCAACCTAGGCGAGTTGCCGGAACGCGGTGGTGACGCACCTGCGCTACCGGGTACGCAAGTCCTAATCGGACCCCGCGATCGGGAGTAGGACAAGGAAGGTGGCGCCAGCGCCCGGCCCGGTGCGCAGATCGATCCGGCCGTGGTGGGCCGACACAATCGCCGCGGCGATCGCAGGCCGAAGCACGTCGCGGATCGCGTAACGGAAGACAACACGGCGCCCGCGCTGCGCGCGCTGCGCGCGGCGCGGGTGTCGTTCCTCGCACGGCGACCTAGCGAGTGCCGGAGCGCGGGAGTGACGCACCTGCGCTACCGGGTACGCCGGTCCTCATCGGACTCTGCGAGTGGGAGCAGGACGCGAAAGGTGGCGCCAGCATCGGGCTTGGTGTGCAAGTCGATCCGGCCATGGTGGGCCGACACAATCGCCGCGGCGATCGCACGCCGAAGCACGTCGTGGTCGCCTGCCGGCGACGACACGGCGCCGCGCGCCGCGCGCGCAGCGCGCGGCGCGGGTGTCATTCCTCGCACGGCGACCTAGGCGAGTTGCCGGAACGCGGGGGTGACGCACCTGCGCTACCGGGTACGCCGGTCCTCATCGAACTCTGCGAGTGGGAGCAGGACGCGAAAGGTGGCACCGGCGCCGGGCCTGGTGTGCAGGTCGATTCGGCCGTGGTGGGCGGACAGGATGGCCGCGGTGATGGCCAGGCCGAGGCCGGTGCCGCCGCTGCGCCGGGAGCGGCCGGCGTCGACGCGGTAGAACCGGTCGAAGACTAGCGGGGCCTCGTCGAGCGGGATGCCGTCGCCGGTGTCGCGGACCTCGAGCACGGCGGCCTCGTCGAGGTCGTCGAGCGGGTCGCCGGCGCTGGCGGCGGGACGCTTTCCGTTGAGCGACTGGACGGCGACGGTCACGGTGATCGGGGTGCCGGGCGGGGTGTGGGTGACGGCGTTGGTCACCAGGTTCATCGTGACCTGGCGCAGGCGGTGCTCGTCGCCGGTCACCCGCACCGGGCCGTCCGGGGTCTCCAGCCGCACCCGCCGGTCCGGGTCGCGCACGCTGACGTCGTGCACGGCGTCGGCGGCGAGCACCACCAGGTCCACCTCGCCGAGCTCGAGGGAGCGCTGCTCGTCGAGCTTGGCCAGCAGGAGCAGGTCGTCGACGAGCGTGCCCATCCGGACCGCCTCCTCCTCGATCCGGCCCATCAGTCTGTCCACATCGGACCGGTCGCCGCGCCGGTACAGCTCGGCGAAGCCGCGGATCGAGGTCAGCGGGGTGCGCAGCTCATGGGAGGCGTCCGCGACGAACCGGCGCAGTCGCGCCTCGGATCGCTCCCGCTGCCGCATCGCCGACGCGAGCCGGCCGAGCATCGTGTTGAGCGCGCGGCCGAGCCGGCCGGTCTCGGTGCGCGAGTCGGTGTCCGGCACCCGGCGGTCCAGGTCCCCGTCCGCGATCGCCGCCGCCGTCTGCTCCATCCGGGTCAGCGGCCGCAATCCCAGGCGCACCACGGAGAATCCGACCGACCCGAGCACGACCAGCAGCAGCGCACCGACGACGGATTCGATCACGACGAGTTGCCGGGTGGTCGCCTCCACGGTGTCCAGGGACTGCGCCACGGCCGCGAAGCCGTCCGGGATCCGCATGACGCGGACCCGCCACGACGCGCCGCCCGCCGTGTCCGGCACCGTGAACGGCGCCTGGATCTGCGTGGCCGCGGTCGCCTCGTTGATCGCGGGCAGCTGCGGGCCGCCGGTCTCGCCCTCCCGCTGCCCGAACGCGCGGGTCGGGGTCCCGCCGGGCGTGAACACCAGCACCCGGTAGTCGGTGGGCAGGTTGTCCGAACCGTTGGCCGGCGTCCCCGGCGTCACCAGGCGGCGACCCAGCCCCGGGCGGTCGGCGAACGCGCGGGTCAGATCGGACAGTTGCCTGTCCACGCGGTCCAGTTGGGACTTGCGGATGAGCAGGACGCTGGCCACCCCGAACACCAGCAGTGCCACCGTGGCCAGCACGAGGAGCGCGGCCACGATGCGGGCCCGGAGTGTCCACTTGCGCGTCATCGGGGCAGCCGCAGCGAGTAGCCGACCCCGCGCACGGTGTGGATCAGCGGCGGGTCGGTGCCGTCGATCTTGCGGCGCAGGTAGCTGATGTACGACTCGACGATCCGGCCGTCACCGCCGAAGTCGTAGTGCCACACCCGATCCAGGATCTGCGCCTTGCTGACCACCTTGTCGGCGTTGACCATCAGGTAGCGCAGCAGTTTGAACTCCGTCGGCGACAGTTGGATGGGCCGCCCGGCCCTGGCCACCTGGTGGGCGTCCTCGTCGAGGGTGAGGTCGGCGTAGCGCAGCATTCCCGGAGTCTCGTCCCGCTTCCCGTTGCGGGTGCGGCGCAGGATCGCCCGCAACCGGAGCACGACCTCCTCCAGGCTGAACGGTTTGGTGACATAGTCGTCGCCGCCGGCGGTAAGCCCGGCAATCCGGTCGGCCACCGCGTCCCGGGCGGTGAGGAAGAGCACGGGGAGCCGCTCGTGCACCGACCGCAGCATCCTGGCCACCTCGAACCCGTCGACGTCGGGCAGCATGACGTCGAGCACCACGATGTCCGGCCGGTGCTCGCGCGCGGCCGCCACCGCCGCCGCGCCGGTGTCCGCGGAGATGACGCAGAACCCGCTCAGCCGCAGCGCCGCGGACAGCAGCTCGAGGATGTTCGGCTCGTCGTCGACGACCAGGACGGTGTCCACCGCCCGAGGATGCCGGCCCATTCTGAGAGTTCCCTGGGAGAAACCTGGGAACTCTTGCACACGGGGCCACGCGGCGGCCCACTGATCCGTTGGAGTGGGCTTCCACGCGTCCCGGTTGGACATTGTTCCGCCGGCACCCAGCGTAGCCGTATAGGACGTGTCTCCAGGATGAACTCGGGATGGTGGAGGAAGCAACTTTGGCGAGCAAGCGGCGGTTCGTGTGTCGGGGTGGCGCTCAACAGCGCCCGTGTCGCCGGGCGGGACTCGAGAACTCGGGGGGTGTGCTGCGCCTTTGTGCCGCGTGGCGGCGGCTGATTCGGTCAGCTGACGCCTAGGAGCTGGTAGGCGGGGAACTTCGCGGTCACCGTCTGGCCTTCGGGCTTTCCGCGGATCCGGCGCCAGAGCCAGGGGCCGGCGGACTCAACGAACCAGCGGACCTGCTCGCGGATGCCGTCGGTCAGCTCGTTCCATACCGGGCGCTCCTCGACCACCCCGGAGCGGGTGCCGGTGAGCAGCTCCAGGAACTCGTCGGCGACGAGTTGGTGGCCGTAGGGGCCGGGGTGGAGGCGATCCTCGCTCCAGCCGGCGATGTCCTTCACGGCCCGGTCGGCGAGGTCGGCGCAGACGGCGCCATATTTCAGCGCGGTGTGGCGGACGTGGTCGTTGAACTGGCTCAGCCGGGCCGTGAACCGGCGGCGCACCAGGCCGGGCAGCGGCACCACCGAGCCGGGGTTGGGCAGGGTCGCGGTGAGCACCACCGCGCCGGTGGCCGCCATGCACGCCACCAGGTGATCGAACAGCTCGCACACCCGGGCCAGGTTGACCGCGGGCCGGATCAGGTCGTTCATGCCGACGACCACGCTGGCCAGGTCCGGCCTCAGCGCGATGGCCGGGGCGAGCTGGGCGTCGACCACGTCGGCGGTCAGCCGGCCGCGGACGGCCAGGTTGGCGTAGTGAAGGCCGCCTTGACGCCGGGCGATCTCCTCGGCGAACCGGTCGGCCCAGCCCCGGGGACGGCCCTGCGCATCGAAGTCACCGATGCCCTCGGTGAGGCTGTCCCCCATCGCGACGAACTGCGTCCACCTTCCGTTCACCCGAGTCAAGGTACTTGACCGATCGCCGCCAACCGCTAACGTCCGATGTATGGCCCCTGTGATCTACGACGACGCCACCCGCACCTGGCTGCTGCACACCCCCGGCACCTCCTACGTCTTGCGCCTTGACGACGAGGACGTGCCCCGGCACGTGCACTGGGGCCGCCCGCTGACCCCGGAGTCCGCGGCCGAGCTTCCGATCCCCGCGCCGCCCTGGGTGGCCAGCTTCGACGGCGCCTTCGACGTCGACGCCGAGCTGCCCGCCGAGGGTGGCGCCATGTTCGGCCCGGCCGCCCTACAGGTGCGCCACCCCGACGGCGCCACCGGGGTGGAATGGCGCTACCTCGATCACAGCGTGGATGAAGGCCACCTTCAGATCTCGTTCAGAGATCGGATCTATCCTCTGTCGATCACGCTGCACTACCGGGTGTTCGACGACAGCGACGTCCTCCAGCGCTGGCTCACCCTGCGGTCGGACGCACCGGTCACCGTGCTGCGGTGCGACTCCGCCCAGTTCGTCGTCCCCCGACGGGACGGCTATCGAGTCACCCATGTGGTGGGCTCGTGGAGCGGCGAGTTCCAGCTTCGCCGGTCCGAGCTGCCGGTGGGCGAGACCGTGCTCACCAGCCGCCGCGGCATCACCAGCCACCAGGCCAATCCCTGGATCATGATCGACGCCGGGGACGCCGACGAGGACCGCGGCGAGGTGTGGAGCTCCGCCCTGGCCTGGAGCGGCTCCTGGCGGATCACCGTGGCGCACACGACGTCCGGGCGGGTCGGCTGGTCGGCCGGGTTCGGCCACGACGGCCTGGCCTGGCACCTGCGCCCCGGCGAGGAATGGACCACGCCCGTGCTCGCCGGACTGTACACATCGGACGGATTCGGCGGCGCCAGCCGAGCCTGGCACGCCTACACCCGCGCGCACGTCCTGCCGCACCCCGATGAGCTGCGCCCGATCGTCTACAACTCCTGGGAGGCAACGGGTTTCGCCATCACCGAGGCCAACCAGAAGCACCTGGCCACGCTGGCCGCCGAGCTGGGCGTCGAGGTGTTCGTGGTCGACGACGGCTGGTTCGGCGGCCGCCGCGCCGACAACGCCGGCCTCGGTGACTGGTACCCCAGCCCGGTCCCGTTCCCCGACGGCCTCACCCCGCTGATCGACCACGTCCACGGCCTTGGCATGAAGTTCGGCCTGTGGGTCGAGCCCGAGATGGTCAACCCCGACAGCGACCTCTACCGCGCCCACCCCGACTGGGTGCTGCACCAACCGAACCGCCGCCGCACCGAGCTGCGCAACCAGCTCGTGCTCAACTTCGCCCGCCCCGATGTCGCCGCCTGGGCTCACAAATGGCTCGACGCCCTCGTGTCCGACCACCGCATCGACTACCTCAAGTGGGACATGAACCGCGCGTTCACCCAGCCCGGCTGGCCCACCCACGACGACCCCGACCGCCTCTGGATCGACCACGTCCGCGCGGTGTACTCGATCATCGATCAACTCCGCGCCGACCACCCCCACCTGCGCATCCAGTCCTGCTCCGGCGGCGGCGGCCGCGCCGACCTCGGCATCCTGTGCCGCACCGACGAGGTCTGGACCTCAGACAACACCGACGCCGTCGACCGCATCGCCATCCAGCACGGCTACACCCACCTCTACCCCGCCCGCACCATGGCCGCCTGGGTCACCGACAGCCCCAACATCTTCACCGCCCGCAGCACCCCCCTCCGCTTCCGCTTCCACGTCGCCATGGCCGGCACCCTCGGCATCGGCGCCAACCTCCTCGAGTGGACCGACTCCGACACGGCCGAAGCCACCGCCCTCATCGCCGAATACAAGGAAATCCGCCCTACAGTCCAATTGGGATACCAGTACCGCCTCGGCACCGACGCCGTGCAATACCTGCGCGACACCGAGGTCGTCATCATCGCCTACCGCCCCACCACCCGCTGGGGCGCCGGCCCGACCACCCTCCCCCTCAAAGCCCTCGACCCGACGGCTACCTACCACGACCCTGGCACCGGCGACTCCTACACCGGCACCACGCTGCTCACCCGCGGCCTCCCCCTCAACCTCCCACCCGGCGACCACGCCTCCACCTGCGTGCGTCTAACCCGTGGGTAACCGGCGTGTTGGCGCCTCACGTCGCCGTGTTGGCATCGCGCGCGGCCAACATGGCGACGCCACGCGCAAACACGGCGACATTGGAGGCAGTTAGCGGAGGCGGCGGGGGCCGGTGTCCTGGCGGGTGGGGGGTGGGCCGACCGTGATGCGGCCGCCGGTCACGAACGCGCCCTGGGGGGAGGCGAGGATGGGTTCGAGGGACAGCCAGCGGACCTCGGGGACGTCCTCGGCGAGGGCGGCGACGCGGAGCACGAGGTCTTCCAGGGCGGGGAGGTCGGCGGACGGGGTGCCGGCGTAGCCGGTGAGCAGCGGGGCGGCTTTGGGAGCGCGGATGAGGGCGGCGACGTCGGTGTCGGTGAGGGGGACGGCGCGGTAGGCGCGGTCCTCGAGGAGGTCGCTGATCACGCCGGACAAGCCGAACGACACCAGGGTGCCGAACGAGGGGTCGTCCTGGACGCCGATGGCGCAGGCCGTGCCCTTGGGGGCCATTCGCTGGACGTAGACGTCGTCCACACCGGACACTTCGCGGAGGTCGGCGTAGGCGTCACGGACCGCCTCCTCCGTGGTCAGGTCGAGGCGCACGCCGATCAGGTCCGTGCGGCGCCAGAACTGCTCGCCGGTTGCCTTCATGGCGACCGGGAACCCCAGGTGCAGGCCGGCTTTGATTGCCTCGTCAACAGTGGACACTCGGGCGTAGGGGACGATCCGGATGCCGTAGCAGGCCAGCAGGCGCTCGACCGCGCGGTCGTCGAGCTCGACGGGGCCGTCGCCGGACGTCGTGGCGATGGCGCGGGCGGCGTCCGGGTCGACGCCGGCGGGACGGACCGGACGGCCGGGCGGCGCGGCGCGCCAGCGGGCGTAGCGGGAGACCCGGGCCAGGGCGAGCGCCGCGCGTTCCGGGCTGGGGTAGGAGGGAATGCCGAGGTCCTCGGGAATGCCTTCCACGGCAAGGAATGTGGACACGAGGGGCTTGTGGCGGGACTCGTCGAGCTCGGCAATTGCGGACCGCACGGCGCGGGCGTAGGCGGTGCCGGGCACGGCCAGCGGCGGCACGAACACCACGATCAGGGCGTCGACCTCGGGGCGCCGCAACGACTCCGCGACGGCGCCGGCGAACGCGTCCGGGCCGGCGTCGACGCCGACGTCGAGCGGGTCGCCGGCCAGCTCGAGGCCGTAGCCGACCGCGGCGTCGGCGGCCAGCAGGCCGATCGCCGACGAGTTGCCGACCACGGCCACCCGCGGTCCGCGGGGCAGCGGCTGGTGGGCGAGCAGCACGGCGGTGTCGAACAGCTGGGCCAGGGTTTCCACGCGGATCAGGCCGTTCTGCTCGAACAGGGCCGGGACCACGGAGTCGCGGCCGGACTTGACGGCGACGATGGGCTTGGTGCGGCCGAGCCGGCGGGCCAGCCGGGCGAACTTGCGCGGGTTGCCGAAGGTCTCCAGGTACAGCAGCACGAGGTCGGTTGCCGGGTCGGTTTCCCAGTACTGCAGCAGATCGTTGCCGGACACGTCCGCCCGGTTGCCCGCCGAGACGAAAGTGGACAGTCCGAGCCCGCGGGCCTCGGCGTCGGCCAGGATCGCCGTGCCGAGGGCGCCGGACTGGCAGAAGAAGCCGGCCCGGCCGCGCGGCGGCATCAGCGAGGACAGCGAGGCGTTGAGCGAGACCGCCGAGTCGGTGTTGATGATGCCCAGCGCGTTCGGCCCGATCAGGCGCAGCCCGTAGGAGCGGGACAGCCCGACCAGCTTGCGCTGCCGGACCCGGCCCTCCTCGCCGATCTCGGCGAAGCCCGAGGAGATCACGACCAGCCCGTGCACGCCCTTGGCGGCGCAGTCCAGCACCACGTCCTGCACCGACTCCGCGGGCACCGCGACCACGGCGACATCCACCT
>NZ_DASZCQ010000006.1:0-8123 GCF_035942955.1 Actinophytocola sp. | reverse complement strand
CCCTGGTCGCGGCCGGCGGCTCCGCACCATCCTGTTCCCTCGCCAGCGTGTCCTGGTCGACTGCTGACCGTGTCATGTGGACAGTCTTACGCGGTCTGGGCGGCCTCGGTGACCGCTCGCGCGACATCCTCCGGGCTCATGGCACCGTTCATCAGCGAAGTCACGGCATCGTTGACGGTCTGCCCGACCGACGGCGCGTAGTCCTGGTCCAGGTAGAGCTGGAACCCGGTCGACTTGGCCACGGCGTCGGCCACCAGCTTCATGCGCGGGTCCTGGACGGCGTCCTCGACGCCCTTGGTGATCGGCAGAACCGCACCGGTCGCCACCGCCTTGCGCTGGTTCTCCGGGGTGACGAGGAACTTGAGGAAGTCGACGGCGGCTGGTGGCGCGTCCTTGCCGACCGCGAAGCCGCCGCCGCCGCCCATCGTGTCGGTCACCTTGCCCTTGCCGCCATCGACGGTGGGGAAGGGGAACCACGACAGATCGGCGCCGAGGTCCTTGCCGGACTGCTCCTTCTGCACCGCCACGGCGAACTGGCCCTGCAGCTCGAGCGCGGCCTGACCGTTGCCCATCACGGCCGCCTCGCCGTCGGGGGTGTCGAACGGGGCGGCCTGCCACCCGTTCTGGAACGGCTGCAGGTCGACCAGCTCCTTGAGCCGCTGGCCGGCCTGGATGAACTCCGGGCCGTCGAACTTCTTGTCGGCCTCGGCCTTCTGCAGCCCGTCGATGCCGGCGATGCGCATGGCCAGGTAGGTCCACCAGTAGTGGCAGGGCCACTTCTGGCCGCCGCCGATGGTGATCGGCGTGATGTTGGCCGCCTTGAGCTTGCGCACCGCGTCGAGCAGCTCGTTCCACGTGCCCGGGGTGCCGGTGATCCCGGCCCGGGCGAACAGCGCCTTGTTGTACCAGAAGCCGACCATGCCGATGTCGTACGGGACGGCGTAGAGCTTCCCGTCGATCATGTATGGCTCCATGCCGGTCGGCACCAGCGTGTCCTTGATCGGCTGGACGTCGGCGGTGACCTCCTTGACCAGCCCGGCGTCGACCTGATTCTTGAGCACCCCGCCGCCCCAGGTTTGGAAGATGTCGGGCGCGTCGCCCGACTGCGTCACCGTGGTCAGCCTGGCCTTGAACGCCTCGTTCTCGATCGGGGTGATGTTGATCGTCACGTTGGGGTGCGCAGACGTGTACTGCTTGGCCAGCTCGTCCCAGATCGGCAGCATCGGTTCGGTGTTCTGAATGTGCCACCATTCGATGGTCTGGGGGGTATTGGGATCGACGCTGGCGGTGGGGGTGCTGCCGCTGCCGCTGTCGCCGCTGCAGGCCCCGACCCCGAGCATCGTGGCACCGGCACCCAGCACGCCGAGAAAGGTCCGGCGGGGCATCGGGGTGGAAGCAGTCATTGCTATCCCTTCGCCGCAAACTTTCGGAACACGTTCGGTAGTTTTCGGTGACCGGGGTCACGATATATCCGGGCTGCACGGGGGATCAAGACCTGCACACGGCACCGGCGGTCACGGGTAGGACACGACATGCGAGGAATGTGTCCGGCGTGCGGGTTCCGAAAATTATCGGTCGTTGCGGAGCAGCACGGCGAGCGCGCTCATGTCCGCATCGCCGAGACCGGCCTCGAGCGCGGCCCGGACCACGGCGCGGTTGGCGGTGAGCTGGCGCATGGGCACGCCGACCTGGGCGGCCAGGTCGGCGATCAGCGCCAGGTCCTTGTCCACCAGGTCGAGGGTGAAGGCCGGTGCGGCCTCGTCCGGCCGCTCGTAGGCGGCGCGCTTGTACTGCACGAACGGCGCGGCGAGCGCGCTGGAGGCGAACACCTCGTAGGCCGCCGACCGGTCCAGCCCGGCCTTCTCGGCGAGCACGAGCGCCTCCGCGAGGGCCTGGTTGAGGCCGTGCAGGGCGGAGTTGACGGCCAGCTTCATGATCGAGCCGTTGCCCTGGGCCCCGAGGTGGAAGACCCGCTTGCCCAGCACGTCGAGCACGGGTCGAACCGCTTCGACGGCCCGCCGGTCGCCACCGATCATGAAGGTGAGCTCGCCCCGTTCGACCAGCGGGACGCTGCCGGACACCGGCGCGTCGAGCAGCGTGGCGCCCCGGCTCCGCACCAGATCGGCCAGCTCGCGCACGGTGCCCGGCGCCAGCGTGCTCGTCTCGACCACCACGGCCCCGGCCCACAACCCGGCCACCAGCCCGTCCGGTCCGCTGTAGACAGCGCGGGCCGCGGCGTCGTCGGCCAGCGACACCAGGATGACCTCCGCGGCGGCCGCCGCCTCGCGCGCCGAGCCGGCCACGGTGGCGCCGGTGATCTTCTCGGCCCGTGCGCGCGTGCGGTTGTACACCAGCACCGCGCGGCCATCCCGGTGCAACCGGCCGGCCATGGCGCCGCCCATGTGGCCGGCGCCGATGACCGCGACCGGGGCAGTCACCGCCAGCCCCCGTCCACGACCAGGTTGACGTCGTTGACCGAGGGATTGTCCAGCAGGAACACCGCCGCGCCCACGATGTCGGTCATGGTGGCCAGCCGCCCGGTGAGCGTTCCGGACCGGAAGCCCTCCAGCACGGCGGCCGGCTTGTCCCGCCAGAACGGGCTGTCGCCGACGATGCCCGGGTGGATCGAGTTGACCCGGACCGGCGCCAGCTCCACCGCCAGCGTGCGCACCAGGCCGATGACGCCGGCGTTCACCGTGGAGACCGTGGTCGACCCCGGGTAGGGCCGCACCCGCGCCTGCCCGCCGAACAGCAGCACCGCGCCGGTCTCGGCCAGCCGGGACCGCAGCGCGTGCACGACCTCGGTGTAGCCGACCAGCTTGAGGGTGACCAGCCGGGTGGCCGCCGCGATGTCGTAGTTCGCCACGGATTCCTGCGAGCGGTCGATCCCGGCGAGCACGAGCGAGCCGACCGGCCCGACGTCGGCCAGCGCGGCGCCGATCTCCTCCGGCCGGGCCAGGTCGAAGCCGAGACCGCGGGTGTTGCCTCCGATCTCGCCGGCGACGGCCTTGGCCCGGTCGGTGTCCCGGCCGGTGACCAGGACCTCCCGGCCGGCGGCCGCGTAGTGCCGGGCGATCTCCCGCCCGATCCCCGCCGTGCCACCGACCACCAGCACTGCGCTCACGACCGCTCCTCGCAGGCTCCGAGCGGCCGCTCGCGGTCGCCCTGTATCTGATGGTTCGCTCCGCAAGCTCCGCTCACGATTGGCTCCCTTCCAGTGCTGCCCGCAGGTAATCCCAGTCGCGCACGAAGCGGTACGAGTGCCGGCCGGGCGGCGCCGGCGCCTGGGTCTCCAGCCAGCGCAGCGGGCCGGCGCCGACGTTGCGGAACCCGTGCACGCACCCGACCCCGGCGAACGCGACGTCGCCCGGCCCGAGCCGGTAGGTCTGCCCGTCGAAGGTCGCCTCGCCCTCGCCCTCGAGGAAGTAGTAGGTCTCCTCGAAGGGATGGTCGTGCGGCCCGGCCACCCCGTGCGGCTCGTACTGGACCATGAACATGGTCTGCAGCTGCGCCCCCAGATCCGAGTCGACCATCATCTTCACGGTGATTCCACTGTAGACAAGCAGGGCGGTGCGCATGCTCGCCGACTGGGCGAGCAGGTCCTGGGTCTGCTTGCTGGGATCCATGTTGGCCGGATCGATGTGCCCGAACAGCCGGTTGCGCGGATCGCGCACGTCGATCGCCCGGGGTGGCCCGAGATCCTCCAGCGGCGCGGCGAACGTGTCGCCGTCGAACCGGGCCCGCGGTTGCGGCGCCAGCATCCGGGCCCACCGGACCACGGTGCCGCCCTCGTTGTGCCAGCCGTGCGGGAAGCCCACCGGCAGCAACGCGTAGTCCCCCGGCCCGAGCAGCACCGCGCCTTCCGGGGTGCGCAGCACCACGGAGCCCTCGACGATGTACACCGACTCCTCGAACGACTGGACGCGGGGCGGGATGAACCCGCCCGGCTCCAGCGCGCACAGGTGGAAACCGGTGTGCACGGCGGGCGTGGTCTCGTCCACCACCGGCCAGTGGCTGAACCCGTCCACGCCCGCGACGTACCGGGCGTCCGCCGCCCGGCCCACCACATGCCGCGACGTCACACCGGCGCGCCCTTCCGCTGGGCCACCTGGTCGACCAGGTAGTCCCGGGCCGCCTCGACGCCGGCCCGTGCGGCGTCGACGTCGGCAAGCAGCCTGCCGCCGCGCTTGCGCACCACGCCGTCCACGATCACGGTGTCCACATTGGACACATCGGCGCCGAGCACGACCGCGGTCACCGGGTCGATCACCGGGGCGAGGTTGATCGCGCGCCCGTCGATGAGCACCACGTCGGCCTTCTTGCCCGGGGTCAGCGAGCCGGTGCGGTCCTCGAGCCCGGCCACGTGCGCGCCGTTGATCGTGGCCTGCACCAGCATGTCGCGCGCGGTCAGCATGTTGTCCGGGATGTTCACGTCGGCCTGCCAGCACTCGGCGTTCACCCTGGCCCGCTCCGCGCCGAACGCGGCCCGCATCTGGGTGAACATGTCGCCGGGAACCGTGGTCACCACGTCGATCGACAGGCTCGGGCGCAGGCCGTGCTCGATCGCCTTCATCACCGGCGGCCAGCCGTGCCCCATCTGCACCTCGACCTGCGGCGCGATCGAGATCGTCCCGCCCGACTCGGCGACGAGCCGCCACTCCTCGTCGCTGAAGTAGCAGCAGTGGATGTAGGTGGTGTCCGGGCCGAGCAGGCCGTACTCGCTCAGCGTCTTGATCATTCCGAACCGCCCGGCCAGCCGGCCCATGCCGACGTGAACCGTGATCGGGATGTCCAGCTCGCGCGCCAGTGTCCACTCGGAACGGACGACGTCCTCGACGCAGAAGCCGGGGCCGCGGGTGGCCAGCGCCATCGTCAGCAGGCCGGCGTCGGAGGAGAAGTAGGTCTCCCGGACCCGGCGGACGTCGTCGCCCGGGATGGCGATCTTGCTTTCGAACCAGTAGTCGGCCAGCGAGGTGTTCGCGCTGCCGTAGGCGTACTGCGCCCGGATTCCGCTCTCCTGCAACCCGCGGATCGCCGCGTCGGGATGCTCCGGGGTGTTGTTGATGTGCGACCAGTCGACCAACGTGGTGATGCCGGCGTTGAGGCACTCCAGCGCGCCGGCCAGGTTCGCGGCGTAGACGTCCTGCGCCCGGTAGACCGGGGCGAAGCTGTCCAGCACGTCGACGAAGTAGTCGTCGAGGGTGGCATTGGGCGCGCAGCCGCGGATCGCCGCCTCCCAGGTGTGCCGGTGGGTGTCGACGAACCCGGGAATCACGATGAACCCGCTGGCGTCGATCACCTCGGCGTCGGCGCTGATGTTCGGCTCGACGGCGACGATCCGGTCGTCCTCGATCAGCACGTCGCCGCGCGGCAGATCCCCGATGTCACGGTCCATGGTGAGCACCTGACCGCCTTGAATGAGCGTGCGCATGGTCACTCTCCTTTGAGTTTGCTGCTAGAAGACGGCCAGCCGGCGCACCGCGTCGGCCACCTTGTCGACGGTCGGGATGACCTCGTCCTCGAGCCGGTCCGCGAACGGCAGCGGCACGCATTCCGCGGCGACCCGGCGGATCGGCGCGTCCAGGAACTCGAACCCCTCGTCGGCCACGATCGAAGCCACCGTGCCGCCCCACCCGCCCTGGTACGGGTTCTCCTCGACGATGACCAGCCGGGAGGTGCGCGACACCGAGTCCAGCACGGTGGCCATGTCCAGCGGCACCAGGCAGCGCAGGTCGAGGACCTCGACCGCGATCCCCTCCCCGGCAAGGAGCTCGGCGGCGGCAAGGGCGGTCGGCACGGTGGAGGCCAGCGCGACGACGGTCACGTCCCGGCCGGTGCGCGCGATGTTCGCCGCGCCGAGCGGGACCACGTGGTCGGGCGGCGCCGCCGGACCCTTGCTGGCGAACAGGCCCTTGTGCTCGAAGAACACGACCGGGTCGTCGCTGCGGATCGCCGAGGCCATCAGCCCGATCACATCGGCCGGAGTGGACGGTGCCGCGATCTTCAGCCCCGGCACGGTGAACGCCCAGTTCTCGGTCGCCTGCGAGTGCTGCGCGCCGAACCCCAGCCCGCCGCCGTTGGCGGTGCGAACCACGAGCGGCACGGTGACCTGCCCGCCGGTCATGTAGCGCACCTTGGGGATCTCGTTGGCCAGGTAGTCCCAGCAGCAGGCAAGGAAGTCGGAGAACATGATCTCGGCGACCGGCCGCATCCCGGTCATCGCCGCGCCCATGGCGGCGCCCACGATGGCCTGCTCGGAGATCGGCGTGTCCCACACCCGCTTCGGGCCGAACTCGGCGAGCAGCCCGACGGTCGTCTTGAACACCCCTTCCGCCTCGGCGATGTCCTCGCCGAGGCAGACGATCGTGTTGTCGCGCCGCATCTCCCGGGCGATCCCCTCGGCCACGGCCTCCCGGTAAGTGATCACGTCCGCCACGCCGCGCCTCCGTCGGCCCACACGTCCGTCAGCGCCTCGGCCGGGTCGGCCTCCGGCGCCGCCTTCGCCGCGTCCACCGCGGCCGCGACGACCCGCTGCGCCTCCTCGTCGGCCCGCGTGATCAGCTCGTCGTCCACGCCGAGCCGGCGCAGGTCGTCCCGCAGCACCAGCAGCGGGTCCCGGCGCAGCCACTCCTCGACCTCCTCGGCCGGGCGGTACTTGGCCGGGTCGGAGCGGCTGTGCCCGTAGTGCCGGTAGGTGCGGGCCTCGAGCAGGCTCGGACCCCTGCTAGCCCGAGCCCGCTCGACCGCGGCCCGCATCGCCTCGCGGACCGCGAGCACATCGTTGCCGTCCACGATCTCCGCCGGGATCCCGTAGGCCGACGCCCGGTCGTAGGCCGGGTTCGGCACCGCGGTCACCGACGCGATCGAGGTGTACTCCATGTAGAGGTTGTTCTCGCACACGAAGATCACCGGCAGCTTCCACACGGCGGCCAGGTTGAGCGTCTCGTGGAACGCGCCGATGTTCGTCGCGCCGTCGCCGAAGAACGCGACCGCGACCTGGTCGGTGCCGCGCAGCATGGCCGACCAGGCCGCGCCGGCGGCCATCGGCAGGTGTGAGCCGACGATCGCGTACGACCCCAGCATGTTGCGCGACGCCTTGGTCAGATGCATGGACCCGCCCTTGGCCTTGCACACGCCGGTCGCCCGGCTCATCAGCTCGGCAAGGCACTCCTCCGGGGTGGCGCCGCGGGCGATGGCGTGGTGGTGGCCCCGGTAGGTGGCGAACACGTAGTCGTCGGGGCGCAGCGCGGCGCTGGCGCCGACGGCGACCGCCTCGTGCCCGGCGGCCAGGTGGGTGGTGCCCTTGACCAGGCCGCTCATGAACAGGTCGTAGGCGGCCTTCTCGGTGGCGCGGATCACCGCCATGCGCTCGAACAGGTCGAGCAGCTCCTCGGGCTTGGGCGCGGTCATGGCGTCACCTGCCGGTTGCGGTGGGACTCCGGCTCGCGCAGGGTCGGCAGCGGGCCGTCCATCGACCAGTAGCGCTGCCCGCCGACCAGCAGCTCCTCGGCCGGGAACTTGGTGATGACCTCGCAGCCGTCGGCCGTCACCACCACCTCCTCCTCGATCCGGGCCGCCGACCAGCCGTCTGACGCCGGCCAGTAGGTCTCCAGGGCGAACAGCATGCCCTCCTCCAGCACCTCGGGATGGTCCAGGGAGACCAGCCGGCTGAAGATCGGCTTCTCCCAGATCGACAGCCCGACCCCGTGCCCGTACTGGAGGGCGAAGGCGGCCTCCTCGTCCGGGAAGCCGAACTCCTCCGCCCGAGGCCACACCGAGACGATGTCGGCGGTGGTGGCGCCGGGCTTCACCAGCGCGATCGCCTCGTCCATGTAGTCGCGGCAGCGCACATACGCGTCGCGCATGGCCGGCGACGCGCTGCCGACCGCGAAGCAGCGGTAGTAGCAGGTCCGGTAGCCGTTGTAGCTGTGCAGGATGTCGAAGAAGGCCGGGTCGCCGGGGCGCAGGATGCGGTCGGAGTAGACGTGGGGGTGGGGGGCGCAGCGCTCCCCGGAGATGGCGTTGACCCCCTCGACGTGCTCGGAGCCGAGGTCGTAGAGGACCTTGGCGACCAGCCCCACGCACTCGTTCTCCCGGACCCCGGGCCGCAGGAACCGGTACAG
>NZ_DASZCQ010000005.1:0-5730 GCF_035942955.1 Actinophytocola sp. | reverse complement strand
GTTGGGTTGGGGAGCGGGGGTGTGGGGTGGGTGGAAAGGGGAAGGCCACCTTCGTGATGGGGGCGAAGGTGGCCTTCGTTTGGGGGGTGAGGGTGGGGTGGGTTAGACGTTGGTGATCTCGTCGATGAGGCCGTCGATGTCGAAGTGATCCGATTCTTCGCCGAGGGGGACGAGGGTGGTGGTGGCTTCGAGGAAGCGTTGGACGGACTCGCGGTCGAGCTCGAGGAGGGCGTGGCCTTCGGGGGAGGAGATCTCGAGCTGAAGGGCGGTGCGGGAGGTGGTGCGGCGGGGGCGGAGGCGGACGTCGCCGATGCCGGCCGAGCCGACCAGGCCGTTGACGAGGAGGTCGCGGGCGAAGACCCATTGGACCCAGACGTCGTCTTCGGTTTGGAAGGACACCGCGATGGTGAAGGGTTCGGTGGGGTCGTAGGACCAGCGCGAGCGCACTGGAAGATCGTCGGCGAGCGCAACGAGCTCGATTGTGTACACGCTGTCGGCGGTCATCTCCGCACCCTTCCTGTCCACGAGGGTCTGCCCGGGTTTTCGGGTTCGGGCGTCTGGACGTTTCGTGGTGAAGAGTGTTTGGGGGCGAGATCGTGATGTGAGGGGTGCGAGGTTCACGCGATCCGGTGTGACCGGGGCTACTCAGATGAGGCCGAGGGAGCGCACGGCCTGGCGTTCTTCCTCGAGCTCGCGGACCGAGGCGTCGATGCGGGAGCGGGAGAACTCGTCGATCTCCAGGTCCTGGACGATCTCCCACCGGCCGTTGCGGGAGACGGCGGGGAAGGACGAGATCAGGCCCTCGGGAACACCGTAGGAGCCGTCGGAGCGCAGGCCGACCGAGGTCCAGTCGTCCTCCGGGGTGCCGTGGACCCAATCGAACACATGATCGATCGCGGCGTTGGCGGCGGAGGCGGCCGAGGAGGCGCCGCGGGCCTCGATGATGGCGGCGCCGCGCTTGGCGACGGTGGGAATGAAGGTGTCCTTGACCCAGGCGTCGTCGGCGACCGCCTCGAGGGCGGGGGTGCCGGCGACGGTGGCGTGGGCCAGCGAGGGGTACTGGGTGGCGGAGTGGTTGCCCCAGATGGCGAGCTTGCGGATCTCGGTGACGGGGGCGCCGACCTTCTTGGCGAGCTGGGACAGGGCGCGGTTGTGATCGAGGCGGGTCATGGCCGTGAACCGCTCGGCGGGGACGTCGGGGGCGTGCGCCTGGGCGATCAGGGCGTTGGTGTTGGCGGGGTTGCCGACCACGAGGACCCGGACGTCATCGGCGGCACCGGTGTTGATGGCCTCGCCCTGGGGTTTGAAGATGCCGCCGTTGGCCTCCAGCAGGTCGCCGCGCTCCATGCCCTTGGTGCGCGGGCGGGCGCCGACGAGCAGGGCGACGTTGACCCCGTCGAAGGCGCGCTTGACGTCGTCTGTGATGTCGATGCCGGCGAGCAGGGGGAAGGCGCAGTCGTCCAGTTCCATGGCGGTGCCCTCGGTGGCGCGGATGGCCTGAGGGATCTCCAGCAGGGACAGGCGGACCGGGGTGTCCGGTCCGAGGAGCTGGCCGGAGGCGATGCGGAACAGGAGTGCGTAGCCGATCTGACCGGCAGCGCCGGTGACGGTGACGTTCACGGGGGACACGCCGGGCAGGCTATCAAGTTGCGACTCCCACAACCCGTGATGCCTTCGGGTGCACTTCCCCGAACGAGTGCCGAAACACTGGTTTTCCTGCTCAGCGGGGCATCCTCGATGACATGCTGACGTCCGCCGCATACACGGTCCGCGTGAAACTCATCGGCGAGGAGCTGCGCCGCTACCGGCAGGTCGCGGCTTGACGCTCGACCAAGCCGGAGACCGGATCGGGGTCAGCAAGGCAACGATGAGCCGGATCGAGAACGGAGCGGCGCGAGGACGTTGCCGGCCTGCTCGCCATCTACGGAGTGACCGGTGACGATCGGAAGGATCTTCTGGAGCTCACCCGCGAGCCGCGTGAGTCGGGCCTGTGGCGACGGAACTGCCCATACCGTGCGCGCGTCGCGACGTTGAAGGCGCTGGAGTCGCGAGCCACGATATTGATCAACTTTGAGTGCTCTGTGATGCCAGGGCTGTGCAGACAGTTCCCTATATTCAGGCTCTGATGCGCAATGTGGGCATGATTGATGACGAGGAGGAGATAGGCGAACGGGTCGCCGCCCGAGTTCATCGCCAAGCAGTATTGCGAAGCCGCATGCTCCGGAGTTCCTGGCGATCATCGCCGAGGGCGCGCTCCATAATGTCGTGGGGGGACAAGGAAACCATGCGCGAGCAGCTCACCTATCCGATCGAGGCCGCGCAACGTCCCAACATCAAACTTCGGGTCATCCCCGCATCAGTGGGCAACCATCCGGGTCTCGATGGACCGTTCTACCGGCTGCACTTCCGCGATCGCCCCGGTGTGATCATGGTCGGAAACCGCACCTCGTGCGTGTACCTCGAAGACGACCAGACCCTCATGGCCTACAACCACGTGCTGGTCGAGCTGCTCAGCGTGGCGCTCGCACCGGACCGGTCGGTAGCGTTGGAGCGTGACCTCGAATCTCGCCTGGCGTAAGAGCAGCTTCAGCGGAACGGAAGAGCCGAACTGCGTTGAGGTCGCGTGGCTTCCGGGTGCGATCGCATTCTAGGGACTCGAAGAATCCGGACGGGCCAATGCTATTGATTCAGCGGGCCGCCTTGGATGGTCAGTGCTACCGCGAGCATCGCGAAGCCTAGGCCGCCGTAGAGGAGCACATCGATTCCGCGGCCGCGGATGGCGACCATGCCGATGCGGTCATTCGGGAGCATGGCGCGGAGCATGGCGGCGAGGATGAGGGCGACGGCAATGAGCACAGTCCCCTGGCGCCAGTAGTACTGCACGATGCGCACGATCCCGATCACCGCGACGGTGAGCACGAGGATCAGGGGCAGGTGCTTCCTCACCTGGGCAGGCTCCGTTCGGCGGCGGCGACGGTGTTGGTCAGGAGCATGGCCACCGTCATCGGGCCGACCCCGCCGGGCATGGGGGCCAGGAAGCCGGCGACCTCGCGGACGCCCGGGTGGACGTCGCCGACCAGGCCGTGCTCGGTGCGGGTGATGCCGACGTCCAGCACGGCGGCGCCCGGCTTGATCATCTCGGCGGTGATCAACCCGGCGGTGCCGGCGGCGGCCACGACGATGTCGGCCCGGCGGACCTCCGCGCCGAGGTCCTTGGTGCCGGTGTGGCACAACGTGACCGTGGCGTTCTCGCTACGCCTGGTCAGCAGCAGGCCCAGCGGCCGGCCGACGGTGACACCGCGGCCGACGATCGTCACGTTGGCGCCGGCAATGGGAACGTCGTAGCGGCGCAGCAGGGCGACGATTCCCAGCGGCGTGCAGGGCAGCGGACCGGTCTCGCCGAGGACCAGGCGGCCGAGGTTCACAGGGTGCAGGCCGTCGGCGTCCTTGGCGGGGTCGATCCGCTCGAGGATGGCGCCGGAGTCGAGGTGGCCGGGGATCGGGAGCTGGACGAGATAGCCGGTGCAGGCCGGGTCGGCGTTGAGCTCGTCGATCACGGCCTCGACCTCCGCCTGAGTGGCGTGGGCCGGCAGGTCGCGGCGGATGGAGTTGATCCCGACCTTGGCGCAGGCGTTGTGCTTGCCGCGCACGTAGGCGTGTGATCCGGGGTCGTCGCCGACCAGCACGGTGCCCAGCCCCGGCACGACCCCCCGTTCGGCGAGCGCCGCCACCCGCTCGCGCAGGTCGTCGAAGATGGCCTCGCGGGTGGCCTTGCCGTCCAGGATCGTCGCGGTCACGTGCGCCATCTTTCCAGGCGCAGCGCGGCGACACCGACCGCCACCATCGTGATCATGGCGCCGGCGACGCCCGCGACGGTCAGGCCGCCGCCGGCCGCGGGCACGACGAGGTCGAGGCCGACCGCGCCGACGAGTTGGCCGGCGACCGACGACAGGCCCAGCAGCAGGACACCGATCCAGCGCACCGCCGCCACCGCGGTCATCACCGCGCCGATGCCCAGCGGGCCGCCGAGGTAGAGCCACCAGTGGCCGGGCGGGGTCTGCGGCCAGCCGCGCACGGCGACGTCGACCACCACGGCCAGCGCCAGCACGACCGTGCCGGAGCCGAAGTTGACCAGCGTGGGCACCACGACGTTGTGCGTCTCCCGGCGGACCAGGCCGTTCATCGCGGCCTGCCAGGCCAGCCAGAGCCCGGCGAAGGCGGGCAGCACGGCCAGCCACAGGCCGGACGGGTTACCTAGTTTGGGTGAAACGGCCACCGCGACCGCGATGATCGCGAGCGCCCCGCCGGCCGCGCGCGTCGGCGTGATCGGCTGCGGGCCGGCCGGCCCGATGCCCGCGCGGTCGACGACCAGGCTGCTGAGTACCATGCCGGCGACGACGGCCACGGTGAACACCGCGACCCCGATCGCCGCGATGGTGATGCCCTGGCAGGCGACCACGAACGCCCCGCAGACGCCGCCGAGGAGCTGCCACCAGCGCAGCCGGCCGGTCCGCAGCCCGCTGACCAGCTGGACGACGCCGCTGCGGGCCGCAGGCGCCGCCGCGACCCCGGCGACGAGCAGCGCCGACCCGATCACGAACGAGATGAGCGCGGCGATCAAACCATCGTGCATCAGGAGCCCGAGCTGGCCGTTGATCCGGCCCTGCACCGCAAGGCACACCCCGCCGAGAGCCGACAGCACCGCGCCGGCCACCCGCTGCGCGGCCGTGTGCTGGGCGGTGGCGATCTCGGCCTTCATAGGTATCCATCCTCGCCGCGCAGCTAGAGTGACCCTGGACCGCCCCCGGAGGGATCGGATGGTGCAACCGACGCAGCTCGACCCGACCGAGCAGGATGCCCTGGTCAAGCAGATCGGGCTGGCCATGTTGCGGGCCGCCCCGGACGACTGGGACCAGATCACCATCAACTATCGCGCGGTCGGCAGATACTTCGAGGCCGACGGGGAGATCGTCTACGCCGACGAGCGGATCGCCGAGTGGCAGGTGCCCGCGGAGATCACGGCGCTGTTCGGCCGGCTGCGGGCCGGGATGTACCGCGAGGGCCGGGGCACCTGGTTCAACGCCCGCTACCGGCTCGACCACCCGTCGAGCTACAACCTCGACTACGACCGCGACGAGCCGGAGTGGCGCCACCCGCCGCCACCGCAGGCCTTCGCCGACGACCTGGCCACGTTCCCGCGCACCGACGACAACGTCCCCGAGTGGTTGCTGCGGCGGGCAAGCGCTCCGCCGCTTCCCCCGGCGCAGGCCCCGGTCCCGGTCCCGGATCCGACGGCGCCCCGGTTCCGGGTGGCGCGGATCTTCGACGGGGCCGGCGGCAACGGGCGGCCGATCGTCAACCGCCGCCCGATCGCCGAGGGAGAGCGGGCCGAGCTGCTCGACTACCTGAACTCCGCGCCGGTGGCGATGCAGAGCCGCGCGCTCGACGTCGACCGGCTGGACCCCGAGGCGCGGCAGGTGGTGCCGGTGGCGTTCCACACCGACGGCACCTGGATCTGGCCGGCGGCGGTCAACTACTACCTGCACAGTTACGGCGTCGCGCCCGAGCCCGACCTGGTCGATCACATTCGCCGGCGGGGCTTCCAGGTGCCCGAGGTGAACGAGGCTACGCTCGCGGCGGCGGCGGCGTTCCTGGGTCGCACCGCGCCGGCGCCACGCCCACCGATGCCGGCCGTGCCACCGGTCCGGCGCCCGGCGGACGGTCCGCCGC
>NZ_DASZCQ010000004.1:0-35293 GCF_035942955.1 Actinophytocola sp. | reverse complement strand
ACCACCCACGACACCCAACCCCCCACCCCGGCCCGCAACCCACCACGCAACCCGACCCGAGGCCGGCGCCGAAGGCGACCGGCGGCCTTGCCCGAGCTAGAAAACACAGCCGCGCTAGAAAACACAGAACGTCTCGGTGCCCACCGACACCCGGAACGGCTCCAGCTCGGCGCGCTGCCGCTCGGCCCGGTCGATCAGCTGGTCGAAGTCCACATCGGGCAGACGGGCGGCGAGCCCGGCCAGATCCCGCAGGGTCGTCCACAGCTGCTTCTTGCCGTCGATGCCCATCGCGAGGAACTCCAGCTCCACGAACCGGCTCAACGGTGAATAGCCGGCCACCCGGCCGTTGAGCTTGAGCCGACCGAGGCGCTCGGCGGCCACCGCGAGCCCGGTCTTGACCGGGTTGGGCCGCACCCCCACCCGGTGCATGATCGTCCGGAACGTCTCCACGTCCTCCGCGATCGCCGCCGCGACCCGGCCCAGCGCCGCACCGAGCTCGGTGTCCCGATTGTTGCGCTGCGCCCGCCGGGCCAGCTCACGCCACACCACACCCAGCGCGAGCTGATCTCTGAGATAGATGCCGAGAAAGCCGTCCACGACACAGAGATACCCGCGAACGGATGTCGGAATCACCCGAGCCGGCGGCGACTCGGGGACGCGCTGCCGCGGGCGGATTACAGGTGTGTGAGACCCGGGGAAATGGGTATCCGCGGGCACTTCGAGTGAGGGGAGTTGTCATGGCGAACGCAAGGATCGAATCGGTGCGGGATCTGCATCCGCTGCGCCTGGCGGCCACCGTGGTCGCGGCGGTGTTCCTGCTGGTCGGCATTCTCGGTTTCATTCCGGGCGTCACCACCGACTATGACGGGATGGCCTTCGCCGGCCACGAGTCCACCGCCATGCTGCTCGGCGTGTTCCACGTGTCGATTCTGCACAACATCGTGCACCTGCTGTTCGGCATCGTGGGCCTGGTGATGGCCCGCAGCGCCGGAGGCGCGTTCGGGTTCCTGATCGGCGGTGGCGTGGTCTACCTCGTACTGTGGATTTACGGACTGATCATCGATTTTGACAGCGCCGCCAACTTCGTGCCGCTGAATACTGCCGACAACTGGCTGCACCTGATCCTCGCCATCGGCATGGTCGGGCTGGGCCTGGCCCTGCGCCGGATGCCCGCGCGCGGTCGCGCCACGTAGCAACCGTCAATTCGTTGGACGCGCCCGCGGACCGTGCCCGCGGGCGCGTCCAACGTCATGCCCTCGGCACATCCCTCGCGGCCGGTCCCCACCGAGCCCGGCCCAGCCAGGTTCCGGCGGCGATGAGCACCACGGCCAAGACGAGGAACCCGAGGTCGTAGCCCAGCTGATCAGGTCCGGGGCGCACGTGGTGCACGCCGAGCAGCTGGTGATCGACGATGCCCTCGACCAGGTTGAACCAACCCCAACCGGCGAGCATCCAGCCGGTCAGCCGGCGACCCCGGCCGGGCGGCTCGGCCGGCCGGGCCGCGGCCAGCAGGCCGATGCCGACCAGCACCATGACCAGGCAGCCGAGGTGGAACAGGCCGTCCGCCACCATGTTCGCCCTGGTGTCCTGGGGATACCGGCCGGAAAGCATGTGGTGCCACTCCAACAGCTGATGAGCGACGATGCCGTCGATGAACCCGCCCATCCCGATCCCCAGCGCGAGACCGGCCCACATCGACGACCGCCGCATCAGCCGCGCCTCACCCGTTCCACCGCGCGGGCAAGAGCCGCCTGGATGTCGGGAGTCGTGGGCAGCCGATCCGTGAGCCCGAGGGCCTCCAGGGCTCGCAGCACGGATTGGCTCTGCCCGGTCACGATCCAGAACCCCACGCCCCCGACCTCGGCACGCAGCCGGGCGCGCAGCAGCACGGTCAGCCCCGCGGTACCGAGGAAGGTGACGTCGGTCAGGTTCACGATCAGCGAGCCGATCGAGCCGCGCAACCGGTTGGTGAGCATCTCCTCGAGGCGCGGCGCGGTCAGCGCGTCCACCTCGCCGGACACCGCCACGACGACCAGGCCGCGACCCGGCCGGTCGACGTCGAGTCGCAGCGGCGGGGCCGGCGCGGGGAACCGCTTCGCCATCCCCTGGCGAGGGCGTGGCAGCAGCGTCCCCGAACCGTCCTGAATGGGCGGTCGGGGCCTGGTCGCCATGGGTCGCCTCCGTCGTCGAGCGTCGAGGTCGCGTCGGTCATCCGTCGAGGACGGGATGCTCCTCGACGGCGCCGTTCAAACGTGCGGGCGGACAGTGGGGTGAGCGGGCCGTGCCGGGACCGCATCGGCCGCGGCCCATGCGGTGAGCCTGGGCTCAAGGGCGGCGTAGAGGCGGGGGTCGAGGCCCATCCCGGTGTGGCTGCTGGGCACCTCGACGCATTCGGCGCTCCGGTCGAGGCACAGCTGCCAGGGGACGACCCTGTCCTGCCGGGAGTAGACCGCCAGCACCGGAACGCTCGCCGGCACCGGCGCGGCGAGCCCGGTCGAGCTTGCCCGGTAGCACTCGCCGGTGAAGCAGTCCTCGTCGAGCAGGCCCGGCAGGCCCAGCTCGGACAGCCGGGCAAGCAACCGGGCGAACCGGATGGATTTCGGGTTCACCCCCAACGGATCGAGCACCGGGCTGGCCAGCATCACCAGTGCGCGGACGAGATCCGGCCGGCGGATCGCGACCAGCCGGCCGAGCCAGCCGCCGCGGCTCTGGCCGAGCAGGATCACCCGGCGCCCGGTGGCCTTGGCGTGCTCCTCCAACCGCCGCTCGAGGCGCGTGACGAGGGTGGAGGTGCAGCCGACGTTGAGCCCGATCCGGGCGCCGGTGGGCCGGTATCCCCTGGCCCGCAGCCACATGCTGAGCAACGCGAGGCTGCGGTCACCGAACCCGAACCCCGGGATGAGCAGCACGCCCTGACCCGCGCCCTGGTTGGCGCGCGCCGGGCGCCACACCGGATGCCGCAGCAGGGCGGGAACGCCCAGCAGCAGCACCAGGAGGACCTGATCGCTCGCCACCGCACGTAACCGGTGGATCACCCGCTCGACCGGTTGCGGGCGACGCCATGCGTCCCTTCGTTCCCAAGGTGTCGCCGCCATACCACGGTCTACCCGGGTAAGCCGACGTTAACCCCGGCCCGCTCGAGTCCGGTGGGGACGGTGAGCGGCGGACGAGGTGCGTTCCCGGGCCTCCGGCCGGGCCTGACATGGTTCCCGTTTGCCCAGTTCACGGTGGGGGTATTCGCAGCTCATGGCAGTCACGTCAGCGGGCACGCCGAGCAGGGACGAACCGGACCACGCCACCATGCCCTCGGAGGTGACCGGGAAACCGTCACCGTTCGACCGGTTCGCCACCGCCACGTCGGCGTTCACGTCCGAGGCCTGGTTCTTCGCGTTGTGCGTCACGCTGGTCGTGCTCTGGGCCCCGTCGTTCTTCCTGTTCGGTAACGTCGACACCTGGCAGTTGGTGATCAACACGGCGACCACGATCGTCACCTTCCTGCTGGTCGCCCTCCTGCAGAACACCCAGAGCCGCGCCAACGACGCGCTGCAGCACAAGCTCAACGCCATCGCCGAGGGACTGGCCAACCTGATGAGCCACCACGCCGAGACGGCCGACAACCGCCGGCTGCGGCACGACCTGAGCGAGCTGCGTCAGGCCATCGGCCTCGAGGACAAGGAGAACTCCTGACATGACCGAGTCAACCGCCGAGGATCCGGAGGAATTCGCCGAGGAGGTCGGCGTGGATCCGACCCCGCAGGAGGTCGACGAGTACCGGGAGCGCGTCGGGGATCCGCCACCCCAACCGCAGCCCGAGCCCGAGGAACCGCCGGACTGATCTGACGATTCCGGGTTCAACGGCTACTCGTCGCCCCGAACGAACACGACCCATCTCTGGCCCAGATTCACTTCGCGGACCCGCCAACCCGCGCTGCGCCACGCCACGGCCTGGACCAGATATCCGTTGGCCCACCACCCCCGCCGACGGTAAGCCGACGTCGGCAGGCCGCCCACCAAGTCCGCCAACTCGGCGAACTCGATCCGCACCACGGACGTGCCATTGCCCGCCGCCGTAACCAGGAGTTGATGCAGCGGCGCGTACTTCTTACCCACCATCGAGGTGGACCACCTTGTCGGCTCGGGTCGGGTCGGCACATGGCTACCCGATCCCGGCGGTGCCAACCGGGATGCCGTGTGTGACCCGGTTTGGCGGGCGGTGCGGTGGGTAGTACGGCTGTGCGTCAAATAGCCGGCGCTCGTAGACCGTTTGCCGGAGCGGATGAGCGGAGGCGATGACGCGTGGAGCTGGACTTCGAGGACGCCGCGGCGCGGGGGTTGCGCGGCTATGTCCGACTGGTCGCCGAGGCGTGTGGCGCGGGCCCGAACTGCTCGTTCATCGAGTGGGATCGGCCGCTGCGCGCCTACATCGCGGTCGACGGTCGCCTGCCGGGCTTTCCGACCCGAGACGTGGCGCTGTGGTGGCAGGAGGAGCACGGCTGGGCCGCGGGCATCGAAACCCATTCCGGGCAGGACATCATCCTGCTGACCTATCTGGGAACCGAGGCGCTGCCCGCGCCCCGCGTCGTCGCCCGGTTCCTCGCCGAGGTGCTCGGCCGCCGGCACCCCGGGCAGCCGCAACCGCCCGCGCTGCGCCGCGTCACGGACGACGACCTCCTCGATCGTCTGGCCGACTACGCCCGGCCGGCACTGGTCCGGCACAACCCCTAGCCGAAGCGCGACTACTTGCCGCGCGGGTCGGTGTTGCCGTCCTGGTCGTCGGGTTGGATGGCGGCGGCGGCCGCCTCGAAGGGGGACGGGGGCCGCTCCTTGCGCCGGTGCGGATACTGGCGTGCTTCCGCGCGGAATCGGTCGATCATGTGCGGGTAGTGCAGCTCGAAGGCCGGGCGTTCGGAGCGGATGGGCGGCAGCTCGGTGAAGTTGTGCCGGGGTGGCGGGCAGGTGGTGGCCCACTCCAGCGAGTTGCCGTAGCCCCACGGGTCGTCGGCGTCGGCCGGTTGACCGTACCGGTAGCTGCGGATGACGTTCCAGATGAACGGAAGCACCGACAGGCCGAGCAGGAACGCGCCGACCGAGGAGATCATGTGCAGCACCGTGAAGTTGTCGGCCGGGAGGTAGTCGATGTAGCGGCGCGGCATGCCCTGGTTGCCCAGCCAATGGTGGACCAGGAACGTCAGGTGAAAGCCGAGGAACGTGGTCCAGAAATGCAGCTTGCCGAGTGACTCGTCGAGCATCCGGCCGGTGATCTTGGGGAACCAGAAGTACAGGCCGGCGAAGGTGGCGAACACGATCGTGCCGAACAGCACGTAGTGGAAGTGCGCCACGACGAAGTAGGTGTCGTGGACGTGGAAGTCGATGGGCGGCGCGGCGAGCAGGATCCCGGTCAGCCCGCCGAGCAGGAAGGTGACCATGAACCCGATGCTGAACAGCATGGGCGTCGACATGGTGAGCCGGCCGCGCCACATGGTGCCGATCCAGTTGAAGAACTTGATCCCGGTGGGCACCGCGATGAGGAACGTGGTGATGGCGAAGAACGGCAGCAGCACCGCGCCGGTGGCGAACATGTGGTGGGCCCAGACCACGGCCGAAAGGCCGGTGATCGCGATGGTGGCGAACACCATGCCCTTGTAGCCGAACAAGGGTTTTCGGCTGAACACCGGTACGATCTCGCTGATGATCCCGAAGTACGGCAGGGCGACGATGTAGACCTCGGGGTGGCCGAAGAACCAGAACAGATGCTGCCACAGGATGGAACCGCCGTTGGCTGGGTCGAACACGTGCGCGCCGAGCTGGCGGTCGGCCAGCAGCCCGAACAGCGCGGCGGTGAAGATCGGGAAGGCGAGCAGGACCAGGATGCTGGTGAAGAAGATGTTCCAGGTGAAGATCGGCATCCGCCACATGGTCATTCCGGGCGCGCGCAGGCACACCACCGTGGTCAGCATGTTGACCGCGCCGAGGATGGTCGACAGCCCACCGACGATCAGCCCCACCGTCCACAGGTCACCACCGACGTTGGGCGAGAACTGCGCCCGCGACAGCGGCGTGTAGGCGAACCACCCGAAGTCCGCCGCGCCGTTCGGGGTGACGAACCCGGCCATCACGATCAGCCCGCCGAACAGGTAAAGCCAGTACGACAGCGCGTTCAGCCGGGGGAACGCCACATCCGGCGAACCGATCTGCAACGGCAGGATGGCGTTGGCGAACCCGAACACGTTCGGCGTCGCATACAACAGCATCATCACCGTGCCGTGCATGGTGAACAGCTGGTTGTACTGCTCCGGCGAGAGGAACTGGGCGCCCGGCGCCGCCAGCTCCCCGCGCATGAGCAGCGCCATCAGCCCGCCGGCCATGAAGAACGCGAACGACGTGACCAAGTAAAGGTTGCCGATCTGCTTGTGATCGGTGGTCTGCAGCAGCCGCAGCAGCACTCGGCCCTTCGGCCCGCGCGGCGCCACCGCCTCCCGGACGGCAACCGGACCCGGCGCGATCGCCATGATATGACCTCCCCGGCGAAATCAACGAGTTGGTTCACCCGGCCGAATGCGCACGAGGATTCCGGACGACCACGAGGAAAGGGGGGTCGCGCCATTCACGAACCGGCCCCGCACCGGTCGTCCGGCCGCTGCGATCGGCCAGAGCTCCGACAGGCGCCGCTGCTTGACGCTTCTGCGAGCCTACGCGCGTGCGCAGATTGGTGCTCAATAGCAATACCGCGACGCCGGTCACACCACGGTGGCGGACTGCGAACCGCAGAACCTAGCCGGGCTTGCCGGTCACGATGAGGCGGAAGCCCGCCGCCTGGACCTTCTTGGCCGGCAGCAGGTCGCGGGTGTCGACGATCACCGGTTGCCATACCTCCTCGGCCATGCGGGCCCAGTCCAGCTCGGCGAACTCCGGCCATTCGGTCAGCACCACGATCGCGCGGGCGCCCTTGGCCACCAGATGGGCGGCGTCCACCACCCGCATCGGGCCCGAGTACCGATCCGGCGGCACACACGGGTCGTAGGCCGTCAGCTCCGCGCCCGCGCGGGTGAGCAGGTGCGCCACGGTCATGGCCGGGGAGTCGCGCAGGTCATCCGTCCCGGCCTTGAACGTCAGGCCGAGCACGCCGATGCGGGCGCCGGCCAGCGTTCCACCGACGGCCGCCCGGACCTTGTCGACCACGCGGCGGACCTGACGGGTGTTCGTGTCGATGGTGGCGCGCAACAGCGGGAAGTCCACCCGCATCGCGTCCGATGTGGACAGCAGCGCCCTGGTGTCCTTCGGCAGGCAGGATCCGCCCCAACCCGGGCCGGGAGCGAGGAACGCCGAGCCGATCCGGTCGTCGAGGCCCATCCCCTCGGTGACGTCGTCGATGTCCGCGTCCACCCGTTCACACAGCTCGGACAGGGTGTTGACGTAGGACAGCTTCATCGCCAGGAAGCAGTTGCTCGCGTACTTCACCAGCTCCGCGCTGGCGCTGCCGGTCACCACGACCGGGGCGCCGGTGCCGTCGTACAGGGACCTGACCCGCTGAGCGGACGCCTCGTCCTCCGAGCCGATGACCACCCGCTGGGGGTGCAGGAAGTCCTCCACCGCGTGCCCTTCCCGCAGGAACTCCGGGTTGGCGACGACCGCAAGGTCCGAACGCCCGAGCAGGCGCCGGGCGCGTGCGGTCGTGCCGACCGGAACCGTGGACTTGATCACCACGACGCAGCCGGGCGGCAGCAGGTCGCGGGTCCGCGTCAGGACGTCCTCCACGGCGCTCAGGTCGGCGGCGCCGTCCTTGCCGGTCGGCGTCGGCACGGCGAGGAACACGAAGTCCACATCGGACAACTCGACCGGAATGCCCGGCACGAACCGCAACCGTCCCTCCCGCACACCCTGCTCGACGAGCTCGGCGAGGCCGGGCTCGTGCGCGTCGACCTCGGCGCGGGACAGCGCCGCCACCTTCGCCTCGTCGATGTCCGTGCAGACCACCCGGTGACCGAGCCGGGCGAAGCAGGCCGCGGTGGTCAATCCCACGTAGCCCGCGCCGACGACGGCGATCCGCTGTGCTGCCAAGGTCCACCTCCTCCTCGAAGTTCGGCCACGGCCGCAAGCACCTCGGCCACCGAGATCCGCAACAGTCCGGGATCGGGCCGGTCGGCGAACGTGTCGCCGCGCCACCCGTGCCACAACGCCCGGTGCGGTCCCGACCGCGGCCCCCACAACGCGGGCGGGACGGGCCCGAACAGCACCACCGACGGGGTGCCGTACGCGGTCGCCACGTGCGCCACACCGGTGTCGCCGCAGACCACCAGCCGCGCGTTGGCGACGAGGTCGAGCAGACCGGACAGGCTGCCCCCGACCCGCCTCGGCAGGCCCATGGCCACCGCCTCGACCCGTTCGGCCTCGCCGGCGCCGCCGGTCACCACCACGTCCGGACCCAACGCGCGGGCCACCTCGGCGTACCGCTCCACTGGCCACAACCGGGAACCGTGGCTGGCGCCGGGATGCACCACCGCGGGTCCCGAGTGTTCGGTCTCGCCGAGCCGCAGGTCGTCCGGGTCGGCCGGGATGCCGTGGTGTTCCAGCAACCGGCACCAGCGATCCACCTCGTGCTGCTCCGGCACCCAGCTCCGGTGCGTGATGAGCCGCCTTGGCCTCAACGCCCGCAACAGCTCCGTGCTCTGCGGTCCGCGCCCGTGCAGGTTCACCGCGAGCTCGGGCGGCGGCCCGGACCAGTTGATCGGCACGAGGCCCTCGGTCGGCAGCAACCGGTCCACCGCGTCGATCCGGTCCACCGCGTCCGCCAGCCACGCGGGCGCGGCCAGCGTGCGGACCGCGTCCGGGTGCGCCCGGCGCAGTGCCCGCAGGGCCGGCACGGCGGTCAACAGGTCACCGAGCCCGAGCGCCCGCAGCACAAGGACGTTCACCTGCGGATCACCCGGTGTCGCAGCTCGCCGCGCAGCCGGTGGAGGCACGCCGCGGGCGGGATGGCGATGCTGGTGACCACCATGCGAGCCACCTCGTCGGCGGTGCCGGGACCCGGCGCGATCCGCAGGTAGGCGAAATGTGCGGTGAGCCCGGCCCACGCCGAGCCGGCAAGCAGCGCGGCCCTTCGCCGGCCGAGAAGTCCGAACAGGACAGCCGCGGCGCCGGCCGCGGTCGTGGCCGCATGCCAGCGCAGCCGGCCGGGGTGCGCACCGATCTTCGACCGCCAGCCGGGCCCGAACAGACGGTGCATCAGCGCGTCGTCGGCGTTGCCGCGCTGGGTCTGCAGGCTGGCGAGGAAGCCCGAGTCGCGCACGGGATGCGTGGTCTCCCGCTCCCCCGGCACGATCCGGTAGCCCGCGGCCTGCACGCGCAGCGCCAACTCCGCGTCCTCCCGGTACGCCCTCGGGAAACGCTCGTCGAACCCGCCGACCCGGTCGAGCACCTCGCGCCGGTACGCCAGGTCGGCGGTGATCCACCGGCCGGTCATCAGCCCGGCCGTGCCGCGCTCCCAGTCGGTCGGCTTGCGATCGGCCGGCAGCGGAACCGTGATCCGCGCCTGGCTGCCGGCCACCTCCGGCGGCAGGTCGCCGACGTCCTTGACCAGCCTGGTCTTCCAGTCCGGGGCCGGCACCACGTCGTCGTCCAGGAACGCGATCCAGGCCGCGCTCGCGGCCCGCCACCCTGCGTTGCGCGCCGCCGCGGGTCCACGGCCGCCGGTGCGCAGCACGCGGGCTCCGTCCGATGTGGACAATTCGGTCGCCGGGTTCGGCCGGTCGTCCACCACGATCACCTCGCGCGGCGGCGGGCCGGAGCCGTCGGCAAGGGCGTCGAGCAGCACGCGCAGGCTTGCCCGACCGGTCGTCGGAATCACCACCGCGTAGTCGACGCTCATCCGGCCACCCCGGCCCGGCGCACCACGAACCGGCCGATGGCCAGCAGGTCGACCGGCGCGGAGCCGAAGCACTCCAGCGCGTCGCGCGGGTCGTCGACCATCGGCCGGCCTGCGGTGTTCAGGCTGGTGTTCACCACCACGGGAAGGCCGGTGCGCCGGTCGAACTCGGTCAGCATCCGCGCCAGCAGCGGTTCCGTCGCCGGGTCGACGGTCTGCACCCGCGCGGTGCCGTCGACGTGGACGACGGCCGGGATCCGGTCCGTCCACTCGGGTCGGACATCGTGCACGAAAAGCATGTACGGGCTGGGGATCGGACCCCGGTCGAACATCTCGGCGGCCCGGTCGAGCAGCACCATCGGCGCGATCGGCCGGAACTGCTCGCGGCCCTTGACCTCGTTGAGGCGGTGCAGGTTCTCCGGCAGGCTCGGGTTCGCCAGCAGCGAGCGGCGGCCGAGCGCGCGCGGCCCGTACTCGCTACGGCCCTGGAACCAGGCCACGATCAGGTCGTCAGCCAGGGCCTCGGCCACCTCGACGGCCACGTCCGCCGGCTCGGAGTAACGGATCTTCGCTCGGTCCAGGTATCCGCGGATCTCCTCGTCCGTCCACTCGCGACCCAGAGCCGCGCCGGGCATCGCCGCGGCCGGCTCGCCTGCGTCGGCCACCACCTGCAGCGCGGCGCCGAGCGCGGTGCCGGCGTCCCCGGCGGCCGGCTGCACCCACACCTCGTCGAACGGGCCCTCGGCGAAGATCCGCGTGTTCGCCACGCAGTTGAGCGCGACGCCGCCGGCCATCGTCAGGCGTCGCTGCCCGGTCCGGTCGTGCAGCCACCGCACCAGGTCCAGCAGCACCTCCTCGAGGCGCACCTGCACGCTGGCCGCCAGCTCCGCGTGCTCCTCGGTCATCTCGCCGCCCGCGTCGCGGCGTTTGGCCAGCGTGGCCCAGTCGATCGGATGCACGACGAAGCCGCCGTCCTCGGTGGCGTAGAGGTGCTCACGCATCAGGTCCAGATGCCTCGGTTCGGCATAGGAGGCCAGCGCCATGACCTTGTACTCGTCGCTGGAGCGCCGGAAACCCAGATGCTCGGTCAGCTCCTCGTACATCAGCCCGAGTGAATGCGGAAGCCCTTGGGCGGTAAGAATCTCCAGCCGGTGACGCCGGTAGCTACCGGCGAGGTGGGACGCGCACTCGCCGCGGCCGTCGGCCACCAGCACCGCGCAGTCGCCGTCGAACGGTGCGGCAAGACCCGTCGAACCCGCGTGCGCGACGTGGTGCGGCACGAACCGCACGATCTCCGGGTCGAGCCCGGGCAGGGCGGTGGCCAGGAAGTGCGGCGCGCGCCGCGCGTACGTGGTGCGCAGGTCCTCCCAGCGCTCGTCGAGGCCCGGCTGGCCCGGCTCCACCAGGTCGGGGTCGTAGGAGTACGCGACCGCGTCCAGATCACCCGGTTCCAGCCCGGCCCGGTTCAGGCACCAGCGCGCGGCCTGCTCGGGCAGCTCCCAGGCCGAGAACGGCACCGGCCGCTTGCCGTGCTTGCGCCGCGAGAAGCGTTCCTCCTCGGCGGCGGCGACGATGTCACCGTCGACCACGAGCGCCGCGGCGGGATCGTGGAAGATCGCGTTGATGCCGAGAACGCGCACGCCGGCCCCTTTCGTCTCAAGTGGATCCGTTACCGGGCGAGGGCGCGGTCGGCCGTGTCGACCATCGCCCGCAGCCCGTCGCGCAGCGACACCCGCGGTCGCCAGCCCAGTAACCGTTGCGCCAGCTGAATATCCGGGCAGCGCCGGCGCGGGTCGTCGACCATCGGCTCGACGTGGCGGATGCCCGACCGGCTGCCGGTCACCTCGATCACCAGCCGGGCCACGTCCAGCACGGTGATCTCGTCCGGATTGCCCAGGTTCACCGGTCCGGTGTGCTCGGACTCCGCCATCGCGAGCAGGCCGCGCACCAGATCGTCCACATAGCACAGCGAGCGGGTCTGGTGGCCGTCGCCGTGCACCGTGAGCGTCTCGCCGGCCAGCGCCTGCCGCAGGAACGTGGGGATCATCCGCCCGTCGCCGGCCCGCATCCGCCGCCCATAGGTGTTGAAGATGCGCACGATGCCGGTGCGGGCGCCGTGTTCGGTGTGGAACGCCGCGGTCAGCGCCTCGGCGAACCGCTTGGCCTCGTCATAGACGCTGCGCGGGCCGATCGGATTGACGTTGCCCCAGTAAGTCTCCCGCTGCGGGTGCTCGAGCGGGTCGCCGTACACCTCGCTGGTGGAGGCGACGACGATCCGCGCGCCCTTGCCGAGGGCCAACTCCAGCGCGTGCAGGGTGCCGAAGCCGCCGGTGCGCAGCGTCGCCACCGGCATCCGCAGGTAATCGGCCGGGGATGCCGGGCAGGCCAGGTGCAGCACCAGGTCCACAGTGCCCGGCACGTCGAACGGCTCGGCCACGTCGGCGACCAGCAGTTCGAAACTCGGATCGTCGCGCACGTCCCGAAGGTTGCCGGGCGAGCCGGTGCGGAAGTCGTCGACGGACACCACATGGGTTCCCCGCCGGAGCAGCTCCGTGCACACGTGCGAGCCGAGGAAGCCGGCCCCGCCCGTCACGACCGCTCGTTCGAAATGCATGTCCTTTGATCTACCCGCGATTTCCAGGTGTAACCCGCGGGAAGCGGGGGAACCGTCTTGGGACCGATGAGGAGTGCTCGATGAGCGTTGCCGGAAACTACCCGCTGGCCCCGGAACTACCGCGGGAACTGCAGGTGGAGGTGACCGGGGCGTGCAACCTGCGCTGCCGCATGTGCCTGGTGCGCTACGCGCCCGCGGTGGGACGGTCCGAGGGCGCGCTGTCCTATTCGGAGTTTCGGCAGCTCGTCGACGCGTTGCCGGCGCTGACCAGGGTGACCCTGCAGGGTCTCGGCGAGCCGCTGCTGGCGCCGCATCTGCTCGACATGATCCGGTACGCCACCGACCGGCGGATCGAGGTGGGGTTCAACAGCAACGGCGTGCTCCTCGACCGGCGCTGGGCCAGGGACCTGGTCGCGGCGGGCACCGGCTGGGTGCACATCTCACTCGACGGTGCAACGGCCGCAACCTATGAGGACGTCCGGCACTCCACCGCGTTCCGGCCGCAGCCCGGCCAGTTCGACCGGGTGGTGGCCAACCTGCGCACGCTGGTCGCCGAGCGGGCCGCTGCCGGCGCCGCGCGGCCGGTGGTCAAGGTGGTGTGCGTTGCCATGCGCCGCAACGTCGCCGAGCTGGCCGACCTGGTGGAGCTGGCCGCCGACCTGGGCGTCGACGAGCTGTGGGTGCAGAACCTCAGCCACACCTTCGGCGATACCGACCCGGCCGGGCGGTATGCCGGGATCCGCGAGTACGCCGCCGAGGAGAGCCTGACCGGCGACCAGGAGACGGCGCGCCGGGCCTTCGCCGCCGCGGCGGCCGCCGCCGACACCCGCGGCCTGGCCCTCCGCCTGCCGCGCCTTGCCGACCACCCGGCGCCCCGGCACGCCGGCCAACCGGGGTGCACCTGGCCATGGGAATCCGGCTACGTGACCCACCGCGGCGAGGTGCAACCGTGCTGCATGGTGATGGGCAGCGACCGCGCCACCCTCGGCCGGCTCCCCGAGCAACCCTTCCCGTCGATCTGGACCGGCGAGCGCTACCAGCAGTTCCGCCGCCGGCTGCTCGGCGACGATCCACCCGACGTGTGCCGCGGCTGCGCCCTGTACCGCGGCACGTTCTGATCACTCAGCAGACCAGCCCGACCAGCCGTTCCACCTCGGCGGGCAGCCGGCGCCGGCGCCGAGCCACCGCGGGCAGCCGCAGCACCGCCGCACCCAGCGCGGCCATCGCGTCACGGTCGGCGAGACCCCGGCCGGCCAGCGTCGCCGTCTCGGCCAGCGCAACCCGCAGCGGCCGGCGCAGCCACGTGGTGAGCAGGTCGTTGCGCAGCTCGGCCCGGCGGCGTGCGGGCGACGGGCCGCGGCTCGCCGACGGGTGGTGATGGGCGGTCACGTCGTCGACATAGCAGCACGCCCAGCCGGCCGCGGTCAGGTCCCAGGAGAACAGGCGCTCCTCACCGGGGAAGAACAGCACCGGGTTGAAGCCGCCCACCCGCAGGAACGGCTCCCGGCGCACGATCGACGCGCAGCAGACGAACCCCAGTACCGACGGGCCGGGCAGGTCCGCGGCCCGCCCCAGCGGCGACGAGGCCATCTGCCGGCACACCGGGTCCATCCGGCCCTCGGGCTCGACCACGACCCGCCCCGCCACCAGACCCAGCCGGGGGTACCGCTCGAACAGCCGTTCAGCCCTGCGCAACGCGTCCGGTGCCCACCAGGAGTCGTCGTCGCTGAACGCCACGTACGGCGTGCGGGCCAGCCGCACCCCGCGGTTGCGGGCCGACGCCCCCACGTTGCGGTCCAACGCCACCGTCCGCACCCACGGAAAGTCCCGCCGCACCCGCGCCACCGTGCCGTCGGCCGAGCCGTTGTCCACGACGATGACCGGGACGTCCAGCTCCCGCAGCCGCCCCAGGGTCCGCGCCAGCTCGTCTGCCCGATCGCGCGTGGCGATCACCACCGTCGTTTCGGCCACCCCGGCGTGTTACCCCACGCCGGCGGTATGTAATCCGGCGCCGGACCCGGGCAAAATGGACGGAAGACGCTCCAGCTATTCGCTAGTGCGGAGATGCTCGCCAGATGAAACCGCTGGTGTCGTGCATCATGCCGACCTACAACCGCCGTGCCTTCGTGCCGCATGCCATTCGGTACTTTCTGCGCCAGGACTACCCCGAACGCGAGCTCGTCGTGGTGGACGACGGCGAGGATCCGGTCGAGGACCTGATTCCGGCCGACTACCGGATCTCCTACATCCGGCTTCCGGAACGGCACACCATCGGCGCGAAGCACAACATCGGGTGCCGGTTGGCCCGTGGCGAGCTCGCGGTGATCTGGGACGATGACGACTGGATGGCGCCGTGGCGGTTGTCGTACCAGGTCGCCGAGTTTCTCGGCCAGGACGTCGATGTCTCGGGCTCGCGGGTCCTGCTGTACCTGGACCTCCGGACCGGGCAGGGGTGGCGGTACGAGTATCCGCGCAGGGAGCGGCCCTGGGTGGCCACGCCGACCTTCTGCTTCCTGCGGGAGTACCTGCTGGCGAAACCCTTCCCGGACGAGCAGATCGCGTTCGGTACCGACTGGCTGTGGAGCCCGGCCGGCCCACGGATCGGCACGCTGGCGAACCCGCGCTTCTACGTCGCGACCATCCACTCCGGAAACGTCGCCACGAAGAGCACCTCGAGCACCTGGTGGCATCCCCGACCGCAGCGGGAGATCACCGGCGTGCTCGGCGACGACTGGCCGCTCACGGAGTCGTAACGGTGCGGCGCTAGGGGCACGTCGGCGGCGCGGTGGGGGCGTGGCCACTTGCGGCTTGATGGCGAGCTCTCGCGGCGAGCAACTCGGCCCGTGCCGCATCGTATTGTGTCCGGAGTTGCGGACTCAGGCGGCAGTAGTTCCCCAGCGCGGCGTCAATCAGGCGAACCCGGGTCGCGTGCGGCATCCGGCCGGTTCCCGGCACCTCGGTGGCAAGGGCCTCTCGCTGAAAAGCCAGGAACTCCCGCAGCGGCTGGGTCGCCGGACCGCCCATGCTCCGCCGGTGTTGCCGCACATGTTCCAGCTCGTGATCCACCTGCAGCACCCGGCGGGCGAAATGCACCGGCGTGGTGTTGGTCAGGAAATCGTTTCCGACGGTGATCACCCCGGTCGCGGTCGGACCGGTGGCCACGGTCGTCTGCAGGCCGGCCATTCCAGCATCGAAGACGACGTTGGAGATCAGCGCGGCCTCCCGCGGATAGTAGGTGTTCAGGATGCTGCGGACCGCCTGAATGGCCCGGGTTGCCGCGGCGACCCTCTGGTCCGCCGCGGCGGCGATGATGGCCTGCGCTCGCGCGTCCAACGCTCCCGCCGGGGCCGCCGGAGCGTTGAGGCGATACTTGATCTGACCGGCGGTCGGCCCCACACGCTGGCCGAACTCGTCCACGCCGGTCGGCGGCAGCCCGTGCTCCGAGCGCCAGCGTTCGACGAGCCGATCGTGGATCTCGTCCTCCTCCGGCCGGGTATCTCGTTGTACGACAGCGGGCCCGGCGGATGCGATTCGGCCGGGGCGCCCGTCGTGAACTCGGCTCGCCGCGTGGTCCGCCTGCTGCTCGAACCGGTCGGCGGCCGGGCCGATCAGCAGACCCGGCCGCGGCGGCCCGGCGTTGGCCTGCTGAACGACGTGGGCCAGCTCGTGTGCGATCAGTCGCTGCCCGGAGGCGGTGTCCGGCCGGTAGCTGCCCGACGAGAAGACGACGTGCGAGCCGACGGTGTAGGCCCGAGCGGCGATCATGCGCGCGGACGCCGCGGCCCTGGTGTCGGCGTGCACGCGAACCCCGCTGAAGTCGTGCCCGAAGCGTGCCCCCATGGTGGCCCTGATCCGCGGATCCAGCGGCTCCCCCGCCGAACGCACCACCTCGTGCACGACGGGTGGCGCGACCCGCGGACCGGCGCCCACGGCATGGCGCTGGAGTCCCGGCCGTTCGTCGTCTTGGTCACACGCACCCGGCGGGCACTGCCTGGCACCGCAGCGCCGCACGATCGGCGCCGCCACGGGCGGCACGTCGATGCTCGGCGCGTGGCGGGTCGCGATGGCCCGCATCGTCATCACCTCGGCTCATTCCTCGGTCTCTGCTTGAGCGGCACGGCGGGAGCGCGACCGCGGCTGGCGGGGCGCAGGAGATTTCGACGGCGTGGTCGCGAGTTCCTTGCTCTGACTCTCGGGTGGCGCGGCGAGGGGAACGAAGACGTGGCGGGGGGTCCTGTCCACGGTGCCGTCGGACACGAAGGCGAGCGGTGCGTGGTGGTACCGGACGCCGTGCGGAGCCCGCGCGAGGGGGCCGGTCCCGGACTCCGGCCACAGCACGTCGCCGATGGCGGTGCGGGCCGGGATCAGCCAGTAGTCACCCCGGCGGTAGGTGCCCTTCACCTCCGCAGGCGCCTCGAAGCGCACCCGCACACCGTCTTCGAGGTCGATCCACTCGTTCTCGCGGATCGGTATGGCGCCGTCCTCGGCCAGGTTGGCCGGCGGCGCCCCGATGGGGGTCGATGCGTGGTCCCAGCGGCGCAGCAACGGGTTGCCGCCGACCGGGCCGTCCACCTCCCCGTCGAGGGTGACGGTCCGGTCGGCCGGGTCGATCGTCTGCACCCGCCACAACCTCGGCGCCGCCACGGGTGGATCGGCCAGCACCACGTCGCCGGCGGCCCGTGCGGTCACGGTGTCGTCGACGATCTCCACCCGGTCGCCCACCTCGAGGCCGAGCTTGCCGTCGCGGCCGAGCCCGGCGAGCCTGACCACCGCGCCCGCGATGGACTCGATCGCGAACACCACCGAGGCGTTCTCCCTTGACCACTTGAAGGTGGCGCCGGCCACGCTCGCGGCGCTCGCCCTGCCCCTGCGCCGGGTCGGCGCCTGCGGGCCGGTGCTCGGCCACGCCGGTCCGCCGGTGTGCACCTCGATCCGGTAGAGCTGGTTCTCCGGTCCGCGGAACCGCGCGTCGGGGGGAAGGTGGCACGGATCGTCGGTGGCCTCGGTCGGCCGCTTCGCGTCGGCCATGAGCATGCCGGTGGGTCGGGTGGTCTGCAGCCAGTTGCCGAACTCCGTCCGCGCATCCTGCACGGTCCTCGCCTGCACCGGCAGCGCCGCGACCTGCCAGACGACCTTGGCCCTTGCCGCGGTGTCCGGGCCCGGGTCCCCGAGCGCGACCTCGCGGATCGCCGGGTCCTGCATGGCGGTGACCAGACGCTCCCACACCCGCAGGTACACCAGGTGCGGCCCGTCGGGCAGCTTGTCGTCGGCGTTGTCCGGATCGAGGTGGCCGTCCGGCTGGGTCCAGTAGGTCGTCGGGTCGCCGTTCTCCACGAGGATTCCGTCCACATAGATCCGGCCGGGCGAGATGCCGAGATCCACGACCTTGCCCGGGATCTGGGTGATCTCGAACCCCGGCGCCGCCGCCGGCGCCCCGGCGGGGCCGACGACGTCGGCGACCGCGGTGCGGAGCTGGTGCAGCAGGATCGCGGCCTGCTCGTTGAGGTCGGCGTCCAACTGCACCCGGCCCTGCTGGGACAGCACCGCGGAGAAGTGCTTGGCCGGGTCGAAGGTGTCCCGCGAGAAGTCGGCTTGCATCACGCCCTCCTAGGTCACGATCCCGATGCCGGCATGGCTTCCGGCCGGTGTGTACTCGTCGATCCGCTGCCGGAGGCCGTCCTCGCGGTGCGGCTGGAACAGGTCGTGGAAGACGCCCAGCTCGGAACCGTCCTCGGCGCCGCGCCTGATCTCGTCCGGGCAGCCCACCGCCAGCTGCGCGTATCCCGGCGTGCCGTAACGGATGCTGGTGAAGCGTGGCGCCACGCGGGCCGGATCGGCGGATCGCTCCGGCACGCAGTGGTACCGCGCCGGGGTGCGGGATCCGGGGTGCAGCCAGCAGAACCGCACGCAACCGGACTGCCGGCGGGCGATCAGCAGCTGACCGTCCACAATGGAGTTCTCAACCAGGCCTGCGGCGTGCGCCAGCACGTGTCCGAAGATCGTGCTGCGCCGGGCGTTGAACACGGCGTGCGCGTGCCGCTCGTCCGGCGCCGTCACCGCGGCCAGGCCGGCGCCGGCCGCGTCGAGAACACTGTCGGACAGCCAGATCCGGTTCGGCTCGCCGGCCACCTCGTCCACGTTGACCAGGATCGTGCCGAGAATGCTGCGCTCGACCTGCAGGCAGGCCGGGGTGTCGGACAGCTCGACGCTGGCCTCCTCCTCGTGCTCGGGATGGCAGTGCTGATCGAGCGACCAGCCCGGCACCAGGGTGGAATGCCGCAGCACGACCTGCCCGACCGGTCCGCTCACCCGCACGCTGCGCCCGGTGACCAGCAGGCCGTCCAGCACGATCCGCGGCGGCGGCGCGTCCGGGTCGCCGGCACCGGTTCCGTTGACTCGCAAGGCATCCGGCCGGTTGCTGTACCAGTCGAGCAGGCGCAGCACCGGCCGCGCCGATGGCGCCGCGCGCAGCGTCAACCGGTCGCCGCGATCCAGCCGCAGCTCGATCTGTTCCTGGTAGGCGCCCGAGTCGGTCAGCTCGATGACCGCCTCCCGCTTCCCCGGGTCCTCGGCCTTCTCCGCACGCCAGTGCTCGACCGCCGCCATGATCTGGCGGAAGTCGTCGTGCTCGCCGGGGCCGACCGTGTACCGGGTGACCGGGTGCTCGGGTTCCGGCGGCCGGACGTACTCACCGCCGCCGAGGTCGTCGGCCAGCCCGTAGTGGTAGTCCACCCACACGCCGGTGTCCGGGGCGGCACGGACCGGGAAGGCGATCCTGCCGAGCACCGGGTCGACGGCCACCTGCCCCCTTTTCGGGCTGTATCCCCACCCGGATAGGTCGGCGGGCACGATCTCGCTCAACCCGACCGGTTCTCCGCCCGCACGGTAGATGCACAGGCTCTTGCCGGGTCCGTAGTAGTGCGCCGTCCGGTCGGCGAAGGCGCGCCGCCGGATGAACGCGGGAACGTTGGTCTCGTCGGCGATGTGGTTGGGCGACGGTTCCTCGACCGGCTTGGCGACCAGCGGCGTGTCGTTGCCGAGGATGCTGAACGTGAAGTGGGCACGGGCCCGGTCCTCGCAGTACGCGGGTGCTCCGGTGACCGGGTAGGCGCGCAGCCGCCAGACGTACAGGCCCACCGACGGGATGTTGTGCCGTCCCTGCCGGCGTGCCGAACCGATCCGGCGCACGTCCACCGAATGCGCCAGCGCGTCGAACGGACCGTCCACCCGGTCCAGCGCGTCGCCGGCCCGCAGATCCACGAGGGCGCCGCGGGACAGCCGCCGCCGGTCGGCCCGGGAATCCCTGCCATGCAGGCGAACCGCCTGGCTCACCGCGAGCAGTTGGCGGAACTCCACCGCGCGCGCCGGCCAGCCGGCGACGTCCTTGGCCAGCTGTTCGAGCACCGCAAGGGTGCCCTTGCGGCGGCGGTTGGCCACGGTGTGCGCGACATCGCGACGACCGGCCAGGACGGCCAGCAGTCGTTGCGCCGGCACGCTTGCGGCACCGAGCGTCTCGGCGGAGCCGGGCAGCATGCGGTAGCCGATCAGGTCCCCGAGATAGGGCGTGACCCAGTCCCGGCAGGTCTCGATGAACCAGTCCTCGTACAGCGCTTCGATGTCTGCGCCCAGGATGTCGGCCTGCTCCTCGATGACCGCCAGCAGCGCCTCGAGCTGCCGCCCCTGCTCGGCGTCGCGCTGCCGGTAGATTCCGGGCAGCAGTCGGTAGAGCCGATCGGCGGTCATGGGATCCTCCGCAGCGTCAGGGTTTCCGGCACGTCGGCGGGGAGCACCACGAGCTGGGCCGGGCGGATCCCACGGAACACCGTGATCTCCTCCACAGTGGACAGATCGGCGCCGGGCAGCCGGGGGTTCAGCCCGGCGAGCTCGTCGATGCTCAGGCCGTAGCGGTGCGCGATCAGCGTGAGCGTGTCACCCGGCTCCACTCGATGGACCCGCTCCTCGTAGCGGGCGGGTCCGGCCGGCACGCACGCCGGCGCGCCGGCCAGCTCGTCGAGGAGGGTGGCAAGCCGGATCGGGGTGACGTCGCCGGGGATGCCGGCGAGCAGGTCGACGTCGACGTACTCCACGCCATCGACCCGCTGGACGGCCGCGATGACCTGGCTGAGGTACACCGGCTCGCCGAGCGCCCGTGCGGTGAAACCGAGCTCGGCCAGCAGCGCGGCGCGCACCGCGGGCTCGACCGAGTCCCACGAGTAGTCGGCGAGGATCTTGATCCCGGCACTCAGCACGAGCAGCACGCGGTCCCGCACGGCCACCGTGACCGGCACCCCGGGTTCGCCGAAGCCCGTCAGCGCGGCCTCGAGGGCGCCGAACAGGTCCGAACGGGGATCGATGGGCACGTCGCCGATTCCGGCGATCGTCACGTGCACGACCTCCCGCCTGCCGTCGAACAGCTTGACCGCGCTGGCCTTGCCGATGCCCGCCCTTGCCCTGGTGAAGTCCTCGTAGTCGCGCACCGACACCAGCCGGTCGAGGGCGAGCGTGCGCAGCGGGGTGACGGCCCGCGCGTCACCGGGGCCGTCGCCGTCCGCGCCGCCGGTGGCGGGCAGCGGGTTGGTCACCGCGCCCACGCCGAGCGGGCGGGCCGCAAGCTGAGTGATCGTGCCGGCCGCGACGTTGCCGGAGCTGCCCGCGCCGGTCCGGTAGGTGGCGGTGATGTTCTCGGTTCCGCTCGGCGGCCGGGCGCCGTGGCCGCCGTCGCCGAACTCGACCGAGACGCCGGAGGCGGCGGCGTGCAGCGTGTAGGAGTGATCGGTGGGGCCGGCCCAGATCAGCCCGTCGGTCTCGTGCCACGCGACGCCGTTCACCCGGACGGTGAGCGAGCTCTCCGCGCCGAGCGGGTTGTCCGCCGCCGTTCGGGTGAGCGGGGTCTGGTCCAGCACCTGGCGCAGGCGGAACGACTGGTTCGGCCGGCTGGCGTCGCCGCTGCCGAGCACCTCGGTGCGGGTCTCGCCCTGGGTGGCCGCGACGACGTTGCCGCTGACGGTGACCGTGTCCCGCCGGTAGGTGTAGGCGAGATCGTTGGCCAGCACCAGGGTGGTCCGCACCGAGTCGCCCGGTCGCCCCGGGTCGACGCGCTGCCGGACACCGGCGACCATGGCCAGCTCGGCGGCGTGGACTCCGCCGGTGTACGGCACGTCCGTGCGTTCGCCGGCGATGACCAGCCAGCGCCCCGGCCGAAGGCCGTCGTACGCCCGCGCCAGCTCGATCTCGCCCTTCCCGACGTCGTCGGTGATGGGATCGCCGAGCGGGGTCAGCTCCTCCCCCCGTGCCCAGACGACGTACCGCTCCGCGGGGGCCGGCAGGGTATTGCCTTCCAGTTCCAGCCACGTCACCGGCACCGTGTGGGTGATCGCGGGAGGCTCACCGTCCACACCGGACACCTCAACCTTTACGGTGGCCTGCCACACCTTGTTGACGAGCCTGACCTCGGGCTTCGCGCCGCCCTCGACGATCACCCGGCTGTGCGGCAGGATCGCGTCGTACACGGCGTCGAGCTGGACGGTGAGCGGCACCGGCGGGTCGGTGTGCGGCTCGATCGCGGTGACCCGCGCCTTGATCCGCATCACCTGCAGGCCGGCCAGCGGCGCCGGCGGGGCGATCTCCTGGTTCGCCCACGCGCGGTGCAGGTTCGGGGCGAGCCGGGGATCGGCCGCGGTCAGCAGCTTCGGAAGCACGTCGGAATCGGCGCGGAACCGCTCCCCGGTGGTGGCCGTCAGCGTGCGGGAGTTGCGCGGTGGGCGGGACGGTTCCCGCCGCAGGGCGGGCAGGATCGGCGCCAGCGCGACCAACCCGGTGGCCCTTGCGGGATCCTCGCATGGCGGCCCCTGCGGGCACGATGACGGCGGCCCGCAGATCAACCGTTCGGCGAGCGCGCGAAGCTCCTCGACCTCGGTCGGGCTGCGGCGGGCCAGCCGCACGGCCACGGCGAGCAATTCCGCGCCCGCGGTGCGCACGTCCTTGATCTCGTTGTCGAACCAGTCCCGCAGCGGGCGGTCCGCCCGCGGCCGGGCGATCGCCTCCGCCTCCGGCAGCCGGGCGAGCTCGTCGGCGACCGTGCCGCTGAGCACATCGTCCGCGTTCGGCGCCGCGTCGAGCGCGGCCGCCAACGGCGCGAGCCGCGCCTCGTCGATCGCGCGGGCCAGGTCGTTGCCGGTGACGACCGGGGCCTCGCGGGCCTCGGTCACGGCGGCCGTGAGCGTGTCCCGCGCCCGCTCGAACTCGTCCAGCTCCGTGCCCCGCGAGACGAGGCTCACCGAGGTCCGATTCGCCGCAAAGTCCGGTGTGGACTCCTTCACCAGCCGGACGGCCGGGTCTCCGCCGCCGAACAGGAACAGCAGCCGGTCCCCCGCCTTGAGGTTGGCGGCCGTTCCGGCGATGTCCAGGCGCGCCAAGGACTTCTGGGCGTCCACCGGGGCGTTCGCCGCGGTGATGTCCGGCGGTTCGGTGCGGCGGACCTGCAGCGCGTTCCACTCCTCGCGGGCCTGCAGCTCCTCGGCCGTCTCGAACGTCTGCGGCAGCTCGCCCCGCTCCGGCACGCTCTTCGCCGCCGACCCGGCCGGGATCACGCTCGTCGCACCGGGATCGAGGGTGTAGGCGAGGTAGGTGCTCGAGGCGAGCGCGGGCCGGGGCGCGTACCCGACGAGCCGGCCGAGGTGCTCGAGCGACTCCCGCTCCGTCGCGGTGCGCAGGAATCCCTCGTTGGCGATCCGTTCCTGGTAGAACGTCAGGACATCGCCGATGAGCGCCCAGCAGTCGAGGAGCGCGATCGCCGGGTCGTCCGGCTCGCGGGTGGTCAGCCCGTCGAGCGCCCGCCGGCTGGACAACCGGGCCAGCATCGCCTCGAGGAACCGTCCGTGCGTACCGGCCCGATAGGACAGTGCGGGCAGGCCGGGCCGGTTGTCCGACGGCGCCGGGGTCCGGGCCTCGACTCCGGCGCAGCACTCGCGGCTCATCGGCCACCTCCCATTGCGAGGGTGAGCAGGCCGTCCTCCGGCCGGGACGGATCGTTGTCCAGCTGCGCGACCTCCAGGGCGCCGATGGGCAGCACACCGGTCTCCAGCGCGTCGCTGCGCGGGCCGAACAGCCGTTGCAACCTGGTCACCTCGACGTGGCGAACGCCGGGCACGCCCGCCGCGGCGGCGACGAGCGCGCTGACCCGGATCGCGGTGCCGAAGGTGAGCCGGTCCGGGTGGAACAGCCCGTCGCGGCCGGCGCCGAGCAGCCGCAGCAGCGCCGCGCGCACGTGTCCGGTGATGTGGGCGGGATCCACCTCGACCCGCAGCGCGATGTCCAGCGGCACCAGGACCGCCGTGGCGACCGACAGGTCGTGACCGATCCGGCGGTAGCGGTACATAGATTCGCGGACCTCGTCGAGCAGCCAGTCGGGCGCCCGTCCGGTGCCGAGTGGATCGACGGCGATTTGGGCCTCGTACCAGCTTCCGGTCCACCGCAGGTCGGCGGCGGCGCGCTGGACGCCGGGCACCTGGCCGGCCAGCGTGGCGTAGTCGGCGGCGGTGAGCGCGCGCAGCAGGCGGCGCCGCGCCTCCCCCGGCGCCCGCAGGCGCACCTCGGCCACCGGTTCCGGATCGGTGCCGCCGGTCGCCGGCAGCGGGTTGCGCACCAGCCGGATCCCGGTCTGCCTTGTCCGGCAGAACACGATCCGGTTGATCGCTTCGCGGCCCACGTTGCCCGCCGTCCCGTTGCCGACGCGATAACGGGCATGCAGCGTGCCGCCGAGGGGATAGGACGCGCCGGTCCGGCCGTCGCCGAAGCGCAGCGTCAACCCGCCGTCGTCGTCGACCTCGCCGACGAAATGCCGGTCGGCGGGCCCGCTGTCGAGCAGGGTTCGGCGGGGCCGCCAGGACCGTCCATACCGATCGGTGACCTCGACCACCGGCAGCGCGGCCCGCGGATCGGGTCGCGTGGCCAGCGCCGCCGGACCACGGAACGCCGGGTTCTGCGCGCCGATGCCGTCGCCTTCATCCCGGCCCCAGGTCTGGGCGATCTCCCAGCTCTCGCCGGCGCCGAGGACGTAGCCGGCCCTTGCCCTGCGGATCAGGTCGGCCAGCCGCGCCAGCTTGACCGCGAGCAACTCGTCGAACCTGATCAGCAGCGTGCGCACCGCCTGCCGCGGGTCCGCGTCGAACCGCACCTTGCGCAACGTGCCCTGGCCGAACAGCACCGCGAGATACCGGATGTCCTCTTGGGACGGATCGTCGTTACGGAGCCTGCGCCACAGCGCGGTGAGCCGGCGCCTGGTCCGCTCGGGCAGCCCGCGCAACCGCCGCGCCTGGGCAGTGGCGAGATCGGCGCCGGCCGGGAACGGCGCGCTCTGGGTGACCGGAGACCGGCCCAGCTCCGGCCGGAACCGGATCGGGATCGGCGGGTACGCCGGACGTCGGCCCGGCACGTCGTCCGGGCAACCGAAGTCGACCGGGTCGGGGCAGCCCGGCGCTCCCGGTGGGGGCTCGGGCACCTCGATGGCCTCGGACGGGCCGCCGCACCAGGCGATGCCGCGGCCGTGCTCGACGAGCACCACGTTCCCCCTGGCCACCCCGACCGTGAGATCCGTGCAGTCCGGACCGCCGCGTGCGTTGACACACAACGGAAAGGTGAGCGCGTCCGCCCGGTCCCAGGTCACCTCGAGCACCGGCTGCCGGTACAGCTCGTCCACCGCCTCGGTGACCGCGGTCAGCCGGACGGCCTGGCGGTGGCCGAGGTCGGCATCGGCCGCGGCGCCGGTCCTCGGTCCGCGCAGCTCCTCGAAGAGCAGGACGTCGCCGGGGGCGAGGTCGAGCTCCCTGGCCGGTTCGTCCCCGCCGCCCGCACCGTCCACAAGGGTCGCAGAGGTGGCGCCGGCGGGAAGGCAGCACCCGTGGTCACCCCAGGTCCACAGCTGAATCATGTTGTGCGCCGGGCGAAGGACGACCGGCTCGTGGTGCACCGGCTCGAACACCTCGTGGGCCGGGATCCCCCGCTGGTCCAGATCGCTCGCCAGCAGGGCCGCGCCGCGGTTCGCCAGCACCCCGGGCGGCAACGTGACGAACCGGAAGTCGCCGGCCGGCAAGGTGATCTCCTCGCTGGTCTCCAGGCAGACCCAGGACCGGGCCGCGCAGCCGTCGTGCATCGCGTAGTCGACCAGCTGTGCGTGCCGGCGGACCGACACCCGCCGCCGCGCGGTGTCCAGGTATGCCTCGGTCGCCACGGCGTCCTGCCGGTAGCTCAGCCGGTCGCCCTCGTAGGCGAGCAGCTCGACCAGTGCGATGCCGATGTCGGGCACGTGCCGCTCGGTCCATGCCGGCATGGTCAGCGACAGCCGGTCGAGCAGCAGTCGCCGGAAGCTCGCGTAGTCCTTGGCCAGGTAGTCGATCTCGGGCTCCCAGACCCTCTCCTGTGGACGGTCAGGGGCGGTCTTGCAGTCGAGATCCGCGCAGTCCGGGAAGAAGGTGAACTCGGCGCAGGCGTACCGCGGATCGAACCCGGGATAAGGCGCGGTGCCCGGCCCGGCCTCGACCACGCACAGCCGGTAGGTCGACCGGTCACCGGGCCGGTCGACGGTCAACCGCACCCGGTCCTCGAGCTCCGGGTCCTCATGGGCGCACAACTCGACCCCGGTCACCTCGATGCCGACGATCCGCCGCCCACCGTCGATGCGGAAGTTCACCGGTTCGAGCTCCTCCGGCGCCTTGCCGAAGAAGATCACGGTGAGCGTCACCCGGTCGTCGTGCACGTCGATGCCGTCGATCCCGTTGTACCGGCTCGCCCGAACCCTGACCCGGCGCCGCTCGTCGATGCAGGTCATGTGGCCGCGCCTCCCTCGATGAGCTCGGTCCGCCGCTCCCCGGTCGCGATGACCACGTACCGCAGCTCGATCCGGAGCGTGCTCTCCTGCGCGGTCACGACCAGCGAGTCGACGGTGATCACGTCGCCGAGCCAGCGTTCCAGCGCGCCCTCGGCGGACACCCCGAGCGCGGCGGCCAGCTCCGGGCTGTTGGGCTCGAAGAGCAGATCCAGGAGGCCACAACCGAAGTCGGGCCGGTTGACCCGCTCGCCAGGGGTGGTGAACAGCAACTGCTCGATCAGGTCCCGGACGTGATCCGGATGGTCGGTGTCCGCGGTCCGGCCGCGAGCGTCGACGTGGAACGGAAAGTCGATGTCCATCGGGCTCACGATCCCGTCACCCGAACCTGCATGGCGGCCACGACCGGGGGCGCGGGTGGTGCCGCGCCCACGCACACCGCGTTGCCCGGTCCCGACGGCGGCGCCTGCAGCAGAACCGGCTGGGCGTCGACCACGATCCGCGCCGACACGTTGACCCACTGGACCTTCGTGTCCGGCGTCGGCTGCGCGGCGCATCCGGCCACCGGGATCTGGTTGGCCGTCGTAGCCACCGGCATGCCGTCGACCAGCACCCGCGGCGGCCCGCTCGGCAGGATGCTGGCAAAACCGCCGTGCGGGCAGGTCATTGTCATTCCACTATGGACGATGAGACCCGGCATCGCTTTTCCCTACCTCAGGACGGTCAGGCCGCCGTTGTTGATGTCCACCGCGGTCGCGGCGAGGCGGATGGTGGCCAGGCCGGGACCGCACGAGATCTCGATGCCGGCCTCGCTGAGCTTGATGTAGGGCCCGCCCGGCCCGCGGATCTGCAGTTGGATGCCGCCGGTCGGGCCGGCCATGTCGGTGATGAGCAGATAGTTCTGCAGCGGCGTGCCCAGCACGACCTGCGGCACCTGGGGCGGGATCGTGTCGGCGATCGGCGGTTGCTCGGCCATGCCACCCCGCCAGAACCCGGTCCAGGTGGCGCGGTTGATGTCGCCGTCCTCGAACCGGATCCACACTCCCGACTGGACCGCCGGCACGACGTGCATGCCGGCCACGGCCGCGTGCGGGGTGGCCCAGATGCACGGATCGTTGCCGAGAACGTCGTCGACCCGCACCATGATTCGGTTCTGCCGCATCGGGTCGTAGCTGGAGACCACGACGCCTTTGTACAGATCCTTGAACGCGTTCTGAGCGGTTGTCATGGCAGCACCCGATCGGAGAACGGGACGAATCCGTCCCTGGAGAGGCTGAAACTCTGCTTGTACTCGCCGGGCTTGATCTCGTGCGTGACGCTCGTGACGTAGTACAGCCCGTCGTAGTTGAGCCCGGCGCCCCGCACGCCGACGAGGTGCCGCGACTTGAGCACGTGCCCGTAGCGCAGGACGTCGAGCTTGCCCTGCCCGGTGACCGCGTCGGCCGCCTTCGAGGTCATGCTGATCGCTCGCAGCATCGCGTCGGGAACCGACCTGTCGGTGATCTTGACAAGCGGCTCCTCCTTCAGCGTGACCGCGGGGCGCGCGGCGAGCGGTGGCTTGAGCAGGCTCAGGCTCGGAATCGGGAGGGCGACGCCGATCTTCGTGTTCGGCTCGGTGATCCGGACGGTGTACTGCGTCCTGGACAGCCCGTCGAAGCTGAACGACAGGGACTCGACGTTGCTCGCCGCGCCCGAGTTGACGGTCAGCGCCGGCTGCAGCAGGCCGGCGCGCACGTCCGGACCCCAGTACGCGACGCTCATTCCCGGCTCAGGTCCCGGCGTGAGGAAGAACGTGTAGCCCACCTCTTCGGCCAATGCGTTGAGGTAGACGAGATCGGTGCTCGACTGGATCGGGATCTGGTCGAGCGGGTTCGGAATCGTGGGGATCACCGGGGGCAACACCGCGGGGACGATCCCGTACATCGCGTACTTCAGCAGCACCAGCAGCACCCGGACGTTGTGCGGCATGGCCGGATAGCACGCGTGCTCGGTCCGAAAGTCCATCAGCGCCAGCAGGTCCTCGCCGGTGACGGTGAGCGTCGACGCGCCGGGGGTGTCGCTCGGGGCGAGCTCGTGCCGGGTGATCACACCGTCCATCAGCACCTCGGCGGATCCGCCGACGATCGCGACGATGATCACCCGGGCGGGCGGGTCGAGCAGACCGGCCGGCAGCATGGTCTCGGTGATGACCGATCGTTTGCTCACCGCGAAGCTGAGCTGGAACCCGCTGCGCTGGCCGGAGCTGGCGGTGACCTGGACGGACCGCAGCGCGTCCAGCAGCGCCCGCGGCGCGGGTGTCGTCACGACGTTCCCGATCCGGAGCAGGAGTTGCAGGCTCTTAGCCATGGCCGGCGCTCCCCGGCACCGAGAGCACCCCGGCGGCCTGGGTGATGACGGCCGGCAACGTGATCCGCAGCCGCCGGCCGGGCACGGCCAGCTCCTCCGGATCCATCGCGCGGTTGGCGTCGGCGATCCGCCACGCCTGCTCGGCGTCGCCGAAATGCCGGCCGGCGATGTGGTCCAACCGCTCGCCCGGCGCCACGACGTGCTCGGCGAGCTGCGCCAGCTGCTCCGGCTGCGGCAGCAACCGCCTGCGCACGTAGGTGACCCGGCGGCCGTCCGGCAGGGTGTGCGTCGCGGTCGGGATACCGTGGTATCTACTGGTGACGGAGAACATTCGGGTATCCCTTCACAGCGTGGACAGACCGACATCGGCGAGGGGATGGGCGACCGAACCGGCGTGGATCTCCTTCTGCCGCTGGTAACCCAGGTAGAGCAGGCCACCCTTGTGGCTGTGGCCGAGATCGTCGACGGTCAGCACGCGCACCCCGAGGCTGACCTTCGCGCGGATCGGGTTGAGCATTCCGTCGAACGCCTCCTCGGCCACGCTCAACTCCGTGATCCGCACCGGAAGCACCCGCTTGCGCCCCAACACGAGCACCGTCAGCGGCGCCTCCGCCGGCGCGATCTCGATCTTCCCGTCCTCGGCGAGCCGGTCCTCCTCGACCAGCTGGCTCGCCGTGGGATAGATGCTCAACTCCAGCGCCGACAGCACGGGACTGAGCCCGTCCGGATACCGCTCCGGCGCGCTCGTCGCGTCGAACTCGGCGTCGAACTTGTACGACTCGTGCGGCGGCCCCTTGAGCCGCAACGCCTCCAACCGATCCCCCGGCTCGTTGCCGATCCCCTGCGGCTGCAACGTTCTGGTCACCGTGTCCGGGTTGTACTGAAACGGAACCGTCTTGATCGCCCGACCGGACCCCGGGTCCACGAACACGAACCCACCCCGCACCGGCCTACCCGCCTCCGGGAACGTGCTCATCGGTCTCTCCCCACTAGAACGACAACCCCATCGACAGGCCGATCCGGTACCAACGCAGCGCCTCCTGATCCACCCGCATACCCACGCCCGCTTCCGCGCCCACGTTGAGCAGCGCCCCACCCATGGGTCCGCTGCTGTAGCCGAGCTGCGTTCCGGCCCCGACGAACGGCGCGAGCGGTCTGGGCGGCGGCGTCGCGCCGAACGATTGGAACTCGGTGGCGGCGCCGAACTCTCCGAACCCGCCGAAGTAGGCTCCGCCGCGCACCGGACGGGTGCGGTACTCCAGCCCCATCCGCGCTCCCGCGAGGAACGCCATCTGCTGGCTCATGGGCACCATGAGGTGTGCGTGCGCGCCGAGGAACAGCATCCAGTCCCGCCGCCGGTTCAGGTCGAGGCCGACCTCGAACCCCGTGCCGGCGTGCAACGCACCGCCGCCGTAGGAGGCGTAGCCGATCGTGAGCGGCACCCGGAACTCGGGCACCACGGGCCGCCGCACCTCACGCAGCACCGGGCGGCACCGCGGCTGCCCGAGGTTGGCCATCACGGCGCGCAGAAACACGGGTACGAACGAGAAGTGGCGCTGGTGCAGCTGAATCCACCGCGGATAGTCCCGATGCGGCCCCGACAACGACCAGTCGTAGCGGTGCCGCTCGATCCCCGTCTGCTGCGGGGATCCCTGGAGCAGGGCGGGATCGTCCTCGCGGTACTCGTCCGGGTGACCGAGCACCATGTGCGTTCCCTCGTGCGCCAGGGTCCTCGTGCCAAGGCCCGCCGAGAACAGCATGACGGTGCCGGGGCTCGTTCCGGGCTGCACGAACGAGCGGCCATCGAGATTGCTGACGACGATCGTGAAGTCGGGCGTGGCACTCGTCTTGGTGACCTGCACCCGAATCGGGACCGGCGGGCCGGAGCAGGCTCCGGTGCCGTTCTCGAAGACGACCTCGTACCAGCCGTTGAGCGTGGTGTTGCAGGCCCGCACGTACTCGTCGGCGACCCGTTGGACGAGTTGCGGATCGACGGTCGGCGGGATCGGCTGCGGGCGGTTCAGGTACGTGGGGTTGATGTCCGCCGGCACGGCGCCCCGGACGTTCACGCTCACCGGGAGGGTCAGCTCTCGGGTGAGCGCGTCGTACCTGATGCGCGCCCACCCGGTGTCCATGATCGGCACGGTGCCGCCCGCCTGGGCCCGGGTGGCCTCGGCCTGCGTGCGGTAGTGCTCCCGGCGCATCCGCGCGTCGAAGACCATGCCCTGCGGGCGGAAGGTGCCCGGCTCGATCGTGTCCACGATGACCGAGGTCCCCTCCGCCGGGGTGTAGGCCTGCCTGCGCAGCGGAGCCCGCGCCAGCCGCACGGTGGCCCGGTAGGGACGGCCCGATGTCACCGCGTCGGCGGCCAGGTCGGCCTCGTGCTCGGCGGGGTCGGTGGTCGCTCCGACGGTCAGCGACGGCGCCGCGACGGTGGTCCCGGCCGCGCTCTGCTGGACGACGTGGGCCAGCTCATGGGCCAGCAGCCGCCGTCCCGCCGCCGAACCCGGTGTCGGGGCGCCGTCGGCGAGCACGATGCTCTCGCCGACGGTGTACGCGCGGGCATGCACGGCGCGGGCGGAAGCGGCCGCGCGGGCGTCGCTGTGCACGCGCACCCGGCTGAAGTCGTGGCCGAACAGGGGTTCCAGGTGCGCACGGGTGCCCGCGTCGAGCGGGCTTCCCGGCGAGCGCAGGACGTCGTGCACCAGCGGCGGCGCCGTGGCCGGCGCCGGGCCGGTCGCGCTGCGCCGAACCGGGCGCTGCTCGTCGTGCTCGCAGTCGCAGGGCCGCCCGCCGCACCGCCGCAGGATTCCCGACTCGTGGCGCTGCCGCACCGGATCCGGCGCCGGCGCCGGGGCCGGGGCCGCCTTTGCGATCATGCCCCGCTCCTTCGCCCCGGCGCCGCCGTGAGTCCACTGTGGATAGCTGAGGCGATCCGGCGGCCGAGCACCGCCGGCAGGCCGGCCGACCGGACGGCGGGTGCCTCGACCCGCCGCAGCCGGCCGGGCCGCCAGGTCGTCCTGGGTGTCCCGGCGAGCAGTGTGGACAGTTCCGCCCGCACGGCGTCTGCGATCAGCCGGGCGTGGCGCTGGTCACCGACGCCCTCCAGGATCACGCGGTCGATGTGGAGCTCGATTCTCACCGGGCCTCCTCGGTCCAGGCGAAGTCACGGTCGCGGATAGGCAGTTCGAGTTTCTGGAACTCGGTGCGGGCGGCGTCGAGGACGTGCCGCATGGTGATCGGGGACCCGGCGGAGGCGGCCAGGAAGGCGGCGTTGAGGGCGATGTTGCGGGTCATGCCGCCGCTGACCTGCAGTTGCGCCAGGCGGTCGTAGTCAAGCGCGGCGCGGGGGGCGGCCGGTGGGAAGGCCTTTGCCCAGATGGTCTTTCGTTGGGCCGCACCGGGAAACCGGAACTCCACGATGAACCGCAGCCGCCGCAGGAACGCGTTGTCCAGGGCGGTGCGCAGGTTGGTCGCCAGGATGGCCAGGCCCCGGTAGGCCTCCATGCGCTGCAGCAGATAGTTGATCTCGATGTTGGCGTAGCGGTCGTGCGCGTCCTTCACCTCGCTGCGCTTGCCGAACAACGAGTCGGCCTCGTCGAAGAACAGGATCGATCCGCCGCCCTCGGCCGCGTCGAAGAGCCGCCGCAGGTTCTTCTCGGTCTCCCCGATGTACTTGCTCACCACGGCGGACAGGTCGATCCGGTACAGGTCGAGCCGGAGCTGGTTGGCCAGCACCTCGGCGGCCATGGTCTTGCCCACCCCGCTCGGGCCGGCGAACAGCACGCTCACGCCGAGCCCGCGCGTGATCCGTTCGCCAAACCCCCAGGTCTCGTAGACCCGGGTGCGCTGGGCCACCTGATCGGCGATCTGGCCGAGCAACCGCCGCCCGTCCTCCGGCAGCACGATGTCGTCCCAGCCGACCTTGGGTTCCAGTCGCTGGGCGAGCGCGTCGAGCCGCGGGCGGGTGCGGACCCGGCAGGCGCGCCAGGCCGCGTCCGGGTCACCGCCGGAGACGGCGGCGATCTCCCGGATCGCGGACAGTTGCAGCCCGTACTGCGCGGCGAGCGGGTCGACCTCGGCACCCGGCCCGAGCGCGGCCCGCCAGGCCGCGGCGCGCTCGGCGGGGGTCGGCGGTTCGACGTCCAACGCCAGCGACTGCCTGCCGAGGTCCGGCCAGCTCTCCCGGGTCGCGAACACCGCGCGTCCGGCCATTCTGGACAGGAACCGCGCGACCGGAGGCCTGGCCTCGCCCGCGTCGGTGTCCTCGACGTCGAGGTAGAGCGCAAGCGGCAGGAGCGTCGACTCGCGCAGCCACAGGCGGGCAAGGTGGTCCAGCTCCTCCGGCTGGGCCGGAAGCAGCGACGCGGGAAGCCGGTAGGCGATCAGCCCGGAGACCACCGCCGCGTGCGCGGCGACGAGTCGCTTGCCGGCGTCGTCCTGGCCGACGAGCTGCACGACCGGGACGCCGCCTCCGGCCCGCCAGTGTCGCGCGATCTCGTCGGCAACGGCCCGCTGGGACGGTGGCAGCGCCTGCTCGATGCCGGGCGCCGGATCGAGTCGGGTGATCAGCGGGGTCAGGCGGTCGTCGACATAGTTGAGGCCCTTGATGTAGTTGACGATGCGCTCGTCGGCGCGCACGGCGCTGTCGATCAGGCCTTGGCCGCCGCGCTGGGTGATCTCGATCAGCCGCCAGAACCGCAGGCCCCGCTGCGGCGAGACGACCTCCCAGGCCGGATCCGGCAACACCGACAGCGCAAGCCCGAACGTCGGGTACGACCTGCCCTCGGCGCCGTGCGCGAGCGCGTACAGCTCCGGCATGGCCGGGTCGAACTCGACGGCCGCGCACAGCAGCAGGGTGTCGCGTTCGAACCGGGACAGCCCGAGGCTGGCCGCGAGGTCGACCAGTGCGGGTGGCGGCGTCACCGCCTCGGCTTGCGCCACCGCCCGTGCGGCCCGCTCGAGCTGCTCGTCCGAGACGCGCGCCGGTCCGGTGTCTACAGTGGACCTCTTACCGAACGGGCGGGACCGCGGCGCCGGGCCGGCCGGCGGCCGGGCGCGGCGGTCGATCTGGCGCCGCAGCAGCAGCCGCAACCATTCGAGCGACACCGTGAGGAACCGGCCGTTGGCGTCTTCCCAGCCCGCATCGTCCACAATGGATCCGCTCATCACGGCTCCTCGACGATGATGGACTGGGTGGGATCGAACTCCGGCCGATCCCCCGACCGGTCGATCAGCACGCTGTCCACTCCGGCGACGCGGATCCGGATGAGGTGCCTGCCCGGCGCGGTGTGCCGGAACGTGAAGCGCGGGCTGTCCGGGGGCTGCGGCGGATCGGTGACGTCCGGCGCCGCGGCCCGCCCGTCGAGCAGCATGAGCACCGGCTGCCCCGGCAGGGCCGCCGGCGTGTAGCCGAGCGTGACCCGCAGCACGACCGTGCCGTCCGTGTCGGGTGAGACGGCCGGCTCGACGACGGTGATCCGGGGCGCGATCAGCAGCGGCACCTCGTTGGTCACCGTGGTGACCGGTTGCTCGACGCCGTCCACGGTGAGCACGTCGGTCAGCGCCAGCGCGACCGACCACAGGCCGGCCGGGAAGGCGTCCGGGGCGCCGGCGAGCGCGAACCGGACCTCGTTCGCCGTCACGTCCTGCGGTGGGATCGGGATCGTGACCGGCTCGGCCACCAGCGGGTGGGACAGCCGGACCTCGACGCTTTGCGCCACGGCGTTGGCCGCACGCAGCACGACCTGTTCCCCCGACCGGGCCACCGTCTGCCCGTTCTCCGGCACCGCCTCGAGGAGCTCGGGGAACGGCGACTCGACGTCGCCGCGTGCGACCGGGCCCTCGTCCTGCCGGCCGCGCTTGAGCACCGGCACCGGGGTGCGCGGCGCCCGGGTGCTGTCGATGAGCACCGGCCGGACCTCGTATGCCACCGACATCCGGTACGGCGCCTGAAAGGCCGACCACAGCGAGTAGATGTCCTTCTCGCTCAGGGGCTGCCAGGTGATCCGGATTCGGTCCAGCTGGTGGGCGACGTTGCTGGGCACCGCCGAGCCGTCCAGCTCCGCGGGGTCGAGCACCGGGTACTGGTGCAGGATCCGGATCGCGGCGCCGAGCAGCTGGTGTGCGACGACGTCGTTGCCGTCCCGCACGAACGGGGTGAGCAGGTAGTGCAGGACGAGCGGCAGCGGCTGGTCACCGATCTCCCCCGCCACCAGGTCGAGCCGGTCCTCGTTGCGCAGCGCACCGTCCACATCGGTCCGGAACAGGAAGAGGTTCACCAGCCTGTCCTGCCCGCCCGACGCCATCTCGTTGGGCGGCTTGGTGATCACCTGCGCACCACCGACGCTCTCCACACCCACCGCGACCAGTCGGCGCAACGTGTCGGTCACCGCCGAGATGGCGTCCTCGTCGCTCACCGGCGATCACCCCCCGCCCGCCCACGCAGATAGTCATCCAGACTCAGCCGCGGCCGGCCCGAAGCCGGCGCACGGCTCGGCGCGCCCGGTTCCGCGGTCGCCCGCACCTCGACGCGCCCGATGCTGATGTGCACGGTCGGCTCGGCGACCGGCGCCCGCCTCGGCACGACCGGAATCCGCGGTGCCGCGGGGCGCACGGGCGGGTCCGGGCGCGTCGCGAGCCTGACCGG
>NZ_DASZCQ010000003.1:0-5274 GCF_035942955.1 Actinophytocola sp. | reverse complement strand
GTCGGCGGCGGCGAGCCGCTCGCCGCGGGCGTCGGCCAGCGCGTCCACCGCGGCGGCCAACTCGAGCAGGTGCGCCCGGCGGCTGGCCACATCGGGATGCGCACCGCGGGCGGCGTCCAGCCGCTCGGCCCGCGCGGCGGTCCGCTCGGCCAGCCCGGCCCGCTCGCGCTCGATCGCGGCCAGCTCCCGCTCGCCGGCGCCGCGCCGGTCGCGCACCCGTTCGGCCTCGATCTCCAGCTCCCGCACCGCATTCGCGAGCTCGGCGCGCCGGCCGGCGAGCTGCGCGGCCCGCTCGTGCTCGCGGATCGCCTTGCGCCGCAACGTCGCGATCTCCCGCGCTGTGCGCCCGGCCAGCCGCTCGAGCAGCGCGGCCCGCTCCTGCTCGACCTCCTTCAGCGCGCCGGCCGCCGACTGCCGCGCGTCCAGCGCGCGCTGCTCGGCGCGGGTGGCCTGATGCTCGTCCATCGCGGTGACCGTAGCCAGCTCGAGCCAGGCCGGCTGCGGATGAACGCTCGACCCGCAGACCGGGCACGGGCGGCCGTCCACCAGCTCGGCGGACAGCTCGGCGGCCATCCCGTCCAGGCGGCGCTGCCGCACGTCCAGCACGGCCTCGCGGGCCTGCTGGTGTGCGTCGACGGCCCGGCGATTCCGCTCCGCGGCGGCCTTGACCGCCTTCTCCACCTCCGGCAATCGCGCGGCGTCCCTGGCGAGCGCCTCCGCGTCATCCATTGAGGACTTGACGGCCGGGAGCGCGGCGGCGGCCGCCGCGGACTCGTCCAGCCGCTCCCGGGCGGTCGCAATCTGTTGCGGGAGAAGGGAAAGTCGCGCCCCCAACTCGTCGACCCGGTGCCGCACGGCCCGCTCGGTGCGATCCAGCTCGGCGATCCGCGCGCGATCCGCCTCCTGCCGCTCGGCCTCGTCGAGCAGTCCGGCCAGCGCCCCGGCCTCCTCCCGCAGCCGCCCCGCCGCGGCGCGCAACTCGGCCACCTCGGCGTCGACCTCCCGATGCCCCAACCGAACGGCACCGGCGACCCGCGAGTCCTCAGTAGACAGTGCGGCGTCGAGCAACCGGTCCGCCCGCTCCCGCTCCCGTTCGGCGGCGGCGACCGCGACCGCCCGGCGGGCCGCCGCCAGCTCGGCGCGCCAGGACTCCCGGCGGTCGGCCTCCTCCGCCAGCGCCGCCAGCTCGGCGGTGGCCGCCCGCACCCCCCGGACCCGGTCGGCCATCGCCCTGCGCTCGACCAGCTCCGCCTCCGCCGCCTCCCGCTCGGCCGCGGCCGCGGCCTCCCGCTCGGCGGACACGGCCACGACGCCGGAGATCCGCTCGACCGCCGCGGCCAGCCAGGACTCGTCGGCGCCGTCCTCCGGCGGCTCGTCGCCGGCCACCTGCGCGACCCTGGCCACCAGCTCGCGCACGGCCACCCGGCGGCCGTCCAGCTCGCGGCCCCGCCGGGTCCGGCGCTCGCGGAACCACGACTCGACGCCGGCGAAGTGCTGCGTGCCGAACAGCCGCTCAAGCAACCGTTCCCGCTCGCTGGTCTCGGCCCGCAGGAACCGGGCGAACTCGCCCTGGGGCAGCAGCACGACCTGGAAGAACTGGTCCTTGCTCATGCCAAGCAGCCGCTCGATGGTCAGGCCGACCTCGTCGATCCTGGTCAGCCCGTCCGGCGCGTGCCCGCACGGCGCCGGCCCGATCCAGGTCAGGGACGCCTTCGCGGGCTGCTTGGTGGTGCCCCGGCCGCGCCGGCGGGGCCGCTGGTACTCCGGGCTGCGGGTCACCCGCAGCCGGTGGCCCTGCACGGTCAGCTCCAGCGACACGACGGTCGGCGTGTCGTCGGGGGCGTAGTCGCAGCGCAGCCGGCGCGCCTCGCCCCGCACCCCGGGCACGGCCCCGTACAGCGCGAACGCGACCGCGTCCAGCAGCGTGGTCTTGCCCGCCCCGGTGTCACCGTGCAGCAGGAACAGCCCGTCTGACCCGAGCGCGTCGAAGTCGACCACCTCGCGCCTCGGGTACGGCCCGAACGCCGCGAGCTCCAGGAGGTGCAGCCTCAGAATCCATCACCTCGCAAGCTCGGTGATGGCGACCCTGCCGCCTCGTTCCTCGGCGGCAGGGCAGTGCCTATGGTTCGCTCCGCACGCTCCGCTCACGCCGCCTCCCGGTCGGGCCGTTCGGCGCCCGGCTCCATCGCGGCGGCGGCGATCAGCGCCTCGGCGAGCAGCTTCCGCTCGCGCTCGTTGGGCTCCTCCCCTCGGCAGTCGGCGACGAAGCAGCAGGCCAGCTCCTCGTCGGAGCGCCCGAGCGCGGCCTGCGCGTACCGCATGGACCCGCCGGCGAAGCCGCCCTCCGGCCGCCACTCCAGGTGCACGGCGTGCGGGAACCGCTCCTGCAGCCGGCGCAGCGCGTCGGTCGGACGGACCGGGTCGGTCAGCTCGATGGACAGGAACCAGTCGGCACACCGCTCGTGCACCGGATCGGTGAGCAGCTCGTCGAGCGTGCCGGCGAGCGTGCCCAACCGCCGCGGAACGGGCAGCTCCCGGCGCTCCACCCCGGCGAGGCCGCCGGCGTCCAGCTCGACCAGCCACACCGACTTGTGCTGCCGGGCCTCGGAGAACGAGTACGCCAGCGGACTTCCGGAGTAGCGCAGGTGATCCGCCAGCCGCTGCGGGCCGTGCAGGTGGCCGAGGGCGACGTAGTCCACGCCGTCGAACACCGAGCAGGGGACGTGCTCGACGCCGCCGACGGCGATGGTCCGCTCCGATGCGCTGGTCTGGCCCCCGGTGACGAACGCGTGCGCCAGCACGACCGAGCGGGTGCCGGCCGGGCGCTCGGCGAGATCGGCCCGCACCCGGCGCATGGCCTCGGTGAGCACCCCGGCGTGGCCCTTGGCGTCCGGTGTGCCGAGCGCCTGCCGGGCCGGTTCCGGCTCCAAATAAGGGATTCCGTACAGCGCCACGGGTCCGTGCTCGTCGTCGAGCAGCACCGGCCGGTGCAGCTCGGCGACTCTGGTTCGCAGGTGCAGCCCGCCGGCCGCGGTGAACTCGCCGAACGCGCCGAGCCGCGGTGCCGAGTCGTGGTTGCCGGGCGTGACCACCAGCTGTGCGCCGGCCGCGTGGATCGCCTTGAGCACCCGGGTGCAGGCGGACACCGCCTCACCGGACGGGACCGCCCGGTCGTACAGATCGCCGGACACCACCACCACGTCGACCCGCTCGTCGGCGACCAGATCGGCGAGCCCGCCGAGCACGGCCTCCTGATCCGCGAGCAGATCCCGGCCATGGAACGTGCGCCCCACATGCCAGTCGGAGGTGTGCAACACCCGCATGCGACCCAAGTTAAGGCCGCCGGCCGGCTCTTCCCGGACGCCACGCCGAGGCCCGAGGTTTGCACGTTCTGTCGGTGGGCGGGGTCATGATGTCTGGCGGTCCACGCACAATTCGCTGGAACGCAACGACAGCAGTTAATTCCGGAGAGGCGGTACAGCCGGTGACCGCAGTGCTCGGCACCAGCGTGGTCGTGCTGCTGCTCCTGCTCGTGGGCGGGGCGGCGCTGTTCTGGCGGCTCTACTGCGACAGCGTGCGCCGCGCCGACGCCGCGCTGGCCACCCTGCAGCAGGAGCGCCAGCGGTCCGATCGCCAGCAGGACGCGCTGCGCCGGTACGAGATCACCTTCGCCTCCATCAACGGCCGGGGTGAGCTCGGCGAGCAGGTCCTCGTGGACACCGCTCGCGCGCTCGGGCTGCGCGAGGGACTGCATTACACCGTGCAGACCGACGTCGGCGGGGGTGGTTCGGCCCGGCCGGATCTGTTACTGCTCGTCGGCGACGGCCGGATGGTGCCGGTCGACGCCAAGATGAGCATGACCTGCTGGACCGAGGCGGTGGAGACCGACGACCCCGAGGAGCGGGCCGACGCCCTGCGCGTGCACGTGCGCAACATCCGGTCCCGGGCCGCCGAGCTGGCCGGCAAGGGCTACCAGCGCTGGGCGGACGCGATCTACGGAACGATCATGTTCGTGCCCTCGGACGCGGCCGTGGTCGCCGCCATGGACACCGACACCGACCTGCTGCGCTGGCTGCTCGACCGGCGGGTGTTCCTCTGCGGGCCGACCGGTTTCGCGATCGTGGCCTCGGCGGCGCTGTTCGCCGCGACCGAGCGGGCGCTGGCCGCGGACATCGAGGCGGTCCGGTCGCAGGCGGCGTCGGCGCACCGGGCGGCGGGCGCGGCGGTGGACGCGGTCAACGTGTCGACCACGCACCTGCAGCGGTTCTTGCAGGCCAGACGGCGCGAGCTGGACGCGCTGACCCAGTTCCAGGCGGCGGTCGGCCCGCTGCGCGACGCGGCCGCCAGCCCGAGCCCGGTCGCCGCGGTGCGCGACCCCGACGAGACCGGCATCGGCCCGGCCGCCTGGCCGGACGACGCGCCGACTGTTGATCACACGATGGTGGCGGAGGTGCCGATGGACCGAGCACACAACTGAACACGCACCCGGCTGGTTGCCGGGATGTGGTCGGGCTCACACGACGCGTGCGCCCAGGGGAAGCCGTCGATACGACGGCGATGGGTTTGCGTGCATACGGGTTAACCTGTGACCCGTGACCGCCACCCGCGATCGTCAGAGCGATCTCGACTCGGAACCCGCCGAACCGGCGTGGGATGAGCGTCCGATCGTCGGCAACGGGCGGGGATTGTCCTGGTGGGCCGCGGTTCTGCTGGCCTTCGGACTGGCGGCGCTCGCCGCGGTGTTCGACATGCAGCGGCAGGACTCGCTCGGCCGGATCTACCAGGGCGCCTACATTCTCGGCTGCGTCGGCGCGGTGTGCTGGGTGCGGCGGCGCAACCTGTTCGGGCCAATGGTTCAACCACCGCTGGTGTTCGCGGTCACGGCGATCGGCGCGGTGATGCTGTCCCAGCCCGGCGGCCCATTCAACGGCGGGCTGAAGCAGCTGATCTTCTCCGTGGCGCTGCCGCTCACCAGCAACTTCCCCACCATGGCGATCACCACCGGCGTCACCGTTGCGATCGGGCTGCTGCGCCTGTGGCTGCAGCGCGACCCCGCGCCCCGCACGCGCGCGAACCGCTCCGCGCGCGACCGTGATCCCCTCGACCCGCTGGAGGAGCGGCCGGGGCGGGCATCGCGCACCCGCCGGCCGCGGGAGCAGTCACTGCCCGACCGGGCCGCCGGCCAGCGCTCCGGCGGACGCACCCCGCCGCCCGCGGCGGACTCCCGGCAGCGACGAAGCGCCGACCGCCTCGACCGGTCCGGCCGACCCGACC
>NZ_DASZCQ010000002.1:0-3608 GCF_035942955.1 Actinophytocola sp. | reverse complement strand
ACCGCGACCCGGCGCGTGCTCGCCGGCAAGCCCGCCCGGCCCCTTCGCACCGAACCCGCTCGCCGGCCCGCCGCCCGTGCCCGAACCGCCACCGGCGCCCGGCCCGCTACCGAATCCCGTTGTCCCCGCGCCGAAACCGCGCCCACCGCCAAGGCTGGAACCGGATCCACCGCCCGCTGGAGAACCGGGTCCACCGATCGGTCCGAACCCGCGCCCGCCGCCGGGTCCGAACCCCCGGCCGCCGACCGAGCCCGACTCGCGCGGCGGAAGCCCGCCGCCGCCCGGAAGCCCGCCGACGGGCAGGGGCCCCGGAACCGGCCCCGGCCCGGGGTTGACCGGAGTCCGCCCGGCACCCGGATTCTGTTGACCAACCTCGAAGCTCTGCACCGGCGTCCGGCCCGCGCCGTCACCGCCCGGCAGGAAGCTCGTGCCGGTCCCGCTTCCGGAGCCGGTCGAGCCGCCACCGAGCCCGGCCGCTCCGCCGGTCGACCCGGTTCCCGGCATGCTGCCGCCGGCGCTCCCGCCGCCCGAGGTCCCGGCGGCGCCGCCGCCCGAGGCCCCGGCTCCGCCGGGTGATCCACCACCGCCGGCGCCGAGGGGCGGGACCGAGCTTCCGGTGCCGAAGCCCCCGCCCCCGCCACCGGGCTCCGCGGACTTCTCGCCGGAACCGGAGGCCATCGTCGGCACCGGCGCGAACGCCGGCATCGCCGAGCCGGTTTCGGCCAGCGTCCGGGCATAGGTGGTCATGACCTCCGCGGCCCGCGCGTGCGCCTCCTGCTTCTCATCGAACCGTTGCCTGATCTCCCGCATGGTGTTCACCATGTTGAACGGGTTCGTCTCGGTGGCCGCCATGGCCAGCGCGTCGCCCCAGTTGAAATCGACCGGCTCCGGCATCGCCGCCCTTGCGGTCGCCGCCGCCTCCGACTGCGCGTTCATCCGGTTGGCCGCAAGCTGAAACGCCTGCCCGGTCCCGCCCATCCAGTCGCCGACGCCGGTGAAATACGACCGCGCCGCGTCCCCGGCCGTGCCGGACCAATCCTCGGTGCTGCGGCCGACGGCCGACGACACGGCCGTCTGAAACTCCACGAGCGTGTTGCCGAGGTCGTTCCACGCCGCCCCGATCTCGTTCACCTGACCGGGATCCATGTTCGTCTCCACCATCCGCTGCAACGTCGGATGGTCGTAGCCGGGGTAGTACGTGCCCGGCAGCGCCGGCCCGTCTCGCGTCGTCACCCCCTCCTGCAGCCGGTCCGCCTGCCCCTCGGCGAACTGGTCCGACGCGAACTCCGCCCCCATCGACGCACCGATCTGCCACGCGGTCCCGATCGGTCCGCCCACGGCCGGCGCGCTCGCCACCGCCGCGGTCTCGACCCACTGCTCATAGTCCCCCGCGTAGGTCTCCTGACCGGGCTGGGGCTCCTCTGCCGGCATCCGTCATTCACCTCCCGTCAAGGTTCGTCTGCGGATCAGGATCCGGCGCGCCGGACCGCACCGGCGCCCTCGGAGTCCATCCGCCGGTAGTGCCGCATGGCCTCGGCGACCCCGCTCTCCATCTGAGCGAGGAGCACCTGCAGGTCCTGCAATGCCTGTGTCGCCGAGTTGCTGTCGCCGGCCGCGACCTCGCGGTTGAACCGCGCCATGGCCACCGCATCCGGACTGGTGCCCAGCCGGGTGTTCTGCTGAATGCGGTCGACATTTTTCTGCACCCACTCCAGCTTGTCCTGGCATTGGTGGATGGCGTCGAGAAGGGCTTGGCCGGCGTTCTCGCTGATGCCGAAGGAGCCGGACTGGGCGGCGTTGACGAAGGGCCGCGCGCTTTCTATGACCTGTCTGAGCTCGGTCCCCTGCCGGCGGAGATCGTCGGCCGTGTCGACGCCGCGGTGCAGAAAATCGGTGGGATCCATGAATCCCCCTCGTGTTTACCCGCTCGCTCTCGGTGAGAACCGTAGCAGCCCGCAAATTGTCTGTCGTCGGTATGACATGACTGTCAGTTATGCCGTTCCACCGGTCACTCGGATGGAGCAGCGGCGGTGAAATGGACGACGGCGCCGGAGGTGGACAGGGACCGGATTTCCAGGCCGGCGGCGGTGAGCCAGGCGCGCACGTCGGTCAGGGTTCCGGAGGGGCCGAAGATGCCGGCGGAGCGGGCGGCCGCGATCCAGGCGTCGGCGCGGCGGCGCTCGCCCCGGACGGCGACGTCGCCGACCAGCCGGCCGCCGGGGCGCAGGCAGCGGGCCATCTCGCGGACCGCGGCCGCCGGATCGGGCAGGCAGTGCAGACCGTTGAAGCACAGGCACAGGTCGAACTCGCCGTCGGGGAACGGCATGCGCTCGACGTCGGCCTCGACGAGCTCCACGGTGTCCAGGCCGCGCTCGGCGGCCCGGCGCCGGGCGCGGTCGAGCTGGGTGGGGGAGATGTCGGCGGCGACGTAGCGAACCCGCTGCGTCGCGCGCAGAGCCCGCATCGCCACCCCGCCGCCGCACGGGACGTCCAGGATGGCGGAGCCGTCCGGCATCGCGCCCACCGCGGCCATGGCGTCGTAGATGAGCCCGGCGTCGGTGCCGAAGATGGCTCTGCCGAAGGGTTTGGCCAGCCAGTCGTGCTCGATGCCGAAGTTGTACGCGGCGCCGAAGACGGCCTCGAACGCGCGGTTTCGCCACATGGCGCGGACATCGGGCATGCGCGGCACCTCTTTAGACCGAGTGCAGCCGAACCGGTTCCGGACGCGGCCAGCAGGTGTCGAGGAAGCGGGAGATCTCCTCGGTGAGCCGGTCCGGCCGGGCCCGCAACTCCACTATGGACTTGGCCCGGGTCAGGCGCGCGTTGGGCAGCTCGCCGACCAGGTCGTAGGCGTCGGAGATGGCGTGGCTGTAGTCGCCGCGGTGCGCGATCACCAGCGTCGGCGCGGTGATCCGGCGCCGGTCCCGCGCCGGTGGCGCCTTGCGGCCGTACACCAGCCCGAGCAGCACGTGCCGGCTCGGGCCGGGATCCGGTCGCAGCCAGTCGAGCAGGATGTCGAGCAGGTAGTTGCCGCGCGGGACCCGGCGGGCGGCGGCCCCCAGCGCCCGCAGCACCGGCCGGCCGAGCGAGTACATGGCCAGCAGCGGCCCGATCACCATGGCCCAGAACGTCTGCGAGTCCTCGAGCACCGGCATGTCGATCAGCAGCCCGTGCACCCGCTCCGGCGCCTGCACCGCGACCTCCAGCGCGATGTTGGCGCCGAGCGAGGTGCCGCCGATGATCGCCCGCCGCACGCCGAGCTCGTCGAGGGCGCCGACCACGTGCCGGCCGTACAGCTCCATCGAGTACAGCCGCCGGTCGGCCGGCCGGTCGGAGTCGCCGTGCCCGAGCATGTCCAGGCACACCACCCGGTAGCCGCGGCTGGCCAGCTCGGCGGCCAGCGGCTCGTGCATGCTGCGCCGCATCAGCAGGCCGTGCAGCAGCACGATCACCTTGTCACCCGTGCCGTACTGGTCGAAGACGAGCCGTCGCCCGTCGACGGTCACCGCGCCGGTGGCCGGCCCGTGGTCGGTAGCGGACATGTCCACATTTGACCATGCGCGGGCTTCCGGCCCACCATCGCCGGGCCGGAAGCCCCCTCCGCACGG
>NZ_DASZCQ010000001.1:0-9642 GCF_035942955.1 Actinophytocola sp. | reverse complement strand
GCTCCACCTCCGCCGGCCGTTCCGTGCCACCATCGGGTCATGACCGGTTTCGGGGGGAACCTCGTTTCACGATCGTCCCGGCGCTCGCTCAGCACGCTGCTGTGCTGTGCCGCGGCGGTCCTGACTGTCGTCGGCTCGTTCCAGGCCCTGTACATCAACACGTGGCGGTTCGGCGACCAGGGCGAGACGAGCTACTCGATCACGAGCTGGGCCACCCGGACCGACGATCGCGTCGGCGCCTTTTCCGTCGGCATCAGCACCCCGCTCAACGGCGTTCCGCTCACGCTGGCGGCCGTGGCGCTGCTGGCGGCGGCCGTACTGGGGCTGCGCACCGCCCCCTGGGCGGCCGACCACCGGGTCGGCCGGATGCGCGGGCCGATGACCGCGCTGGGCGCCGCGTTCCTGGCGGGCACGGTGTGCACGATCGGCATGCAGGTGCTCGGCTGGGTGGGCGGCGCCCGGGAGGTGGAGCGCACGGCTCCCGTCGACCTCTCGATCGACTCCAGCGCCGGTGCCGGCCTGTGGATCCTGGTCACCGCCGCGGTGCTTGCCATCGCGGGGGCGGTGCTGGGTCGCCAGGCGCCGGTTCCCGTCGGTACCAGGGAGGAGCCGGACACCCCGGTGCTCGGCGTCCCCGTCGTGATCCGCCTTCCCGACGAGCCACCGAATCAGTAGGAACAGTCCTCCGGTTGATCGAGGCAGAGCACCTCGCTCGTGCCGCTCACGCCGTGCGGGTCGAGCCACCACTGGACCTCCGGACCCGGCTCGGCGCGCCGCGGCTTCCGACCGGGACCACCCCGTGCACCAGCTCATCCGCACCATGGGCGGCGGCTGGCGCACCACCATGTTCGGCCGTGCTCGCCGATCAACCATGAGGATCGGCAGGAAACCGGGCGGGGGGTGCTGAGCGGCGGGGTTGTCCTGTTAGAGTCGTAATCACGCTTCGGGTGGAGTGCCCCCCGAAGCGTTCCTGGCTTGCCGAAACCTGGTGGCCAGGCCGTGTTCCCGCCGGCCGCACGCCGGCTAAGCAGATCACCGGCCGCTCGCCGGTGACGCCGAGGAGGTCCTCGCGTGCTCAGCGCCTTCCGCTCGGCTCTCGCGACGCCGGACCTGCGCCGCAAGATCCTGTTCACTTTGTTGATCATTGCGGTGTACCGGGTCGGCGCCACCCTGCCGTCGCCCGGGGTGTCCTACCCCAACGTGCAGCGATGCATCGCCAACGTCGACGACCAGGGCGTCTTCCAGCTGCTCAACCTGTTCAGCGGCGGGGCGTTGCTGCAGCTGTCGCTGTTCGCGCTGGGGATCATGCCCTACATCACCGCGAGCATCATCATCCAGCTGCTCACCGTCGTCATCCCGCGGTTCGAGCAGCTGAAGAAGGAGGGCCAGGCCGGTCAGGGCAAGCTGACCCAGTACACCCGCTATCTCACCATCGGGCTGGCGATCCTGCAGGCGACCGGCATCGTGGCCATGGCCGACCGGGGCCAGCTGTTCGGCAACTGCGTGGACGAGAGCGGCAACCAGATCGACATCATCCCGCAGAACAGCGTCTTCGACCTGACGCTGATCGTCATCGCGATGACCGCCGGCACCGCCGTGATCATGTGGCTGGGTGAGCTGATCACCGAGCGGGGTGTCGGCAACGGCATGTCGCTGCTGATGTTCGTCAACATCGCGGCGCGGATCCCGTTCGAGGGCGCCAACATCCTCAACAACGACGAGACCGGCGGCCTCATCTTCGCCGTGGTCTGCGCGTTCGGACTGATGATCATCATCAGCGTTGTGTTCGTCGAGCAGGGCCAGCGCCGCATCCCGGTGCAGTACGCCAAGCGGATGATCGGTCGCCGGATGTACGGCGGCACCTCCACCTACCTGCCGCTGAAGGTCAACCAGGCCGGCGTCATCCCGGTCATCTTCGCGTCGTCGCTGCTCTACCTGCCCGATCTGATCTCGCGGCTGGTCGGCACCGACCAGAACGGCTGGTGGCAGCGGTTCATCGCCGACTACGTGGCCAACCAGGCCAGCTGGGTGCACATCGCGATCTACTTCGGGATGATCATCTTCTTCACCTACTTCTACATCACGATCACGTTCAACGTGACCGAACGTGCCGACGAGATGAAGAAGTTCGGCGGGTTCATCCCGGGCATCAGGCCGGGCCGGCCGACCGCCGAGTACCTCAGCTTCGTGCTGAGCCGGATCACCCTGCCCGGGTCGATCTACCTCGGCATCATCGCGGTGCTGCCGAACTTCTTCCTCGAGGTCACGGGTCAGGGCAACAACCAGAACTTCCCGTTCGGTGGAACCGCCGTGCTGATCATGGTTGGCGTCGGGCTCGACACGGTCAAGCAGATCGAGAGCCAGCTGATGCAGCGCAACTACGAAGGTTTCCTGAGATGACCCGGGTCGTTCTGGTCGGCCCGCCCGGCGCCGGCAAGGGCACGCAGGCCACGACGCTCAGCAGCCGGCTCGGGGTCCCGCACATCTCCACCGGGGACTTGTTTCGGGCCCACATCGACGCCGAGACCGAGCTCGGCCGCAAGGTGAAGGGCTTCCTCGACGCCGGCAGGCTCGTGCCGGACGAGGTGACCAACGAGATGGTGCGCGAGCGGCTCGAGGAGCCGGACATCGCCAACGGATTCCTGCTGGACGGCTTCCCCCGCAACGTCACCCAGGCCAACCTGCTGAACAAGATCCTCGCCGAGAACGACGAGAAGCTCGACGCGGTGATCGAGCTGCAGGTCGACGAGGAGACGCTGGTGCAGCGCCTGCTCGCCCGGGGCCGCGCCGACGACAACGAGGAGGTCATCCGGCACCGGCAGAGCGTGTACCGATCCGAGACCGCCCCGTTGCTCGACTACTACCACGACGTGCTGATCACCGTGGACGGCATCGGCGAGGTCGACGAGGTCACCAACCGTATTCTGAGCGCGCTGCGCGACCAGAAGTGACGCGCGGTGGGCTGCTCGGCGGGCTCCGGCTGGGGTTGCAGCAACGGCGTGACCGGATGATCGAGATCAAGACGCGCACCGAGCTGGAGGCGATGCGGGCCGCGGGCCTCGTCGTGGCCCGCACCCTCGCCCTGCTGGCCGACGCCGTCCGCCCCGGCGTGAGCACCGCCCAACTCGACGAGCTGGCCGAGCAGTCCATCCGCGACGCCGGCGCCGTCCCGTCGTTCAAGGGCTACCACGGCTTCCCCGCCAGCATCTGCGCGTCGGTCAACGAGCAGGTGGTCCACGGCATCCCCAACCACGGGCAGGTCCTCGTCGACGGCGACCTGATCTCCATCGACTGCGGCGCCATCCTCGACGGCTGGCACGGCGACGCCGCGGTCACCGTCGCCGTCGGCTCCGTGGACCCCATCGACCTCGCGCTGTCCGAGGCGACCCGCCGGTCCATGCTCGCCGGCATCGACGCCATCCGGCCCGGCGGCCGCCTCACCGACATCTCGCACGCCGTCGAGACCGCGACCCGCGAGGCCGAACGCGACCACGGCCGCCGCTACGGCATCGTCAAGGACTACGGCGGCCACGGCATCGGCCGGGCCATGCACATGGAGCCGTTCCTCCCCAACTACGGCAAACCCGGCCGCGGCACCCGCCTGCGCGTCGGCATGGCCCTGGCCATCGAGCCCATGCTCACCCTCGGCTCCCCCCGCACCCAGGAGCTGTCCGACGGCTGGACCGTCGTCACCACCGACGGCTCCCGCGCCGCCCACTGGGAGCACACGGTAGCGATTACCGACGACGGCCCGTGGGTCCTCACCGCCCCACCCGACTGAGCCTGCCACCTGGCCAAATCGCCCATCCACACCCCCTCCAGCCATCCACACCCCGCCCTCAGATCAAGATCAACACGGTTTCGACCCGGTAAACTGCCCACGAACCCACCACCCCACCCCAGGACGGGGTGGGGGCTGGGTAGGTGTACCAGGCTTCGGCAAAGTCCGGTGTCGACCGGCTGCCCAGCGCCGCGGGATCCGCCGTGGTGCCGGGGCCGCGTCACCGACCTACGCGAAGGCGTCACACCGCGACCCGAGCGCAGCACGCGCCCGGGATTCCGGTCTCGGCCCGGTGTGTTCGGCCTTCCGGCAGTCGTGTCCCGCTCTCGTGCAGCCGTGTGACGCGTTCCGGTGGCCGACTTCGCCGGAGACATCATTCTCGGGGTGGGGGCTGGGCGGAGAAGTTGGGCACGATGGGGGAGTGATCGATCCCGAAGTCGGGTCCGCCGCGGTCGCGCGGGTCGGGCCGCCGTTGTGGCGGGACCTGCCCATTTTGATCATGCTGGTCGCCGGGCTGGTGCATTTCGCGCGGGGGGCGCCGGTGGACGGGGTGATCTTCGTGTCGATCGCCCTCGGTCTGATGGTGGCCGGGCTGCGCGACCGCGGCGACCCGCGGCCGCGGTCGCGGCGGGAGCGCGGTGTCGGGTCCGGCGAGCGGCCGGCGGTCGGGTGGGTGCTGCTCGCGGCGGTGGGCTGCGTGGGGTACGGAGTGATGGTCGGCGGCTGGGTGCCGGCGAGTGTGCCGGTGAAGGTGGCCGTCGCGCTGCCCGGGCTGGCGATCCTGCCGCTGGCCTGGCGGGTCGGGTCGGCGAGCACGGCGCCGCGGCCGGGAGCGGGGCGGTGGGTGTGGGCGGCGGTCATGGTCGCGGTCTGCCTGTGGGAGCTGAACTCGTTCCTGCGGCAGCCGGATCCGCGAACGGCCTCGTACGACCATCCCACGCTCAGTGTGGTCCTCACGCCGCTGTTCGAGGCGCGGGAGGTGCGGTCGGCGCTGCTGGTCGGGTGGCTGGCGGTCGGGCTGTGGCTGGCCTGGCGGCTGCTCACGCCGCCGGACCGGCCGGGCAAGGAGGAGGCATGAGCAGTCACGCGGTCACGGTGGCGGTCTTCGCGCTGCTCGGCGGGGCGCTGATCGGCCTCGAGCTGGCGGCGCGGGTGCCGGGCTCGCCGGTGCCGACGGTGAATCGCCTGCTCACGGCGGCTCTCGGGCGGCGGTCGGTGCAGGTTCTGGTGGTGCTGAGCTGGTGGTGGGCGGGCTGGCATTTCTTCGCCGACGTCTAGCGGCTGACCTGGGGATCACCCCGATTTTGGCCGCACGGCCAGCGCGCGTACACTAGATCGGTGGCGCACTTGTTGCGCCGGCTCCGTCGTGCGTATCGCCCCAGCGGCTCCGCGCGGCGGCGCGCGCTCCAACACACGTTATCCAAGCGAACACTGTCACGAAACGCGGAGGACATGGGCAAGAAGGACGGGGCCATCGAGGTCGAGGGTCGCGTGGTCGAGCCGTTGCCGAATGCGATGTTCCGGGTCGAGCTGGAGAACGGGCACCGGGTCCTTGCACACATCAGCGGCAAGATGCGGCAGCACTACATCCGCATCCTGCCGGAGGACCGGGTGGTCGTGGAGCTCTCGCCCTACGACCTGACCCGTGGCCGGATCGTCTACCGCTACAAGTGACAACGAGCGACCGCGGCAGGAGAAGCAGGACGTGAAGGTCCAGCCGAGCGTCAAGAAGATCTGCGACAAGTGCAAAGTGATCCGCCGCCACGGCCGGGTCATGGTGATCTGCGAGAACCTGCGCCACAAGCAGCGTCAGGGCTGATCGGGTCGTAGCGACGCGACAACTACAGAGGACCTCCCCATACCTGCCGGATCACACGGATCCGGTCCACCCCCGGAGTCCAGGCCGGGGCCCGAGACTTCAGGAGTCGACTCGGGACGGTAGGGGAGCAGACCTGGAACCGAACCACAAGAGGAGACATGGCACGACTCGCTGGCGTCGACCTCCCCCGCGAGAAGCGGATGGAGATCGCGCTGACCTACATCTACGGCATCGGCCGTACCCGAGCCAAGGAACTGTTGAACGCCACCGGGGTCAGCCCGGACCTGCGCGCCCGCGATCTGTCCGATGAGGACGTGATCAGGCTGCGTGACTACATCGAGGAGAACTTCAAGGTAGAGGGCGACCTCCGCCGCGAGGTGAACGCCGACATTCGCCGGAAGATCGAGATCGGCTGCTACGAGGGCCTGCGGTGGCGCCGCGGTCTGCCCGTCCGCGGTCAGCGGACCAAGACCAACGCCCGCACCCGCAAGGGTCCGAAGAAGACGGTCGCCGGTAAGAAGAAGGCCGGGAAGAAGTGAGCAAGAGCTGCGGCACGGTCGTCGCCATCGTCACCCAACGGCGACGCAATCGGCCCTTCGTGGCCATGCAGGTCGCGCCCAAGTGCCCGCGCCCGCAGGCACTGCGCGACCTCTACCTGGACGCCGGGTCCCGCATCCGGCGTGGCGACAGGAACCCGCCAGCAGACGCCACCTCCCAGACCTCGCGGTAAACGACCCCTATGCCAACTGACATCGCGGCACCAAAGGTGACCACTGAGCGCGCACCTGCCGACGGCACGCGATCGCGGTGGCAGGGCCACGATCGGACGCAAGGTGACGTCGCGAACGTCACCGGCCCTGCCGGAGCGATTGCGTAGCGCGCGAAGCCGCGGAAAGTACAGGAGAGAACCCCACAACATGCCACCGAAGTCACGCACCGGCGCCGTCAAGAAGGTCCGGCGCAAGGAGAAGAAGAACGTCTCGCACGGCCACGCGCACATCAAGAGCACGTTCAACAACACGATCGTCTCGATCACCGACCCGAACGGCAACGTGATCAGCTGGGCGTCCAGCGGGCACGTCGGCTTCAAGGGCTCGCGCAAGTCCACGCCGTTCGCCGCGCAGATGGCGGCCGAGAACGCCGCCCGCAAGGCCGCCGAGCACGGCATGCGCAAGGTCGACGTGTTCGTCAAGGGCCCCGGTTCCGGCCGGGAGACCGCGATCCGTTCGCTGCAGGCCGCCGGCCTCGAGGTCGGCACCATCCAGGACGTGACCCCGCAGCCTCACAACGGCTGCCGCCCGCCGAAGCGGCGCCGGGTCTGAGGAAACGGGAGGGCGAAGCCAGATGACATCGCGGCAATCAAGGCGACCACAGAGCGCGCCTCGGCCGAAGGCCCGCTATCGCGGTGGCAGGGCCGCCGCCGGCCTCAAGTTCACAATGACCGATTCGTGGCCCTGCCGGAGCGATCGCGGCGCGCGCAAAGCCGCGTAAGGCCAGCGGGGAGGAGAAACCACAGATGGCTCGTTACACCGGCCCCGCGACCCGAATCTCGCGGCGGCTCAAGGTCGACCTGGTCGGCGGCGACCAGGCATTCGAACGCCGTCCCTACCCGCCGGGTCAGCACGGCCGCGGCCGGGTCAAGGAGAGCGAGTACCTGCTGCAGCTGCAGGAGAAGCAGAAGGCCCGCTACACCTACGGCGTGCTGGAGCGGCAGTTCCGGCGCTACTACGAGGAGGCCGTCCGGCAGAAGGGCAAGACCGGTGAGGTCCTGCTGCAGCTGCTGGAGTGCCGGCTGGACAACGTCGTCTACCGGGCCGGGCTGGCCCGTACCCGGCGGCAGGCCCGGCAGCTGGTCAGCCACGGCCATTTCCTGGTCAACGGCAGGAAGGTGAACATCCCCAGCTTCCGGGTGTCGAAGTTCGACATCATCGACGTGAAGCCGAAGTCGCTGGCCACCCTGCCGTTCGTGATCGCCAAGGAGACCTTCGGCGACCGGCCGATCCCCGGCTGGCTGCAGGTCGTGCCGAACACCCTGCGCATCCTGGTGCACCAGGTTCCCGAGCGGGCGCAGATCGACGTGCCCGTGCAGGAGCAGCTCATCGTCGAGTTCTACTCGAAGTAAGAGCTGATACATCCCGGCGGCGTCATATGGCGGGCGCCCTAGGAAAGGAAACGCAAGAAAGTGCTCATCTCACAGCGACCGACCCTCAGCGAGGAGCCGGTCAACGAGACCCGCTCCCGGTTCGTCATCGAGCCGCTCGAGCCCGGCTTCGGCTACACGCTCGGCAACTCGCTGCGCCGCACGCTGCTGTCCTCCATCCCCGGCGCCTCGGTGACCAGCATCCGCATCGACGGCGTGCTGCACGAGTTCACCACCGTGCCGGGCGTCAAGGAGGACGTCACCGACATCATCCTCAACCTCAAGGAGCTCGTGGTCAGCTCCGAGGAGGACGAGCCGGTCACCATGTACCTGCGCAAGCAGGGCCCAGGCGAGGTCACCGCCGGCGACATCGTCCCTCCGGCCGGCGTCACCGTGCACAACCCCGACCTGCACATCGCCACCCTCAACGGCAAGGGCAAGCTGGAGATCGAGCTCGTCGTCGAGCGCGGCCGCGGCTACGTCCCCGCGGTGCAGAACAAGCAGGCGGGCGCGGAGATCGGCCGGATCCCGGTCGACTCGATCTACTCGCCGGTGCTGCGGGTGACCTACAAGGTCGAGGCCACCCGTGTCGAGCAGCGCACCGACTTCGACCGGCTGATCCTGGACGTGGAGACCAAGCCGTCGATCACGCCCCGGGACGCGGTCGCGTCGGCCGGCAAGACGCTGGTCGAGCTGTTCGGCCTGGCCCGCGAGCTCAACGTGGACGCCGAGGGCATCGAGATCGGCCCATCGCCGCAGGAGGCGGACACCATCGCCGCCTACGCGATGCCGATCGAGGACCTCGACCTCACCGTGCGCTCGTACAACTGTCTCAAGCGCGAGGGCATCCACACGGTGGGCGAGCTGGTCTCGCGCAGCGAGGCGGACCTGCTCGACATCCGCAACTTCGGGGCCAAGTCGATCGACGAGGTCAAGATGAAGCTGGTGGGCCTCGGCCTCGCGCTCAAGGACAGCCCGCCCGGGTTCGACCCGTCCGCGGCCGCCACCGACTACGCCAGTGAGAGTTGGTCCGACGTCAGCGCCGACACCGGGCACGACGACGGCCAGGACTACGCAGAGACGGAGCAGCTGTAGATGCCTACGCCAACCAAGGGTGCCCGGCTCGGCGCGGGTCCGGCCCACGAGCGGCTGATGCTGGCCAACCTGGCCACGTCGCTGTTCCAGCACGGCCGGATCCACACCACCGAGGCCAAGGCCAAGCGGCTGCGGCCGTTCGCCGAGCGCCTGATCACCAAGGCCAAGCGGGGTGATCTGCACAACCGCCGGCTGATCATGCGCGTGATCCGCGACAAGAGCGTCGTGCACCGGCTGATCACCGAGATCGGGCCGTTCTTCGTCGACCGCGACGGTGGCTACACCAGGATCGTGAAGATGATGCCGCGCAAGGGCGACAACGCCCCGATGGCGATCATCGAGCTGGTCCAGGAGAAGACGGTCACCGCCGAGGCCGAGGCGGCGCGCAAGACCAGGTTCGCCAGGGACGCCAAGAAGTCCAAGGCCGCCGAGACCGAGACCGCTGAGTCCGATGTGGACGAAACGGCCGCCGAGCCCGAGCCGCAGGCCGCCGTCGACGAGTCGGTCGAGGTCGAGGAGAGCGTGTCCGACGACGAGCACCCCTACGGCCCCGGCAGCCGCGCCGCGCTGGAGGACGGCTCGCAGCCGGACGGGTTCCCGATCAAGGGCAACGCCGACTCGATGCTCTACCACGTGCCGGGCAGCGAGTACTACGACCGGACCGTGGCCGAGGTGTGGTTCGCCACCGAGGAGGACGCCGAGGCCGCCGGGTTCTCGGTGCCGCCCTCACAGGCCGAGGACGCCGAGGAAGACTCCTGAGTCGCAGTTCTACTGACCGCGAGCCCGCCGCCCCGCACAGGGCCGGCG